>DIHT01000149.1 GCA_002420305.1 Akkermansiaceae bacterium UBA5689 | reverse complement strand
CTCCTATCCCCATGTTCACAGGAGACAAGTCGGCTCTTGGCGTCAAAGGACAACCCGTTTGAACCCGGCTCTGGGTATCCCGCGGTCACTCCCGTATATCCAGAAGGCGTCATAAACACAGAATGACCCTCCTTATCTTCTGACCATTGGTAAATCGTGTTTGCAGGAACGTCAGACCAGAGGAGTCGATTGTTCTTCCTGTCCCAGACAGGGCCCTCGGACCAGACAAACCCGGAAGCCAGAACCTCGATCTCGGCATCTTTCGCAATGAGTTTGTCAAAGGACGGATCATGCCGGATGACTGATCCTATCTTAGGACGCTCCGCCCAGAGAAACGAGGAGCCCAGAGCGATGGAAATAATAAGGAAGGTGTAGTGTTTCATAGTATTCAGATAGATGTCGGAGGAATCGCGGTTACCCCGGAAAAGATCGTCTAGTTAAACTTACGCTTCGGGAAGATCCCGCTTGGAGCCCGAAAATATTGAGGCCAGTCGATCCAGGTTGCCTCGGTCGTGAAAAACTCTTTCTCCACGATGTACCAACGGCCTCTCTTATAGCGTAGAAGCACCCAGAGAACTTCATCGGCCTCCTCGATCCATTCCTCAAACATGGTGCCCGCGTAATCAATCCTCTTGCCCTCTGTGGTCAGCGGAAGCGCATCAACAAACGCCCAGTCCTTTTCCATCATGATGTGATTGATGCGAAATTTCACCTTCTGGTGCACCGCATCCTCCACTGGGTCCGCGACTGCAGCCATAATCTCACGAAACGCCTTACTCTCCTTTGCCGGCACCACCGGCGCAGCCTCAAGCACGGAGACCAGGATCAGGAAACAGAAGACAAAACGCATTGCGTGAAGTCGTATCTTCTCCGGCCCCCTACCGCAAGAACAGCGTTCCGGCATATCCTATGCAGGCAAAGTAAGATTCCCTGTGGAAAACGCCCCTCTTCCTCATCCATAAGTTCTTCGTTTCATCCAAGGCTTGCAGAGGCTCCATGATTTTACATCAATGACCCGCCATGAGACTCACTCTTTTCAGGTTCCTCGCCAGCCTCCTCTTTTTCTCCCCGCTCCTGACTCAGGCAGGCACCATGAAAGTTTACCTTGGAACTCAGGGAAGAGGACTGAGCAAAGGCATCTACCTCTGTGATCTTGATTCCGAGACAGGCAGACTCACAAAGCCAAAGCTGGCAGCCGAAATTTCCGGAGCCGGCTTCCTTGCTCTCCATCCCAACGGAAAATACCTCTACTCTACCGCGAGAGGAGACGGAAACCAGGTAGCTGCCTTTCAAATTGGAAAGGACTACATGCTCAACCCCATAAATCTTCAACCCTCGGAGGGCTCAGGACCCTGCCACGTTTCCGTGGACCGAACAGGAACATGCCTCATGGTCGCGAATTACGGAAGTGGCAGCGTGGCTGCTCTGAAAATCGACGAGGACGGGTCTCTTGTGAAATCAGGATCAGCTCACCAGCACGAAGGATCCAGTATCAACCTCAGGCGCCAGAAAGGGCCACACGCACACTCCATCTACCCTGGTCCTGACAATAAATTCGCCTACTCCCCGGATCTGGGAATCGACCAAGTAGTCATTTACAATCTGGATGCCGCAACAGCTACCCTCAAGAGGGCAGGAACTGCCCGCACCAAAGCCGGTGCCGGACCACGCCACATGAAATTCAGCAAGGACGGACGGCAGGCCTACGTCCTCACCGAATTGCACCTGACCGTCGCGGTATACGACCGGAACCCTGAAAGTGGGCTTCTCGGAGTGGCCAAACAGGAAGTCAGTTGCCTCCCTGCAAACAGCAACTCCGAGGGAATGAGCTGCTCCGAGATCAGGGTGCACCCTAGTGGAAAATTTCTTTATGCTGCCAACCGCGACGTCAAGGGGGAGCGCCGGGATTCCATCTCCGTATTCAAGGTTCTTGAGGAGGGCCAGATCGAGAGAATTCAGACCGTTGCGGCAAAGGTCGAGATTCCCCGGAATATCGGAGTAGACCCGGAAGGTCGCTGGCTGCTTGTTGCGGGACAAAAATCAGGCAACGTTCCCGTCTTCCAGATCAGGATCGATGGCACACTGAAGGAGACCGATAACGAAGTATCCGTGGCCAATGCAATGTGTGTGGAGTTCCTGAAAACCGGGGAATAATTTCATTGTTAGCGCTCCTTTGATTTTTTTGTTCCAGAGGCATACCCAACCAAATACCTTCGCTCTAATACGGAATCGTAATCATTTCCCATGAAACACACGCCTCTCATCCTTACCCTCGCGCTTGCGGTGGCCGCCTTTGCGGCCCCTCTGATTTCACCACGAGAGGACGCCCGCCGTCTCGAAGTCCTATTTTTTGGCGCTCCCACAAAGAACCACCCCGGACATGATCCCATCACTCGCTATCGCGTACTGAAAAAGCACCTCGGCGATGATGGAATCAACCTGACCTACCTCGAGGAGCCCTCAGAGGCCCTCCACCCCCATACTTTGGCCCAATTCGATGCGGTCCTGATGTATGGCAACTGGGCTCAGCGCGGTGCCATGCCCCCAGAACAGGAAAAAGCTCTTGTCGATTTTGTCGAAAATGGGGGTGGGTTTCTCCCTATCCACTCAGCTTCGGCGTGCTACGGGAAATCCGAGGCCTTCGTCAAACTGGTCGGAGGTGTCTTCAAATCCCATGGCGGCGCCGAGTTCTCCCCCCGGACGACCAACACAACCCATGAGGTGACGAAGGGTTATGAGGGCTTTACCGCCTGGGACGAAACCTATGTTCATGAACGCCACGGTTCCGATCGAACCATCCTTCAGGAGAGGGACGGAGAACCATGGACGTGGATCAGAACTCAGGGCAGGGGCCGCGTCTTCTATACCGCTTCCGGGCACGACCACCGTGTCTGGGACCAGCCCAACTTTCACGACCTTCTCAAGCGTGCAGTTTACTGGGCGGTGGGGGACGAAACCCGGGGTAAGCTTACCGCTCTCAAACTACCAGAGTTTGAAATGATCGACGTCCAGCTACCTGGCTATATCAAGCGCACGCTGGTCACCAAGGTTCCCAAGCCCTTCTCCCCGGAGGAATCCATCAAGCTTGCTCAGGTCCCTCCGGGATTTGAATTGTCCCTGTTTGCATCCGAACCTGACATCGTTAACCCGATTTATATCGCATGGGATCACAAGGGCCGGGCCTTCGTTGTGGAAACCATCGATTATCCGAACAACTTGCAGGCAGGAAACATCGGAAATGATCGCATCAAGATCTGTGAGGATACCGACGGGGATGGACGGGCTGACAAGTTCACAGTTTTTGCCGATAAGCTTTCGATTCCCACCACCATGGTCTTCGCAAACGGTGGAGTCATCTGTACGAATGGTTCAGATGTTCTTTTCCTCAAAGATACTAACGGGGATGACGTGGCTGATCTGCGCAAAGTCCTCTTCACCGGTATCCGCACAGGTGACACCCACGCCGGAACCTCCAACTTCCGCTACGGGGTGGACAACTGGATCTGGGCCACGACGGGGTATTCGGGATTCGGAGGAGAGGTAGGTGGAAAAACTCATGGGTTCGGCACCGGGGTCTTTCGATTCAAGCCAGATGCGAGTGCGATGGAATTTCTGCAGAACACTACCAACAACACATGGGGTCTGGGCTTCTCAGAGGAATTTGACATTCACGGCTCGACCGCGAACGCAAACCCAAGCTTTTATCTCACCTTTCCCCGGCGGCACTACGAACAGGCCGGGCTCAGTCAACCACGGACTCCGCGAGCAGATGACAACCCTCTCTTCTTTCCGAGTTCTACGGATATCCGCCAGGTCGACGCGCACCACCGCTATACTGCCGCTGCGGGACACGCCTTCTACACCTCCCGGAGGTTTCCTGAAAACTACTGGAACAACATGGCCTTCATCTGTGCACCGACAGGAAAACTCGTTGGGCAGTGGGCCCGCCACGCGAAGGGCGCTGGCTTTGAATTACAACAGCAACCCAATAACATTTATAACTCTGCTGATGCTTGGTCCGGACCAGTTTGTGCCGAAGTTGGTCCCGATGGAGCGCTCTGGATCTGTGACTGGTACAATGTCGTGATTCAGCACAACCCAACCCCTAATAAGGGATCCTCCGGGTTGGACGCCAAACGGGGAAAGGGCAACGCCTATGTCACTCCCCACCGGGATAAGCAGCACGGACGAATTTACAGGGTCTATCCCAAGGGCTCTCCCAATGACCCCTACAAGGCTGATTTCGCGAGTAGTAACATGTTCTGGCGAATGGAGGCTCAGCGGGCAGCAGTCGAAAAGGGAAAGAGTATCGAAAGCGTGAGCAATATCCACGAGTTCTACGCCAAGGCCGGCAATGGATCCCTCGACCTCGAGACGATTAAGGCGGCCCTCTCCTCGAAAAATGCGGGCCTGAGGAGGGCCGCGCTCCGCAACGCGCCCCTCGATGACACACTGGCCAAGATGTTCATCTCTAATGGAAAAATCACCATCAGGGAACCAAGAGTCCTCCTAGATCTTCTCCTTGCCTTTGCAAGCGTCGGAAACTCGGATTCCATTGGCACAGCTCTCGTGGGACTCATCAGCGCAGATCCGGCTGTTATCATGAATGATCCTGTTCTCCATGATGCCTTCCAGGTGGCCGCTCGCCGACACGGTGGATCCTTTGTAAAAAGCGCCCTCGATACTATCAGGCCTAATGAAACCAAGGGCCCCAGAGATATCCTGCATAATGGAGACATCGAAAAAATGCAGGGTAGCCGACCCGATGGCTGGGAACCTCGTTTTCACGGTGGATCCCGGAATGCGGCCTTCTCCGCCGTCAAGGAAGGGCGCAAAGGGAGCATGTGTCTCAAGGTCACCAGCGACCAGAGCTCAGATTCAGGATGGGCTGCCACGATCAAGGTGAAGCGTAATACCCGCTACCGTCTTGGGGGATGGATCAGGACTGAAAACGTGAAAGGAAGTGGATCCATGTTCAATGTCCATGGCGTCGGACACAAGACCAAGGCCGTCCGCGGCACGACAGGGTGGACAGAGTATTCAGTTGATTTTGACTCTGGCAGTGCAACGCAAATTATTATTCATGCTCTCTACGGCGGTTATGGAGGTCAAACGGGCACGGCCTGGTACGACGATATCTATCTGCAGGAAACCAGTGAGTCAGGATTGGGGGGCACGGTCATTTCCATCGCTTCATACTTCGGCAAGAATGCTTCTGGAACTGCCAAGACGACCCTCATCAGGCACCTCGATGAGCGGGCACAAAAGGGCGACCAGTTTGCACAAGTGCTCAAGAAGAGCATTGAGGCTCAGGAAGGGGACAAGCAGAGCCAGGACCCAGAAAAGGGAACCGAGACCATCACGGTAGTACTTAAATCCGTAAGAGAGCAAATGCTTTTCGACAGGAAAGTCTTCGACGCCCCTCCCGGGAAACGAATCAGACTGATTTTTGAAAATACCGATTCCATGCCCCATAACATCGTCATTGGCAAGCCGGGCTCTCTCGAGAAAATAGGAACTGCGGCGGATCAGATGCTGGCAGACCATCCAACTGCAGTGAAGCTGGGCTACGTCCCGGACATTCCCGAGGTCATAGCCGCAACCGGGCTTGTTTTTCCCGGAGAGACCGAAGCCCTCGAATTCATATCTCCGGACCACCCGGGGCAATATGACTTCGTCTGTACCTTTCCCGGACATTGGCGGATCATGAAGGGAGTCATGAGGGTTAAGTAGGGACCTTGAAAGGGCGGTGCCCACGTATCGAGGCCGCTGTTTCGCTAACACCGACAGGGACGTATCAGGTTATTCCCCCGGAATTCACGGACAGGTTGCAATCTGCTTCCCGATAGGATGTGATGAGGATTAACCATGAAAACTGCAACTACTGCCCTTCTAGCCATTCTTCTGCTGGCCTTCACCGGTCCGGCCCTGCTCGGAGACAAGGATGAGAAGGTATCCTCCGATCCCAATGGCAAAAAAAAGGTAGTCTTCATGGCTGGCCACCGCAGCCATGGTTACGACCAGCATGAGCACAAGGCGGGATGCCTGCTGCTCGCCAATCAACTGAACAAGCATATGGGTGACAATCTTGAGGCGGAGGTCCATCTCGCCAAAGGATGGCCCGCCAATGCCACCGAGCTAGAGGATGCCGACTGTATCATTTTCTATTGTGATGGTGGAGGCCGCCATATGGCAAACCAGCACCTGGAGGGCCTCGATTTGAAGCTCAAGGACGGTTGCGGCCTCGTCTGCCTCCATTATGGAGTGGAGGTGCCAAAGGGCAAATCGGGTGACAAGTTTCTCGACTGGATCGGAGGCTACTTCGAAGGAAACTGGTCAGTTAACCCCCATTGGGATGCGGATTTCAAGGAGCTCCCAGAGCACCCCATCACCCGTGGGGTGAAGCCATTCAAGATCCGTGATGAATGGTATTTTCACATGCGCTTTCAGGAGGACATGAAAGGGGTGACCCCTATTCTCTCTGCCCATCCCCCTGCCAGTACGATGAAAAGAAGAAATGGGTTTCACTCCGGCAATCAACATGTGAAGGCCGCCCTCGAGCGGGGAGAAATACAACATCTGGCATGGGCCTACGAACGTCCCGACGGCGGTCGAGGTTTTGGATTCACGGGAGGACATTTCCACCGCAACTGGGGACACGACGACTTCCGTCGGATCGTCCTGAATGCGATTACCTGGTGCGCGAAGGCAGAGGTTCCCACTGAAGGGGTTCCCTCCGATCAGATCACTGATGCAGACCTCGACGAAAATCAGGATTATCCGAAACGGTAGGTCGTCATTATTTGGATTTCCACCCCTTGCACCAAGAGGCTATCCCCACAGGGATGGCCTTTAGAATTTTCAGTCTTCCAGATTTACAGCTTCTTCCCCTTGATCTGGAGATCGTGAATCGACCAGTGCTTGCCGTTCGCACGGCCCTTCTGAGTGATCCGGATAATCTTGGTATTTACAAGTGGAAGACCGATCACGGTGACGGGACCGTCGCCCCTTCCCTTGGCCAGAACCTTGCTCCATTCATTGTTCGCCATTACCACAACCTCATACTCTCTCGGGTAATCGTCGGTTGCAGGCGCCGAATCCAGGATGATCTCGCTTACCTTGGACACCTCTGGCAGCTCTACCTGGAACCACTCTCCACCCCTCTGAGTCCTACCCGAGGTCCATCGACTGCTCCCGTCACTATCGATTGCATTTTTGCAGCCATCAGCTCCGTTGCTTGCAGTAAGGGTCCAGTCCCCTCGATTGACAAGCATAGGCGGATCGAGCGCTTCCAGTTCTGGGAGCGTAAATGGTGTGGTGCGACCCTTGTTCTCCTCCCGAATAGCTGCCACAAAATCCTTTGTAATGGGAGCTGCCTTGTTCCCAAAGCTATTCCGCACATAGGTAGCGATATCCGCGATCCACTGGTCATCCTGTGAATTCATAGGGGCCATAAGACCAGGGTAGGTCTTTCCATCGAGTGGTCCGGTGAGACCATGCAGGATAGTGCGAATCATAATACTTCCGCTCCCGATAATACGTGGAGCCTGAACCATCGAAGGCGCCAGGAGTTGCCCGGGCTTACCATCAGGCACTGGCGTCCCCTTTCCATCCGGACCATGGCAGGTATAACACAGCTGGCTGAAGATCACTTTGCCCTTCTCCATGGAGCGGGCCAGCTGCGCATTTTTCCTGCGTGCCTCAGCCGCAGCCCGGGCTTGGGCTCGCATGCTCGCGCTCTTGCTGACCACCGCCTTGACGGCATCGTTTCCCTCGAAGGACCTGGCGACCTCATCTGCAAGCGCCAGCAGGTCCTCGTTCTGCGTCCCGCTCAGGACAATGGAATTGATGAGCTGAGTTGCCACCTCAGCATTGGGGCTCCCGCTCAATTCTCCCAGTTGCAGGATGGAGGATACGACCGTCTGGTCGCCCTCTCCCATCAGCGCTTCGCCAACTCTGAGCGCCTGAACCTTCACCATGATGGAATCATCGCCCAGCGCTGAGGCAACAGTGGCCGCCTCTACCGTTCCAATTCCCTCTAGCGTCCACAGAGCATTTGCCCGACCAAGTTCCGTCTTACCCTTGAGCACAAGCTCTTTCAGCGCAGGAATGACGGAATCGCGATCCTTGCGTAGAATGATCAACTTCTTGGCGGTATCCCTCCACCAGCCATTGGGGTGAGAGAGATGCTTCACCAGCTCGGCAGTGGTCTCGTCCAACATCCGGGGCTGTGGGCCCGGTGTGAAATCCCTGTGGACCAGACGATAAATCCGTCCCTTGCCTATATTCTTGTCGAGCCCCCACTTGTCGATCACGCCCCGCAGATAACTGCCCGGACGCGTCCAGTTCCCCTGCTGGATAATACCCCGGTGCATATCAACAAGTAGCATCCGGCCGTCCGGGGCAGTTTCGGCCCACAACGGCCGGAAATTGGCATCACGGGTCCGGATAAACTCCGAGCCGGGATAGGCGTTAGTCAGCACGGTTTTCGCATCCTTTCTCTCGAGAGAAGCTCGTCGAATCAAGCGCCCTACTGGCTCAGGAATGATCAGATCCCCCCTGATGTCCTCAGGAAGGCGATCTCCACGGAAGATTCCCTGACCCGCACATCCAGTCATATTATTAAGGCCCCCATTGGAACCAACCCGACCACGACCGCCCTGCACATCGGGAATCTCCGCAATCGGAAACACACGGCGGAAATCGCGGGCAGTCTGTCCTGGCAGATCAAGCATCCCGTAAACCGGAGGCTGCTGGAAAAAGAATGCAGGATTCTCTCCTCCCGCCGTGGAATAGTAGAGCCGACCCCAGTTATCCTGGGTCAGACCCCACTGTCCCCCCCCACGGGGGATACGCTCCATCTCCAATTTGCCGTTGGTGTACCGGTAGCGCCGATTTTCGTAGGTAATGTAAATCCAATTATCGAGTCCCCAGACCAGCCCACTGGGCTGGTGTTCCATGTTACCTCCCCGTCGTCCCCCGTCATAGATCTTCTCTTTTTCATCGGCGACTCCATCTCCATCGGTGTCCCGGTAGTTCCAAAGGTCAAGGGTGTTGGTTACGTGCACCATCACCCGGTCATCGAGGGGCAGAACAGCCCGGGGGAGAAGAAGGTTATCAATAAAGACACTGTGCTTGTCATAGACCCCATCGCCATCCGTGTCCTCATGTCGTGAAATTCTACTTCTAGGTTCCTGCTCGCCCGTCGCATCCGCGGTCTGCATGTAGGTCCGCATTTCCACCACGTAGAGAACGCCGTTTCCATCAAACGCACAGGCCACGGGCTCCTCAATATTCGGGTCACTGAGGACGAGTTCGAGGGAATAGCCATCGGGCAATTCGATAGATTTATGGGCCTCCTCGATACTAAGGAATCCTCGCTGGTAGATTGTATCGCCGGGCTCAGCGGAGAGAATCGTTATCCCCGCGGAAAAAAGCAGGGCACTAACACCCCTCAGGACTTTGCAACTTTTGAAATAGCTCATGGGCTTAGGAATGACTCAATGACGCCCCATCCTAAGGCGTCTGCCGGACCGGAGGCAATCCCACATCCGTGTTTCCGTTAAGCGCCACCCACGCCGGAAACTCTTGGTTTGCCGGCAATTCTCTGGAGCACGCAGCTCTATCCAAGCCTCGCGCCGGCGACGAAGCGCCCCGGAGCCCTGAGTTAGCGGGTCCGGAAAATGTAAACTCCCTTCTTATTCCCGACCCCGATATCGGTTTTGTCATCCCCATCAAGATCGCCTACTGCAACTTGGGTTCCTACTCCCGAATCCGTGTCTAGGAGGTGCGGGATAAATTCCACCCCATGTTTTTCACTTCTCCTCAATTCAAACCAGTAAAGAACCGAAGGCTGATCCGCTCCGGGGTCTCCACCGCCATGAGCCCACCAGCGCTTACCCGTGACAAAATCTGTGAGGCCGTCGGCATTAAAGTCTCCAAGCGCCATGGAGTGGTGTTGAGAAAAGGCGACTCCTCCAGCTCCCGGCTTGGCTTCCGAGGGCATGATAACGTGTTTTTTCAGGGAAACCCCTCCGGCACTCATCTCATTCTCGAACCAGGCGATCCCCCATCCATGGGCCCACAGGCTCGTCACGATGTCATTGTCTCCGTCTCCGTCCACGTCATAGACCAGCATCTGCCCACCTCCCTGTGGTGAGAACTGAAACTTATGAAACTTCCACTGACCACTCTGGGCGTCTTCTGGACATTCATACCAACCTTCCTTCCAGATTATATCGAGCCGGTCATCCCCATTAAGATCTCCAACCCCAAGCCCATGGGTATAATGGCCCGCCTTGGTGTTGCCCGAAATGGCGTGAAAAGACCATGGCTTTGTCACCTCGTTCCAATCCGCAGTATAAAACCCCCAGACATCTTTTTTGAGCCCTATCAGCTCCGGCTTTCCGTCGCCTGTGACATCAACAAAATGGGGCGACTCTCCACCAAAACTGGTGACAACGCGATGCTTTGGCCACTCCTCTACCTCAGTCCCTTTTGCTGGCTGCAGATAGATGTCGAGATGAAAGGCGGGGCCATGCGCAATCTGGAGAATATCATTGCGACCGTCCGAATTGACGTCGAGCACCCAACTGAGGAATGAGCTGTGGGCATATCCCTTGGGATCGACGGCGCCACCAGGATAATAACGATAGCTCTTTTTGAAGTCAGGGCCAGCATGCCAGTGAGTTCCTGCGACGAGGTCCTGATGGCCATCACTATTCACATCCCCAATCGAAGCTCCCTCAGTGACAAATCCACGAGAGAGGACTGTTCGCTGATGAGAGGACTTCTCAGGGACCACGACTTTCGCCGCACACACAAGGGCAACCAAAACGAAAGGAAGCAAAAGACTCAGAGCTTTCATCAATCAATAAGATAAGGAGACCGGGCCATGAGAACTCGAGACGGCGTTCGGCTCAAGAATCAAAGTCTCTCATCCTTCATCACAAAATCACTACCTCGCAAGGACTTCCTCATACAATCCTGCCTCGCCAGGCAGTCCGAGCCCGTCAAGATGATCGAGAACGCACGCCACGGACGGAACAAGAATTCGTTCTATTTCAATCTGCCTTTCATCCCGGGGGTTGCTGGTGGGGCTCAGCACTTGCTCTGCCAGATGGAAGCAACCCCATGCCCGCCACCGGCGTAGCTCTGCACGCACTCCACTCATTCGGGTTGCGAGGTGCTGGTAATGACGGACAGGATTTCCAAGGAATTCGTCTGCCGGGCAATGAGACATTATCCAACGCTTGGCCGCGTAGGGTAAGGGCCAGGTAGCAAGAATCTCCACGCCCTCACAAAGGTCCGCCATGAATGACTTGTTCAGCTGTAACAACGCCTGCGCAGCCTTGCCCTCAAGCCACAGAGACTGGGCGTAACGAAGCGACGCGTAATAGAATTCGGCGTTGAAATTTCGTCCAAAGACGGCGGTTGCGGACGCAGTGAGAATCTCCTCTACCGGAGGCAGCTCCGGGCAGGAGACCCGGGTTGGCAGGTGTCGACGCTCCATCAATCTTAAGGCGGAGCCTCCCGTTAGCCTTCCCAGCTGCGTCGCTCAAGAGCATCCTGTGCAGCAGCAGTCTCCGCATTCTTCTTACTCGATCCACCTCCTCTGCCAAGGGGATTGCCATTCCAGAGAACTTCAACCCGGAATTCTTTCAAGTGATCCGGGCCCTCCTCCTCGAGAACTCGATACACTGGGCTCTCCCGCCGGATAGCCTGAAGCACTTCCTGCAGGCGTCCCTTGGGATTGCTGGTATCTTCGCCCCCGGAAATGTTGCTCAGGTCCTCATCCATCAGCCGCATGGCAACTTCGGTCGCGTGCGCCAGGCCCCCGTCGAGGAAGACTGCTCCGAGGAGTGATTCGAAGGCATCAGCAAGATTAGAGTCACGGTCTCTCCCTCCACTGGCTTCCTCCCCCTTGCCCAGCCGGAGGTATTCCCCAAGGCCTAATCTCCGGGCACACGAGGCTAGGGCCTGTTTGGAGACCAGACTCGCCCTGATTTTTGTCAGGCTGCCCTCTGCACTATCTGGAAGGCTACAAAAAAGGTGCTTTGTCAGGATGACTTGAATGACGGCGTCCCCGAGAAATTCCAACCGCTGGTTATCCGCTGGTTCATTCCGATGTTCTGACGCCCTGCTCGGGTGAGTCATCGCCTGCACGAGCAGGGACGAGTTCTTGAACTGGTAACCGAGTTTCTGTGTCAACAGGTCCATGGAGCCGTCACCGTCTTATGGAATCTCAGGCGTGGCGTAAAGGACGTTGCTTCCTTCCTTTTGCGGGCGCCCAGACCGGGACCTTGATCTTTGCCCTTGAATCGTCTCCCCCGATCCTTCAGCTTCCGGCCCCGGAGATGGTGGCCGTAGCTCAGTTGGTAGAGCCCCTGATTGTGATTCAGGTTGTCGCGGGTTCGAGTCCCGTCGGTCGCCCCACTCTCCTGGCTGCTTTTTGCCGGACTCTCGCTTAAACACTGGCGGGGCACACCGTCGACTAACAGTGATCAGCGGCCGTGTCTTGCCAGATATGCCTTCACCTGAGGCTTATTGAGCATGAGGAAGGCGCACAAGGGGTAAATCGTTGAGAGAAGAAACGATATCACGCCAATCACCGCGATAAAGACCTGCAGGCCTCCCACCCATCCCGGCAGCGCGGCGGAGGACTCCTCCAACATCGCAGTCACCGCCTCTCCTATAACAGGCATTGCCACCACGAGGAAAAGGACGACGGCAACTATTTTGGCAATGAGTGAGGACAGCACATAGATATTTGAAAGCCGTAACGAAGATTGACGTCGTTTTGTCAGTGCGATGCCAGCGCGAAGAATCAGAACCCCAACGATCAGGGACATCGTAATGGTAACCCAGGTGTATGCCGTCAAGTCACGGTACATCTCGTTCTGGATCTCCTGCAACTTGTCCGGCCCATTCGGTGGAGTGAAGGTCCACAGCCGTTGAAAAAACTGCATGGAGACCCCCCCCACAACATTCATCAGACCAAGGCCACCAAATACGATATGGCACACTCCGAAGACCCTCAACCGCCCGGGCTCAATATCATCCGGGGACATGGACGGCGGCTGCTCAATCTCCTTCCCATTCATAATCACCATTAATCATGGCGGATCTGTCTTGTCCAGCAGCTCACCATGCGTAGAAATCATGCAGACATGCCGGCGGAAGTTGATCAAGCCCTAGCCACCCTTTGTGCTGGCACCGAAAAAGTTCTCTCTCCCAGAGAGCTGGAGTCCAAATTGAAGGAAGGGCGACCTCTTCGAGCCAAGCTCGGCCTTGATCCCACTTCCCCGGATATCCACTTGGGCCATACTGTGGTTTTCGAGAAACTGAGACAATTTCAAGAACTCGGCCATCAGGCAGTGCTTATCATTGGCGACTTCACTGCCGCCATCGGAGATCCCTCTGGTCGAAGCGCGACGCGCCCACCCCTGAGCCGTGAGGCGATCATGGCGAATGCTGAGACCTACACCTCTCAGGCCTTCAAGGTTCTCGATGAAGCCCGGACTGAAGTCGTTTTCAATGGAGACTGGTTCCGCAACATGAACTTTGAAAAAGTGCTGCGCCTGAATTCACGCGTCACGATGCAGCAGATGCTCCAACGGGACGATTTCCGTAAGCGCATCGACAAAGGACAGGAAGTCCGATTACACGAAGTCCAGTATCCCATTGTGCAGGGATGGGACTCCGTCGAGGTCCGGGCAGATATCGAACTGGGGGGAACTGATCAGCTTTTCAACCTGCTAGTTGGACGAGACCTGCAGAAAGAAGAAGGAATGCCTCAGCAGGTCGTAATGACCATGCCTCTCCTTGAAGGCACGGATGGGGTCAAGAAGATGTCGAAGTCATACGACAATTATGTGGGAGTTTCAGATTCTCCAAATGAGATGTTCGGCAAGCTTATGAGCATCTCGGATACGCTCATGGATCGCTATTACCTTCTTCTTCTGGGGATCAGACGCGACGAGAGCTTCCACCCCATGGAGGCAAAGAAGCAACTCGCGCAGCAAATCGTCACCCGCTTCCACAGCGCAGCAGCGGGTCTGGCTGCGAGGGAAGACTGGGAAATCCGGTTCTCCAAAAAAGACCTCGCGAGTTCGGATCTTCCCGAACTCGCGACAGGAAACCTACCGAGCGACATGACCGTCCTTCAGCTTACCTCGTATGCTTATCAAGAGGGCTTTGAAGCGACGAAGTCCAATGGAGAGTTGAAGAAACAGTTCATCGCTACCGGAGCGATCCAACTCAATGGCGAAAAAATGACTGATCCAAATGCCATTGTGAATCCCCAGTCGGGTGATATTCTGCGCCTATCCAAAAAGCACTCAGTCCGCTTTTCCTGATTCACCGAGGACTCGACATTTCTTGTTTGGTCATTCGTATTTCGGAAATCACGAACTATACTCAGGCCATGCGGTCGCTGCAGAGTCTCCTCCTCTCCGCACTTGCCGTTACCGTTCTGACGCAATGTGCGACGCGGCCCGACTTACAGACAAACCCCGCTCGAGAAAAACGGCTGAGCTCTCTGGGATATGAACCGCTGCGATTAAAAAAGACGAAGGGGGACGCCCGCTATTCCGGCTACTTCCGAGTCAACGGAAAGGAAGTTCATTTACTCATCGACTCCGGGGCTAACAGCACCGATCTCAATTACGACCTTGCTAGAATCTGCGGCATAACACCTGAAAAATCAGTTAAAGTTGTCAGCAGGGGAGCTCTGGGGCGTCCGGTAACATCGTGGGTTGGCTTGGGAGCGCTGGGAGCTGGTAACGTCACCGCCACGCCGTTCCCCTTCATGTTAGCGCCGCCCTCAAAGCGCAACACCGCTACAAGCCGCTACGACGGGCAACTGGGAATCGACGCTCTCAATGGACTCGGGTCCCTCGTAGACCTCAGGGTCGGAACCTTGTGGATTCCCGGCCCGCGAGCCGGCAACACCCACCGGGAAGGTATAACGGCTCTGGGCAAGCAGGGTGGGCTGGGTCTCCATTTATTACCGCTTGAGACCGCGGGTCGCCTTCCGCACCTGTTAGTAAAATGCCGCTACGAAAATCACCTGCTGACATGGGTTGTTGATACGGGGGCTGAGGTAACCGTCATGGCCTCGGAAAGCGCCGACCGCCTCGGAATTCCATCCGTGGCGTCGCGCTCAAAGATCATTGATGCCTCCGGTGATCGCGCCTCTGTCCGCAGCGCAGTGCTGCATAATCTGCTTTTTGGAAGATTGCTTGTGCACGAATTCCAAGTTGCAGTAACTCCTCTGGGACCAATCCGCAGAACCTTCAAGGACCGCGCCGGGAGACCGGTAGATGGGATTATCGGCATGGATTTTCTGGAGAAGAGTTCAGCTCTTCTCGATACAGCGTCACGAATGCTCTATCTGGGCAGCTCCCCGTAGGTATCCCGCGGGTGTAGGAGGTGAATGCTCACCAGCGGACCCGCATTCCCCCAAATACACCGAGCCCCCGACCAGGATAATTGGCAATTTCCTCATAGGTCCGATCCAGAAGGTTCTCCACCCTGCCGTGAAGTGAGACATTGTCATTCAACTGGTACGAGCAGTAGGCACGCAGCAGGACAACGCTATCAAGCTCCTTTCGGACAGAGGGAAATACTGAGAAATCGTTGTCTTCAACCCCCCCGCTATAAGTCATGCCCGCTCCCAACAACAACCCTTTTACGGGCTCGCTCATAAGATCGAGGCTGGCCCGGTGCCGAGCTCTTCGGACAAGGCGGGAGCCTGTGACATCATCACTGGCCTGCTGCCATGTATAGCACCCCCGCCATCCGAGGTAATGATCACAAATCTTTCCCTGAGCACTCAGCTCAATGCCGCGAGTGGTCGCCCTGCCAATATTGGCGGGGCTGAAATCAATTAAATTTCTAATCCGGTTATCAAACCAGGTAAGGTCCATGATTAGGCTCTCGGACGGCTTCCACTCCACCCCTGCATCCCAACCCCTTGAGCTCTCCGCCTTGAGGTCCGGATTACCAACAAAATTGAAAGCTGGGATCGCACCGAACAGCTCGAAGTAGGAGGGCGCACGAAAACCTGTCCCATAGCTCCCATGGAAACGGAAATCCTCTCCGGGAGCCTGCCAACTTCCCGTCGCCCGCCAGGTAAGAGAGTCTCCCCATCTCTCGAGATTCTCCCAACGTCCCCCGAGGGAGACTGAGGCTCTTGTAGTCGGCCGCCAGAGATGGTTTGCATAAAACCCATTTCTCCAGCCCTGTTCATCCACCGGCGTGGCGGTGGACTGAAACGCTGTCCACTCCGCCACGGCTCCAATCGCAGTCTCGTGCTCGCCGTTCCAACTCACGACATTCCGTAAATCGACAGAGGCCTTCTCTGCATCACTGGCAAACGGAAAATCTCCCTGCTCCTCGAACTTCTCACGATAAAGGCCTGCCGTCAGGTGACTCCTTAATCGATCATTTACCCGGTGGCTCACATAACCCGTGAGAAGAGCCGCTTCTCGCTCATCCTCTGCCGGCCCAGAAAAACTCCCCACGCTCCCAGGATTGACCAGATTGCTGAACCAACCTCGAGCCGTCACTCCAGCGATGGTCTCAGCTCCCAGATCCCGTTCCACCCGCAGGGCAAACAGATCCTGCCTGAAATCATTTTCTGCACGGTCATTCTCAGTCTGTTCCCGGCTACCGCCAATATACCACCGGGTGCCTTCACTACCTCCCCGAAGCTCTCCACCACCCCGAAGACTTCCAAAGGAACCCGCCTCCAGGAATAAGTGGCGCCCGGGCTCATCAGAGCCTCCACGCGTATTCAGGTCCACGACTCCTCCAATGGCCTCACTCCCATACAAGGCACTCTGGGGTCCACGCAATACACTGATTGAAGAGTAACCAAACAAAGGGTCTCCTCCAATCAGGTTCAGGGGTGGTATGTTGGAGTCTGAAACCCTGACCCCGTCAATCCGTAGCAAGGTGTGGTCAGACTCCGTGCCTCGCATCCGCAGAGCGGAGATTGAACCACGCTGTCCACCCTCGGAGCCAACTCCGGTCCCGGGAATAAGATGTAACGCATTCTCGAGGGTTACGAAGCCGCGCTGCTGAAGATCCTCACCTCCCAGGATAGTTAATGCACTGCCGACAGCTTGCAACGGAGTTTCAAGACGGTTAGCCACCACCACCATCTCCTCAATTTCCTGACCCTGCGCCCGCTCCAATAGGACCGTGGCACCCAACAAGTGCGTGGTGACCTTCATCGTCACCATGAATGTATTCTTCACTGGATAATCTGCTCTACAACCCGTCGCTCGCGGGCATTTTGAACTTCTTCTCAGGCTGGCAATCTGGCTTGGCCCTCAATTTTCATAAAGGCCACACAGTGGCGGGACCGCTCCGGGTTTTCACCGGATTTCCCATCTATTTCCTGCCCGTGCCACGGGCTTCCCAAGGAGACCTTGGCTCTCCCAAGGGGCTGCACAGTCCACCGGACCTTCCTCCGAGGCAAGAACCCTTTCGCGAACGTTCGCCTTCTCTGCAAGTTGGGCCCAGAGCCTCCGGGACCAGCCGCGTATTGGGAAAATTCAGAGTCCTAGAGATTCTCGACTGCCTCCACCACCTTGTCTGCCGTAATGCCAAGCTCCTGCATGACAACATTGCCTGGCGCACTGAGTCCGAAACGGTCAATGCCAATCACATGCCCGGCTGTTCCAACGTATTTCCACCAGAGGTTGGTGACCCCCGCCTCGATGGCGACCCTCTTTTGACAGGATTCAGGAAGTACCGCCTCACGATATCCATCGTCCTGCCGATCAAATCGTTCAAGGCAAGGCATCGAGACGACCCTGACGCCTTCGCCGAGACGATCCGCTGCCTCAAGAGCACGTTCGACCTCTGAACCGCTCGCCATAATGATTGTCTCCAGCGCACCTTGCTCCCTACGCAGCACGTATCCCCCCAGAGCAGCTCCTTCACGACGCTCTGCTATTGGGACACTGCTGAGGTTCGGGACCCCTTGACGTGTCAGGATAAGAGCCGTTGGGCCATCAGTCCGCAGCATCGCAGCCGCCCACGCCCCTGCCACCTCCTCTGGGTCGGCGGGACGAATCACGTCGAGATTTGGAATTACCCGCAACCCACTCACAGTTTCTACCGGCTGATGAGTTGGCCCATCCTCTCCGACTCCCACCGAGTCGTGAGTGAAAATATAAGTCACCGGGAGGCCCGCCAAGCCTGCTAGCCGGATAGCAGGCCGTAGATAATCCGCGAACACCAGAAACGTCGCCCCGCTGGCACGGAAGAGTCCATCATAGGCGATCCCATTACAAATTGCACCCATCGCGTGCTCACGAATACCAAACCAGATATTACGCCCCGATGGATTGGTGGCGCTGAAATCCGTATCGTCTTTAATGTAATTCTTGGTCGATCCATAGAGGTCAGCCGATCCGCTCACTAGTTGAGGAACCGCCTTCGACACCGCATTAATTACCGCGCCGCCCGAGCCCCTCGTAGCGTCCTTATGGTCCGGATCAAACTCTGGAATCTGGTCGAGAAGGTCATCAGGAACGGACTTGGAAACTCCATCCTGAAGCTCGGCTGCCAAATTAGGATTTTCAGCAGCCCATGCTTCGTAGGTCTTTTCCCACGCAGAAAATTCATCCTGCATTGCACTATTCCGGTCAGCAAAATACTTCCTTGTCTCCTCAGAAACGTAAAAGGTCTCCGCAGGTAAACCGAGACCCTCGCGGGCCGCTTCCGCAAACTTGGCTCCTCCCTCTCCATGCCCAGCGGCTGTTCCAGCCACCTCCGGAATGCCCTTTCCGATAAGAGTCTTGGCTATAATAACCTTTGGCTTTCCATTGTCATTTTCCTTCGCTGACTGAAGAGCCTGCCCTACCGCGCTGATGTCATGCCCATCGACGGTGACCGCATCCCAACCGACCGCCACGAAATAGGATTCGGCATCCTCGCTCTGGGTGACCTCTGCCATGGCGTCAAGAGTCACATCATTACTATCGTATATCAGGATCAGGTTATCCAAACCACTGTGACCCGCAAACGCAATGGCCTCACGGGCAACCCCCTCCTGCATGCAACCGTCTCCTGCAAGAGCGATCACGCGATGGTCAAAGAGGGTGTGCCCGGGCGTATTAAATCGAGCGGCGGCTCGCTTTCCGCTCAGAGCATATCCAACCGCGTTTCCTACGCCCTGACCCAAGGGCCCAGTCGTCGCCTCTACCCCCGGAGTTTCCTCATACTCGGGGTGACCCGGCGTCACGCTGTGAAGTTTTCGGAAATCCTTCACCGCTTGAAGCGAAAGATCATATCCGGAAAGGTGCAACCAACTGTAAAGAAACATCGATCCATGGCCTGCGGAGAGAATGAATCGGTCCCGATTAAGCCAGCCGGGAGCCGATGGATTATACCGCATGGTCTCACCGAAAAGAACTGCTCCGATTTCGGCGCATCCCAGAGGGAGTCCAAGGTGCCCGGAAGAGCACACATGCACCGCATCGATCGCTAGCCCCCGGGCCTCCTTGGCGGCCTGGGTCAAAGATCCACTCGTCTCGTCCAATATCTCCTTGCTCATGGGTGGCGCAGGATTGGGGAACCCGATGAAGGGTGCAAGGCGTAATACCACCGCTTCCGCGGTCTTCACCTGACTGTTGCCGGCAACCAGGTCGGATCGGGTCAGGTAAGATGACAACCGATGATCTACTTAGCCCGGAAAGGACGACCCTAAATCACCGCGGTAAGAGGAGTCCGACCCTTGTCCCTTCCGCGTCTAAGACGCAGCAGGATCTCCCATGCCTCATCCTGTCCCATATCCGTAAGCTTAAACTTCTTGTGAGAGTGCAACCCGTCGTCCTCGATCCCTACCATGGAGCGCTTGCCGAGCTTTTCTACTACCGTAGATGTATTCGCAGGCTTACGCCCGTAGGAGTCCAGAAAGATATTTAGTCCCTTGGAATCAAGGAGTTCGGATCCCTCCTGATGCTTGCAATAGGCCGCAAGAACCACTGCTTCAGGTCCCGAAAGAGCAATATCTTCGTTCTGAAGATAGTCCCGGATCTCCTTCAGCTCTATCGCCGCCACACGATCCCGCTCCTCCGCAGAAGTTTCCGAGACAGCCGCAATCTCCTCTTTCGCAGCCATAATCTTAATAATCACGCCTTGGAAATCCCGAAGCTCAGACAGGCTTAAACGCCATAGATCATCCGCGAGGTGCTGAAATTGAGAGGGTGCGCTCACGAGAAAAATTTATTAAAGTTAGTCCCATTTGGCAAGTTTTTGCTAAATTTATTTAGGGATAGCCCCCGAAGCCCCTCTTTGATTTACCTTTAATCCAAGCATTTTGATATTATTAGGCTAAATCAAAATGTTAAAATTTAGCTCGCAAACTAATTTTTTGACGCTAGAAGTGCTCCTGTAAGACCAAAAACCGCTGCGTTGGCGCCTTCCTTCGCAGGATTTACCCCGAGAATTTATCAAAAATGAGCTCTTTTCCCGCCGCAGACTCCCCATCTGACTCCCAGAAGTTAGTTCCTTTCAACGTCGCGAAGGATCGGGTGAAGAACGAACTGGCAGGAGCGGTACGCGATCTCGGCTCCAGCGGGGAAGAATCCGAGAATCTCAGCTCCCTTGTTCGGAAGCTTCGTGCCCTCTTTCCAGAACTCATGCAGCTCCGAGGGGACCAAGATGCGACCGTGGAGCTCCGGGACCGGCAAATTCACGAACTCTCTCCCTACCTGCTGGGCACAAATACCCTTATTGGCGGATCAGCCCCTGAATACGAGGGTTCCGGGCCAGAACCCCTCGAGAATCCCTTGGATGAAGTCGCACGCCGCATGTGGGAAATCTCCGTCACGGAACAAACGATCGAGCGCTACAAGGCTCAGGAACAGGCATTTCGGGACGAAATACTCGCCTCAGTGAGTGCTGAGCACCTTCCCATGGTTCGTTGGGCCTTGTCGCAAGCCTGATTCTTAGGCCCTCGCAGGGCCAAATACCCTTCAATCACAGGCCATCCGCTAGCGGCGTAGGCCACTCCCGGAAATCCCGGCGCCGGTGCGAGGGAAAGCCTCCTCGGTTCCGCAGAGCTCATATTTGCGTTGCTTCGCCGCCGTTCGCAGGTAAAACCCCCGCCCCCAACCGGATCCTATCGTGGCCGAACCAGCGAACACTCTCCGTATAGCACTGCCCAAAGGCAGTCTTCAGGAGCCGACCCTCCACCTCCTGGCAAAGGCTGGCTACCACGTATATTCCTCATCGCGGGGGTTACGGCCATCCTCCGACGACGACGAGCTGGATATCTTCATGATTCGAGCCCAAGAAATTGGATCCTATATTCATGACGGTTTTCTCGATTGTGGAATTACCGGCTATGACTGGGTCTATGAAAACGGTGCGGACTTGGAGGATATGGCTGAGCTGCCCTATTCCCGCGCTACTGTACGACCGACTCGCTGGGTGCTCGTGGTTCCTGAGGACTCTCCGATTAAGAAAGTTGAGGATCTTGAGGGAAAACGTATCGCGACCGAGGCCGTAGGAATCACCAAACGTTATCTGGAGAGCAAGGGAGTCAGCGCGGACATCGAATTTTCCTGGGGAGCAACCGAGGTGAAGGTTCCGGACCTCGTCGACGCCATCGTCGACGTGACCGAAACTGGCTCATCGCTCCGAGCCAACAAACTCCGCATTGTTGACGAGTTACTGGTCTCTTTCCCCCACTTTTTCGCTTCCAAGGAGGCCTTTGCCAACCCTTGGAAGCGCCAGAAAATGGA
The DNA here is from genome assembly GCA_002420305.1 of Akkermansiaceae bacterium UBA5689. Taxonomy (GTDB): domain Bacteria; phylum Verrucomicrobiota; class Verrucomicrobiia; order Verrucomicrobiales; family Akkermansiaceae; genus Roseibacillus_B. The sequence goes on along the minus strand of DIHT01000149.1, from coordinate 48,338 downwards.
GCGTATGGTCCTCATGATCCAAGCTGCCCTTGCTGCACGAGACAAGGTCGGGTTGAAGCTCAACCTCCCCGAAAAGTCCTTGCCCAAGGTATTGGAACGCCTACCCTCACTCCGCCGTCCAACCGTCAGCTCCCTTGCTGAAGAAGGCTGGGTAGCGGTGGAAACCATCATCGACGAGTCCGCGGTCCGACACCTCGTGCCAGACCTCAAGGAACTCGGAGCGGAAGGAATCATCGAATACCCGCTAAACAAAATCGTCTCCTGAGAATCTCTCCTGTCCACCCCCGAACAACCACTGTTAAACATGGGCTCGCTGAAAAAACGTCGAAAGACAAAGATCAACAAGCACAAGCGCAAGAAGCGGATGAAGGCAAACCGCCACAAGAAGCGCTTGCGTTACAAGTCGTAGAATTCTGAGCCCGGACGGTGAGGAGAACGCTGATGGCGTTCTCTGCCCCGGATCCGGGTCAGTCATCTTTTCGATGAAACGAGGGGAATCGTATTGATTCCTCCCTCAGGATGCTACCCGGGCTTTCCGACCCGAAGGTCGCCTGTTCGGGTGGGTAAAACGCGCCTTGTCCACGGCCCATTGCTCGGCTACCTACTGGCTAACATGAAAGCTAGTCTCTTGCCCGTAGCGGCCCTGTCACTACTCCCGGCCATCCTGTTGGGAGCACCAGAAAAACTGTTCAACGGTAAGGATCTCTCTGGCTGGAAAGGCCATTCGAAATTCTGGTCCGTCGAAGACGGGGTGATTGTAGGCGAAACCAAGGCCGACAACCCTACCAAGGGAAATACCTTTCTCGTCTACCAGGGAAAGGCCGTTGATGATTTTGAGCTCACCCTTAAGGCGAGAGTAACCGGAAACAACAATTCGGGAATCCAATATCGGTCCAAGCTCGTCAACAAGGACAACTGGGTTGTCAGTGGCTACCAGATGGACATGCACCCTTCCCAGAATTACCTCGGGATGATGTACGAAGAAAAAGGCCGCGGCATCATCGCCCAACGGGGTCAGAAGATTAAAGTCGCTGCCGACGGGAAACGCGCGATCGTGGGTGATTTCGACCGGAAGAAAGACATCAAACTCGGGGAATGGAATACTTACACGGTGCAGGCAAAGGGCAATGTTCTTACCCACAAGGTCAACGGCGTCACCACCAGTGAAGTGGTGGACGAGCAAAAGGCAAAGCGCTCTCTCTCGGGGGTAGTCGCAATTCAGCTTCACGGCGGCAGCCCGATGAAGATCGAGGTTAAGGACATCGTCCTCAATCGCGCCTCCAAGAAGGTCGCGAAGAAGAAACCTGCCTCCAAGGGTGAGGCAGTAGTCCACCCTGAGGGCTTTGAAGTAGAAAAAATCTATACGGTGCCCAAGGGACAGCAGGGCTCATGGGTCTCCATGGCCATAGACGATAAGGGCCGTCTCTACTGCAGCGATCAGGGCAAGGCAGGGATTTGGCGGATAACCCTCGGCAAGGAGCTGAAGGTGGAAAAGGTGCCCGCTCCAATCAGCGGAGGCCATGGACTGCTCTGGGCATTTAATCGTCTCTATGTCTGCGTGAACGGAGGCGGCGTAGGAGGGCATGGCAGTGGGCTTTACTACCTCACGGACACCAACGCAGACGACCAGCTCGACAAGGTCACCAAACTGCGTGGACTGCAGGGTGGCGGCGAACATGGGCCTCATGCGGTCGTCCTCACTCCCGATGGAAAATCGCTCATGGTCCTCGGCGGTAATCACACCCAGCCCCCCAAGCCTGAAATCTACTCCGTCCCCAAAAACTACGCCGAGGACCTTCTTCTCCCAAGAATGACCGATGCCCGGGGACATGCACGCGGTATTCGAGCCCCGGGTGGCTGGATCGCGCATACCGATCCAGACGGTAAAGCATGGAACTTTTATTCATCGGGCTTTCGGAACCAGTATGACGTGGCCTTCAACGCCCACGGAGAAATGTTCACCTACGATTCCGATATGGAGTGGGATAGCGGTACACCTTGGTATCGCCCAACCAGAGTTTATCACTGCACAAGCGGGAGCGAGTTTGGATGGCGCACAGGGACGGGCAAATGGCCCGCCTGGTACCCGGATTGTCTGCCCCCGACCGTTGACATCGGTCCCGGCTGCCCGACTGGAGTAATGTCGGGGCTTGGTTCCAATTTCCCCGCGGACTACCAGCATGCAATCTACGCCTTTGACTGGACCTACGGAACGATCTACGCGATCCACCTCGCGCCGGAAGGATCCAGCTACCGCGGAATCAAGGAGGAATTCGTTACCGGTGTTCCCCTCAATGTTACAGACGGGGTCATCGGCAAGGATGGCAACATGTATTTCGCTGTCGGGGGCAGGGGAACCCAGTCTGCTCTTTATAGGGTGACCTACACCGGTGATGTCTCCAAGGACCGGCGCTTCCCGGACACAAAGGCCACTCAAGCGCTCCGGAAGACGCGGCGTGATCTCGAACAATACCACGGTAAGGCCGTTGCAGGCTCCATTGAAAAGGTCTGGAGCGCCCTCGGGCATGAGGATCGCTTCATCCGCTACGCCGCAAGGATTGCCCTCGAACATCAACCTGTGAGCGACTGGGCAGCCAAAGCCCTGAATGAAGATAACCTTCAGACCTCTTTGACCGCGCTTCTCGCCCTGACCAGACAAGGTGATGCAAGCCATCAAGGGGCGCTGCTTGACGCATTGAGCCAACTGTCGCCAGCCGCCATGAACGAAGCACAGCAACTAGAGGCCCTCCGCGTTCTCTCCCTCTGCTTTATCCGGATGGGGAAACCAGACATCGCCACTGCCGAGTCTGTCATCGAGGCGATCAGCCCTCTTTACCCCGCTAAGACTGATGCACTTAATCGAGAGCTGGTGGATATGCTTGTCTACCTCGGTGATCCCGCCGTGGTCGCTAAAACTGTGCCGCTCCTGAGTCAGGAAGCCGTCGGCCTCGAGGAGATCGAATTTGACGATGAACTTCTCAAGCGTTCCGGACAGTATGGAAATAGCTTTTTGAATCAAAAGTCCAACAACCCACAGAGGCAGCAGATCCACTATGTCTTCGCACTCAAGAATGTCTCCGAAGGATGGACGCCGGAACTGCGCAAGCAATACTTCACCTGGTTTGCCAAGGCCCGGAACTTCAAGGGTGGAGCCAGCTTTGGAGGCTTTATCAATAACTTCCGTAATGAGTCCCTTGCGAAGGTCAGCGACGCCAAGATGAAAGCCGAGCTGGACGCCCTCAGCAAGGCCCCGGCACGCTTGGTGCCGGAGGGCTATGACAATGCTCGTAGGATTGAAGTCGGTGTTCTGCGGGGCATGAAATTTGACAAGAAGGAAATTGAGGCCAAGGCAGGAGAACAACTCGCAATCGCCTTCACCAACAATGATCCGGACGGCTTGATGCATAACCTCGCTGTCATCAAGCCGGGAACGCGCCAGAATATTCTTGAGGCAACTATCGCTTTGGGCGCCAAGGCGATTGAAAAGAATTTTGTCCCCGACAGTCCTGCTCTCCTCGGTTCTACCCCACAGGTAGCGCCCGGGCGCCGGTTTACCCTTTACCTCACTCTCCCCGCGACACCTGGGGACTACGAATTCGTCTGCACCTACCCAGGGCACGGCCAGCTCATGTGGGGAACGCTGAAGGTAAAGTGAGTAACCCTGGTCAAGAGGGCCGGAAAAACGCTCCTGATTATATCTCATCGAGGCGGCGGTCTATGACCGCCGCCTTTGTCGCTCTCCCTTCGCTCTTTTTTTTGCCGCTCTCTGCCCACCCCGGGCAGGACGCGCCTGCTCAAACTGCCCTGGAAGAGTATGCCCGGGGAGTTTTTGCGGAGTTAGACGGTGCTCCAGCATCCGCAAGACTACACTTCGAGACTGCTCTGGAACGCGATTCACACTCATTTGTGCTCGCGCAGAAAGCGGCTTCTCTACAGGAACAAACCGGAGACCAGCCGGCAGCCACGAGAACTCTGCGTCAGTATGCTGAAAACCATCCCCTGCAACTGGATCCTCAATTATACTTCGCTGATTTCCTGAAGAGGCAGGTCTCCACTGACGAGGCTGCACGGAATTCCATGATGGATATTTTATCCAAAGCAAATCTACGGTTTCCCAATCACCCTGAGGTTTATACTCGTCTTATTCACCTGCACGAGAATCTCGGCCAGAGAAATCAATCTCTTGAGGTCCTCCGTGATCAGCTGACGGTCACAAGTGCCGGCGCCGAACACTGGATCGCTCTCGATCCCTTGGTAAAAACGCTTCTCCCGGGTGGCTCAAAACAACTGGAGGACGCACTCCATCTCATCATCGAGAAAATCATTGAGACAGGGCTCCACCTGCCGGTGGCTGCGCGCCGCGCTTCTGACCATTATCAAAAAAATGGGCAGCTTGCAGAAGCGATCGACATCCTCGAAAAGCACGTGGAGATTCAACCTGATTCTCTGGGCCTACGGATCCGGGCTGGACTCCTGCAGCTTTACAATCGGGATGAGGATGCCGCACTTCGAACCTTGCATACAACACTTCAAATTGATTCGGATCAGCCTCTGGCCCACAAGGCCCTCGCTCAATTTTACTCCCGGAAGGGCCAGCTTGGCCCTTCCCTTCATCATCAAGCTGAGGTCCTGAGAATTACTGGGGGAGCTCCAACCGATTTTCTCCAACTCGCCAAGCGGCTTCTTGACTCCGGAAATTCCCGCAAGGCGCGTTTAACCTTGGAAAAGGCGCATTTTGACTATCCTGACAACCCTTCCATCGTGGCTCAGCTAGCTATTGCGACCCTTCGCGAGGGCGATTTTACCAAGGCCTCCAGATTGTTCCGGCAGACAGAAAACCTTGTGGATACCTTGCCGGGTGCGAACAGATCATCCGTTCTTGGCCCAATATTTCAAATCGAATTCGCTACGGCCCTGATGCAGGTAGGAGACTCGACTGGAGCTGAAACCCGGCTTCGAGACGCCATACGTAGGATCGCTCCGGAACGGCCCGGTCATACCGCACTGGCACTCCGGAAACTTGCCCGCGTCTGGATCGAACAGAACCGCAACCTGGCTCCGGCAGCCTCATTGCTCAACAGAGCAAAAGCATTGGATCCAGAGCATCCCGAAACTGCAGAACTACTGCAGCGGATTCAGCAAAAGTCGCAGGGACGTATCTCAAGGTAGTGCCTCGCCCCCTCCTTGACATCGCCAGATCTACATTTGATTTTTTCTCGCCAAAGGAATGCCTGAGCTCGCCGAAGTAGAACTAGCCCGTCGGATTTGGGAGCCAGCACAAAGGCAGGAGGTTATCGCTGTAGAATCACATCCTGAAACCCGGGTTTACAGGGATACTCCCGCGGGTAAGATCCAAACACATCTTAGGCGCAAGATGATGGTCGACAGCCGCACCCACGGAAAGCGCCTCCTCTTTGGTTTTTCGGATTCTCTCGTAAAACCCTCGGCTGGAGACCCTATCATCTATCTGGAAATTCACCTTGGAATGTCTGGTCGATTGTTCCTTGCAGATCCATATTATTGCCCGGACAAACATGACCATTTTGTTCTAAGAACGAAAAATCTGTCCCTCGTTTACTCGGATTACCGACAATTTGGACGGGTCTATCTCCACCAGCAAAACCACAAGCCCTGGGAGACACTCCCTCTCGAGGTCTTACATGCCAGGTTTACCCTCGCCTACCTGAGGCAGTTAACGACGCGCCGCAAAGGAACCTCTTTGAAGGCCCTTCTCCTCGACCAATCGATCTTTCCCGGGATAGGAAACTGGATGGCCGATGAAATCTGCTGGCGGCTTTTCCGCTTTCCAGGGACTCCACTGCAGGAGCTTGATCTAGCCGTCATTCGCCGGGTAAGCAGGCAAGTTTGCCGCGGAGCCCTCCGCCATGTGGCCGACAAAAACTCGCCTCGTGACGGCAAGAGAGGATTTTCCCCCGGAAGCTATGTCGAGCAGGTTCCTCCCAGCTCTTGGCTATTTCAGCACAGATGGAAGGCCGGAGGAACCTGTCCAAGATGCCACTCCCCACTGGAGCGATGCACGATTGCAACTCGGACAACCGCGTGGTGCCCTCGCTGCCAGCCGATGACACGATCAGATGCTTGAGATTCTTCCCCGCGGTGTTACGATAACCCCGCTAGGAATTGGCTGTTCGTATGAATCTTCCTGATAAAATACTTCTAGCTCTCCTTTCTGCCATCATCCCGGCGATTACGAGTTGTTCTCTTACCCCCGACCCGAATCCCGATCAGGTAAAGATCCTGAAAGCGCAGTGGGTTAACCCATACCCTGTGGGAAGTTATGCCCACTTCACCGCAGAACCTTCTTATCCCAAGACCTACAAGGTATATAAGGATACGACCGCTTTCGGCGCCTTGAACGAAGAAAACACACGAGTCGAGATTATCCTCTCGCTCCAGAGAGCTCGAATTTATAACGACGACGAAATCGCATTGGATTACCCCATTGCCTCCGGCCGAAAAACCTTTCCAACGCCTCCGGGCAGGTATCGGATCGTCGAAAAGGTGCAGCGTGAAAAGCAATCAAATCTCTACGGAACAATCTACGATTCCGAGGGTAATATCTACAAGAACGACGCCGACATTACCGAAGACGAGGTTCCTGAAGGTGGAGAGTTCAAGGGTGCCGTAATGCCTTACTGGATGCGACTCACCTGGAAAGGGCTGGGTATGCACCAAGGCAAGGTGCCCCGTTACCCCGCCTCTCATGGCTGCGTGCGAATACCATCCAAGGTTGCTTCAGCAGTCTATACCATGCTGTCCATTGGCACTCCCGTGAGTATTGTGCGCTGAGGTTGAAAGAATAGTCCCTCTCTCCGTGATAACCTGAAGCTCGCTACGCGTGGGGCCTATTGGCCCCGGTTATATTTCTCGTGGGATTCAGCTTTGATCTCTTTCAGAAAATCAAGAGCTTCTTCTACTTGCTCCTCACTCTCCGCGAGGAAAGCTAACTCCAGGCGCCCATACCCGGCGAGTGTTAGCCCCATGAGTCTTCGTGAATCCGCAAGTGCCTTTAGCTTGGCGGGTCCATCAGGGAGATCCTGAATTTCCCGTGGTATCATTCTCATTGCTGAAATCACGACAGATGATCCCTTTGCGACCATCGCTGCACTTTTAGTCCATCGATCGGGATCACGCTTCAGTCGGCGCAGTAATTTAAGCGATCCACTCATTGCGTCCATCGCCTCGGCCATATCCTTTGGCGGAGCCTCTTTCTCTGGAGCGTCACTATCTGCAGCGACTCCCGGGTCTGAAAGGCCCAGGATAGTGATAAGGGCAAGGATCACACAAAATGGCTGGTTTTTCATAACAGATAACTACTCGCCAAGACCGCCGGCCTTGTCAACCGCCTCGGTAGATCCACACGGCCTATTTCGTAGCCTCGACTCCAGCCACCCGATACAATTCAAGAGCTTGCTCCAGGGAATATCCTGCGGGGGGAAGATTTCTTCTCCCTTCGCTGCGAACGGCTCGAGTGACCCCTTTGCGAAACCGCAGAATCTCTGCCCGTCGTTCTTCGTTGCTGATACCTCGCTGGACGAGGATTGATCGCTCCTCATTGACCCGTTCCATCGCCCGCTTCAACATCCCGAGAATCGCTTCCGAATCAAAGGCCGGCGAACTCAGGAGCTCGTAGATTCTTGCCGAGCCGCTATTTCCAAATTCGATCGCGAGGTCAGAGCTAATTACTGAACACCCGGCAAATCCCCTTTCGTTGGAAAACTTGAAAGCTGTAGCCCAGTGTTTCAGTGCCGGCCAATCAACGGGGTAATCCTCTCCCTTCTCCAGCCGTATTTTCATAGGTATGCATCGCGCCTTCACCATTTCGATGATCTTTGGCTCTGAAAGCACATGCGTTCGAAGAAGTCGGCCCTCCAACCCACAAGGTTCTGTTGGTGGACCGGACTGTGGCACGAAAAAAAAGATAAACAGTGGCTTTCCCGTGGCCCGGGATTCCTGCAGCGCACTTTGGGCCTGGATCCTCCAAGGAATACGATTCCATGGCAACCCTCCTGCCTTTTCCACCTCCAGCACCTTGGCGATCATACTTTTCGCCTTATCCTGGTCCCACTTCTCACCAGCCAATAAGGGCAACCCAGGTGCGCCTGCTATCGCAAGGAGGAGCAAGAGAGCGAATTTCATGATTCCTGATCCTAGCAAGCTCTCACGCGATCACAAACACCTGTTCAAGGTCAGCAGACCCTGATCCGGACATCCAAAACGGTATGCTGTTTCTCTCTGGATAGGCTCTGTGAATAACTTTCGCGTTCAATCATCGTAATCCCCGGTTACAACCTCAGGCGTGGCCGGCAAGGAAGGCAAGCTCACCCCCATGATGGCGCAGTATCAGTCGATGCGCCGGTCACTTCCCGACGACGTACTTCTGTTTTTCAGACTCGGGGACTTTTACGAGATGTTCTTCGAGGATGCCAAACAAGCTGCTGGCCTTCTCAATGTCGCACTGACCAAGAGAGGAGGCGTGCCGATGTGCGGGGTTCCGCATCATGCGGCCGAAAACTACATTGCCAAGCTGATCAAGCAAGGTAGGAGGGTTGCTATCGGGGAACAGACCTCTGAGCCTGTTCCCGGAAAAATTGTAGACCGAGAAATCTCCCAGATTATTTCTGCTGGAACGATCGATAACCTTTCCCTGCTTGATGACCGCCGGCACAATTACCTCGCGGCAATCTACCAACACAAGGCAGTCTTTGGGATTGCCGTGGTCGATCATTCAACGGGTGAATTCACCCTCGCAGAGTTCCCCGATCGCCAACAACTGGAAGACGAACTGACCAGGTTGTCTCCTTCGGAGCTCCTTATCTCTGATGAGCAACTCCAAACTTTTGGTGGTTTCCGGGACAGTCTTCCATATGACGGTTATGCGTTCCTTCTCGATCAGGCTGTTCATACCCTTCGTGACCACTTCAAGGTCCAGTCTCTGGACGGGTTTGGATGTGCCGGAATGCACCCGGCCCTAAGTGCAGCAGGTGCTATTCTACACTACCTGTCGTATCAGCTCCGCAGATCGTGCGACCACCTTCGGGCTCTGGCAGTTCGCAAGGTTGGAACACAGGTCGCTATCGACTCAGCCTCCCAGCACAATCTCGATCTCGTTGACTCACGCTCTGGACGTCAACACACCTTACTCGGTGTTCTGGACCGGACCGCAACCCCTATGGGAGCCCGAAAACTGAGAGACTGGATTCTTCATCCTGTGTCGGAAAGGGCTATCCTTGAAGGAAGACATGACCTTATCGACCGCTTTCTCTCTGAGAGCTTTCTCCTCGCTACCTGCAGAGAAACCTTGAAGGACGTCCGGGACATTGAACGCTGCAGTGGGAGGCTCGCTCAGGGATCAGGTAACCCCAGAGACCTGCTGGCCCTCCAGACCTCTCTCACCCACATTCCGTCGCTTCGCAGTAATCTTGATGCCCTCTCGTCAGCCGGATCGGGGCAGCTCGGCCTCGCCATGGAAATCCTGAAAGGACTGCACGAATTTCCGCAGCTGGTAGATTTGCTGGAGAGGGCCCTCGTTGAAGAACCTCCGGCTTCGCCACGAGAAGGAGGACTCCTCAGGGAAGGCTTCTCGCTCGAGCTCGATGAGCTTCGTTCGGCCTCACGAGACGGTAAAGAGTGGATCGCCCAGTTGCAGAAGAGTGAGCGTGAACGCACAGGTATCGACTCTCTTAAGATCAAGTTCAACAACGTCTTCGGGTATTTCATTGAGATCACAAAGGCTAACCTGTCCAAGGTTCCGGAAGATTATCAACGGAAGCAGACCATGGCGAACGCCGAGCGTTACATCACACCTGCATTAAAAGAGGTGGAAGGGAAGGTTCTTGGCGCAGATGAGAAGGCCAAGCAGTTGGAATACGAGGAGTTCGTCAAACTTCGGAACGAAATCACAACGCATCTGGATGAATTGCAGGAATGTGCATCGAGCCTTGCTACTCTCGACGTCCTTCTCGGGCTGGCAGAGACTGCACAGCTCTACCAGCACACCCGGCCACTCCTTGATGATTCACGTGACCTGGAAATTATCGACGGTCGGCATCCAGTCCTCGAGCAGACTCTGGTGGAGGAGAAATTCGTTCCTAATGACTCCTCTCTGCACCATGAGGACTCCCGCCTTCTTATTATCACAGGTCCCAACATGGCCGGTAAGTCCACCTATATCCGGCAGGTTGCACTCATTGTCCTGATGGCCCAGATTGGCGCCTATGTTCCAGCTGGGTCGGCTCGTATCGGCATTGTTGACCGCATATTCTGTCGAGTAGGAGCCAGCGATGATCTTGCTCGCGGTCAATCGACATTCATGGTCGAAATGAACGAGACCTCTCTCATCGTTAATAATGCAACTGATCGCAGCCTGGTAATTCTGGACGAGATCGGCAGGGGAACAGCCACTTTTGACGGCTTATCGATTGCCTGGTCGGTTGCCGAACATCTTCACGACCGGATTCAATGTCGCGCCCTTTTTGCTACTCACTATCACGAACTGTGCGATCTCGCCCACACGCGGGAGGGGGTCAACAACCACAATGTCGCGGTCCGGGAATGGAAAGAGGAAATCATTTTCCTTCGTAAGATCCTGCCGGGACCTGCGGATAAGAGCTATGGTATTCAAGTAGCCCGTCTCGCCGGACTTCCTGCTCCGATCATTGATCGTGCGAAGGAAATTCTGACCCATCTGGAGATGAGCGCTGCCCGCCCTCGGGGCCAGGAATCAAAGTCACAACGGCCGAGCAAGGAGAGCCCCTTCCCCCAGACAGACTCCCCCCAGATGGATCTCTTCAATACCTGAACGAATCACAGATTGGGGGTGGGACGATTTTCTCCCGGGGTTACCTAGAGCCGCGGCTGCAGGGATTCTCTGGATAAGGGTGCGGGTCGCCCATCTTGGGGACTTGCCACTTCGACATCAGGGGGTGACTCTGCGGGATGCCCATCGTGCGATCCATTCTTGTGATTCTCTCCCTGGCTCGGATGGCCCTGGCAGTCGAGCAGGACCACGCAACAAAGATGGCGGCCAGCCAGGCTCTTTTCGACAAAACTGTAAGCCCTATCCTGAAGGAGCACTGCCTGCGCTGTCATGGTGGAGAGAAGACCAAGTCCGGGCTCGATCTCGTCACAAGGGAAGCTCTCATGAAAGGTGGCGATCAGGGAGTGGCAGTCGTCCCGGGTAAACCAATGGAAAGCCTCCTCTTTCTCGCAGTCGCTCATCTAGAACAAGAGATCGCGATGCCTCCTAAGAAACCAAAACTGCCCGCTGCGGCGATCGCAGCTATTGAGGAGTGGATCATTCTGGGCGCCGCCTACGACAAACCGCTGCTGGAAAAAAGTCCGGCAGGGAAAGCGCCTATGCAGGTGACTCCTGAGGACCGGCGCTATTGGGCTTATGCTCCCCTGGAACTGCGTGCTCCTCCCACCAAGAACCATAAGGAGCAATCCGCGATCGATCGCTACCTGCTTGCAAGTCATGATGAACACGGGCTCAAAGCAGCCGGCCCAATTGCTCCCGAAAAACTCATCCGTCGAGCCTATCTCGATCTCATAGGTCTTCCCCCGACTCCCGAGGAAATTGACTCCTTTGTCGATAACAAGGACCCGGAAGCATACGAAAAGCTTATCACAGGACTCCTCAATCGCCCTGGCTACGGCGAACGCTGGGCCAGACACTGGCTGGATGTCGCGAGATTCGCAGAGAGCCACGGTTTCGAGCATGACTACGATCGCAAATACGCATTTCATTTCCGCGACTTTGTGATTCGAGCCCTGAACTCGGACATGCCCTACAATACTTTTGTTCAATGGCAGATCGCAGGAGACGAACTGGATCCCGACAATCCCGAGGCGCTCGCTGCGACAGGATTTCTGGGGGCCGGCGTTTATCCGACCCAGATAACCCTGAGCGAGGCTGAGCGTATTCGATTTGATGCTACCGATGACATGGTTGCAACGATGGGATCCGCCATGCTTGCAACCACGGTTGGATGCGCCCGATGCCATGATCACAAGTACGATCCAATTCCCACGAAAGATTACTACGAGCTGCTCAGTGCGTTCACACAAACTGTCCGAACCGAAGTCGACCTCGAGATCAGCAAGCCGACCGGAGAAGCAATAAAGGCATTCAATCTCGCCATGGCTAAACTGGACGATGAAGCGAATCTCTTCAGAAAAGAAAAAGCACCGAAGAGACTCGACGCGTGGCTGAGAAAAAATCTTGCCCAACAAATTGAGAAGGAGGATTCATCATGGTCTACACTAATCGCAGAGCCCCTCGTTTCAAAAGGAGGTGCTACCTTCCAGCGCCTGAAAGACGGCTCCTATCTCGCTAGTGGCCCTAACCCATCCTCTGATGTCTACACCTTCGTAGCGACCTCCCCCATCGAGCAGATCCGAGCTCTGAGAATCGAGGCCCTGAGTCATCCCTCAATGAAGCGAGGAGGGCCGGGCCGCGCAAGCAATGGAAATATTGGGCTTTCAAATCTTGAGGTGACGGCAGGTAGCCGAACTCTTGAACTCACGGACCCACGCGCCACCTTCAACCAGAGCTCCCAGCTTCATGTCGACCGTATCATTGATGGAAACAGCAGAACCGGCTGGGCGATCGATCCTCAATTCGGAAAGGACCATGCCACCGTCTTTGAGATCAGTAACCCGGACCTCATCAAAGGTCCTGGGAGGCGACTCTCCCTGAAACTGCACTTCGAGCTCAACAGTCAACATGCCATCGGGCGGCTCAGAATTTCAGTTAGTGCCCGACCCCCGGCTCACCTTCCACTGGTTGAGGGGGACAAGGATCCACAAAAGAACGCTCGAAAGGAACTACTCACTCTTGGTAGAGCTTCCGAAAGAGCAGACCAGAAGGCAGACCAACCGCGAATGCTTGAGCTGTACCTCCAGCTGGACCCTGACTGGGCCAGCATCCAGAGCCGAGTCGCAGCTCTCGAATCCACTCGGCCCGTAGGTAAAAAGGAAAAGGTGATGATATGCACGGAAGGCCTGAAGCCGATGCGACATCACACCAATAGTGGAAAAGTGCCTGATTTTTATAAGGAAAGTTACTATCTGGTCCGCGGCGATCCTGCCCAGAAAAATGGGATAGCCCCGGTCGACTTCCTCGAAGTTCTCACTCGGAACAATAAAACCGCCGACTACTGGGCCGTAGAACAGCCTCCCGGCTCCCGGACTTCGATGAAGCGAAGCATGGTAGCGAAATGGATCACCGACGTAGACCATGGAGCTGGGCACCTTCTTGCGAGGGTCATTGTGAACCGCCTCTGGTACCATCATTTTGGACGAGGCATCGTAGAATCCGTAAACGACTTTGGATTTCAGGGAAGCAAGCCTACCCACCCAGCTCTTCTGGATTATCTCGCCCATGATCTCATCGCGAACGGATGGACACTCAAACGACTCCACAAGAAGATCATGATGACCGCCGCTTATCAGATGGGCTCTACAGAGAGTGAGCCTAATAAGGCACTGGACCCCTCTAATAGCTATTGGTGGAAGCGCAGTCCCCGCCGCCTTGAGGCAGAGGTTCTCCGGGATAACGCTCTAGCTGTTAGCGGGATGATAGATCGCCGGATGTATGGAGCTGGCACTCTGGATCAAGGCATGAAACGCCGCAGCATCTACTTTTCCGTCAAGCGCAGTAAATTGATTCCCATGATGCAGCTCTTTGACTGGCCGGACACCATGACAAGCCAGGGTCGGCGTGCCATTACCACCACTCCCTCGCAGGCACTCGTCTTTATAAACAGTCCCCAGATCCGTGAAATGGCAGCTCACTTCGCAAAAATAGTTCTCGGAAGTAGCGACCCGGTTGGGAGTGCTGTTTGCCGGGCGCACGGCGCCCTGCCATCTCCAGAGCGGAGAGCACAACTGAAGAAATTCCTCCGAAAACAAACTGCGAGCTATGGCGGCAGGGAGGAGCCCGCCATGATAGATCTCTGTCACGCCCTGCTCGCTTCCAACGAAATGATTTACGTGGAATAAGATATGAACGAAACCAGTATTGAGACCGCTTGGACCCGCAGAGAATTACTCAGTAAAGCGGGAGGAGGGATGGGCGCCCTTGCTCTGGCGTCGTTACTTCACGAGCAGGGGCATGCCACAGTCCCACTTGGAGAAAATCCCCTTGAAGCGCGAAAGCCGCATTTCGAGGGGAAGGCCAAGCACGTGATCTGGCTCTTCATCAACGGGGGTCCCTCTCACCTGGATACATGGGATTATAAACCCGAGCTCACAAGGCGGGATGGTCAGAAGCTTGAGGGCTTTGATCCCACTACCGGATTTTTCGCAAACGCGGTCGGCCCCCTGATGAAATCTCCCTTCGAGTTCAGGCAGCACGGCCAAAGTGGCGCCTGGGCCTCATCCATTTTTCCGCACCTTTCAAAGCACGTGGACAAAATGGCGTTCGTGAAGTCCTTCCACACCCAATCCAACAACCATAGCCCGGCGCTTTTCATGGCCAATACCGGCGTCACGCGCATGGGCCATCCCTGTGTAGGAAGCTGGGTTTCCTATGGATTAGGCACCGAGAATGAAAACCTTCCGGCCTTCATGGTAATGAGCGATCCAAAAGGGCGAGGGCTGCCCAAGGGACATGCTTCGAACTGGGGAAACGGATTTCTCCCGGGATCCTTTCAAGGGACATGGATCAATACCAAGGGTGACCCCATCCCTAATCTGAAGCGCGTCGCGGGCCTCAGTCAGCCTCAGCAACATGCTCAACTCCAGCTCCTTGACCAGATTAACCGCGAGCACCTCGACCGTGTCGACGCAGACCGAGAGCTTACCGCCCGTATCAAAAGTTTCGAACTCGCCTACCGGATGCAGCAGGAGGCCCCAGAGTGCGTCAACGTCGACGCTGAACCGGACCATATTCAAAAGCTCTACGGCCTTGATGATGGAAAGTGCAGCCATTTTGCCCGCCAGTGTCTCATGGCTCGGCGAATGGTCGAGCGGGGTGTCCGCTATGTGCAGATTTACTCTGGAGGGATGGAGAACCAGCGCAGCTGGGATGGCCACAACGATATCGCGGGAAATCATGCCGGGTTTGCAGGCGAGACGGACCGCCCGATTGCCGGGCTGCTTCAGGATCTTGAGGAACGTGGCCTTCTTGACGAAACCCTCGTCATCTGGGGCGGCGAGTTTGGACGCCTACCGGTGGCACAGAAAAGTAACAAGCCAGGAAGGGACCACAATCCCCATGCCGGTTGCTACTGGTTTGCTGGAGGCGGAGTAAAAGGTGGAACATCCTATGGGGAAACCGATGAAATTGGTCACCGTGCTGCGACTGACAAAGTTGAGATTCACGATCTACACGCAACCATCCTCCATCTCCTCGGACTTGATCACAAGAAGCTCACCTTCAAGCACAGCGGTCGTAGATTCCGACTGACAGATGTCGCGGGGCGGGTGATCAAGCCGATCATCGCCTGACGATACGCTAAAATAGCTCCCGGAATGCCGCCTGTCTCGCCTCTAAGTTACCCTTCCGTGCTAATATTAGGCGGCTTTCATACGTTCTACCCTTGAAAGGCTGCCCACATTGAGGCTTTCATAGTCTCCTACGCACCGGGAAAAAACCCTTTTCGTCATGAGCATTCACGCCCGACTCAATCCTGAGGCCCAGTCTAATCTGGACGCTCAGCGCAGGGCTTCTGTCATTACCAGTCTGGTTATTGCCATTCTCTCGATCGTTCTCGTCATTCTCATTCTCTTTTTCATCCTCCTTCCATCGCTGGCTATCAACTCGCCAACGATCGTTGCTTATAGTGCGGGTTCTGAAGAGGAAGATCCTCTTCAGGAGAAGAGAATTACCAGAGAAGTCACCCCAAAGCCCAATGCCCCATCCTCCGCAATGGCCAAGGTCATGGCTTCGGCAAGCCCCACTAACTTTGCGGTGCCCGTCCCTGAAGTGGAAGCTATCCCTGCTCTCACCTTTGGCTTCAGGGACGATATAGGGCCAGGATGGGGCAACGGCGGCAACGGCGGTGGTGGTGGATTTGGGAAGATCCCTGCAGCCATGCGAAAGCGCTGCTCTGCTGAAGATCGGATGCGCCGACTGAAACAGAGTGGAGGCACGGAAGCCTGTGAAGAGGCCGTAATGAAGGCTTTGCGTTGGTTCAAGACCGTCCAAAGGCGCGATGGGTCATGGGGCGGAAGCCATCAGGTCGCGCAGACCGGCCTGGTTCTGCTTGCCTATCTTGGTCACTGCGAAACACCACTCTCCGAGGAATTTGGGGAAGCGGTCACCAATGGAATGGTTTATCTCATCGAAAACAGCGTAAAGAACAAGGGCCGCCTTTGCACTACCCGTGGAGACAGGCACTGGGTCTACGAGCACGGGATAGCAACCTATGCTCTGGCCGAAGCCTATATGTTCTGTCGAGTCCTCGGACTTAACATTCCTAACCTGAAAGAATCTGTTCAACTGGGAGTACAGTGGATCATTGACAATCAGAACCCATCCGGAGGATGGGACTACAACTTTGATGAAGGTGGACGGGGGGGAGATATGTCTATCACCGCATGGCAGATGCAGGCTCTCAAAGCTGGTTACCACACCCGACTCAACTTCCGGAACATGCCGCAGTGCATCAGCAAGGCTCTTACATACTGTGAGGGTCGCCAGAACAGTAATGGCGGTTTCGGCTATACAGGAACGAGCCCCGTCGGAGGCGGGCACTTTACCCTCACCGGAGCCGGGGTGCTCTGCTTCCAACAGCACAAGGGAACCAACAATCGATCGGCTCGTAAAGGGATGGACTATATCGACCGCCATGCCCAAATAAGTTACAACGGAGGACCCTGTAACCTTTACGAACACTACTACGTGAGTCAGGCCGCTATTAATCAGGGCGGCAAGAGCTGGCTCGACTACAACGACAAGTTCCGCGACACCCTTCTAAGTGGACAGC
Source organism: Akkermansiaceae bacterium UBA5689 (assembly GCA_002420305.1). Taxonomy (GTDB): domain Bacteria; phylum Verrucomicrobiota; class Verrucomicrobiia; order Verrucomicrobiales; family Akkermansiaceae; genus Roseibacillus_B. The sequence goes on along the minus strand of DIHT01000149.1, from coordinate 31,383 downwards.
AGGGAGATGGCCACTTTCGCTCTCCTCCAAATCCCGGACCGGGTAACAAGAACGATCCAGTTTACCATACGGCCCTCGCCACTCTGATGCTGGAGGTCTACTATCGCTTCCTGCCAGGCACAGGATTTGGGCTTTAGTCATCATTGGGTTGGGCCGAACGGGCAACACCCGGGATACTCTCCTCCCGGGCTATGGCCTCGACCCCGCTAGTATTCTGGCACTTAAGCCTTTTAAATTAACTCCCCTGCAATAACCCCTATTCTGAGAGCCTCCCTCCATAGCAATATGGAAAACCCCTTGGCCTGAGGGCTGTTTCGATATTGTCTCCCTCCGTGAGTATCGCAGTTGTCACTGGAGCCGGTTCTGGAATTGGCCGTGCCATTGCCCTGGAACTCAGTGGTCAGGGCCACGAAATTATCATTCTTGAGGTCGATGAGGCCGGCGGCGAGGAAAGCTCTACCCTGATTGCGAACGCCGGAGGGACCGCCCGGGTCATTCCATGCGACGTCTCACAAACAGAGTCAGTTCGGAATGCATTCGAACAGTTCGATCCTCCTCAGGTTCTCGTCAATAACGCCGGTGTCGCCTCAGTCGGAAATGTAGAAGAGTGCTCCCCGGAGGAAATGGACCGGATATATGAGGTCAATGTGAAAGGGATGTATCACTGTCTCCACTTTGCCATACCAAAAATGGTCAAAGCCGGAGGAGGATGCGTAGTGAACCTTGCCTCCGTGGCCTCGTATCTGGGAATCTCTGAGCGATTCGCATATTCCATGTCAAAGGGAGCGGTCCTTAGCATGACGATGTCAATTGCACGCGACTACATCGACCAAGGTATCCGCTCGAACTGCGTGTGCCCAGGGAGAGTTCATACTCCATTTGTCGACGGGTACCTCGCAAAGAACTACCCTGAAGAACAACGCCCGGAAATATTCAAAACGCTGAGTGAGTGGCAGCCTATCGGACGAATGGGTAGTCCTGAAGAAATTGCCGGAATGGTCGGCTACCTCTCTTCCGACAAAGCCGGGTTCATTACCGGCAGCGCTTTCGAAATCGATGGCGGAGTGACGAATCTCCGCTAGGCTTCTCACCCTCAAAACGCATAGAGCAAATACTACCCCTATCCTGCAATGAAACTTACTCGATTCCTAAAGAATGGCTCCCCTACTCCCGGTCTCTTCCTCGATGCAGAAACTATTCTCGACGCCTCTGGTTTTGGTGAAGACTGGAATGAAGCGTTCTTCGGTCATGATGGGCTCACCCGTCTCCGGGTCTGGCTGGGGGAACAGGAAGATACCGCCCCCAAGGTCAAGGCTTCCGAAGTGACCCTCGCGCCCGCTATTGCACGCCCCTCGAAAATCATATGTATCGGCCTGAATTACGCTGCGCACGCTGCGGAGGGCGGACTCGAACCGCCTGCCGAACCTGTCCTCTTCTCCAAAGCGACCTCGGCATGGTCCGGCCCATACGACAATCTTGTGATCCCAAAAGACTCCGTAAAAACGGATTGGGAAGTTGAACTCGCATTCGTAATCGGCAAACACGCCAAATATGTGAAAGAAAGTGACGCACTCGACTACATTGCCGGATTTGCCGTTCACAATGACTATTCAGAGCGAGAGTGGCAGCTCGAGGGCACAGGCCAATGGGTTAAGGGAAAGTCAGCAGATACCTTTGCCCCTTTTGGCCCATTTCTTGCCACCACCGACGAGGTGCCCGATCCAGGTAACCTGCAACTCTGGCTCGAGCGCAATGGAGAGACCCTTCAGGACAGCAATACCAGTGACCTAATCTTCCCGATTCCCCACCTCGTTGCCTACGTGAGTAAATTCATGTCCCTGCTGCCAGGGGATGTCATCTCAACGGGAACACCTGCAGGAGTCGGTATCGGCTTTGACCCTCCCCGCTTCGTAGAAGAGGGAGACGTCTTTGAACTCGGAATTGACGGTCTCGGAGTCCAGAGGCAAGTCGCGACCAGGGAACTATAGAGCTCATCCTCCTGCAAACTTGAGAATCACCGGCTTAAGGACTCACGATACGCGCTTCGACACGTCTGCTCAGCTGGACGGGTCCGACGCGATGAATCCGGATCCCGACTACTCCGCGGCCTATGTCATTCTCGAGACCGATGGGGATCATGAAGGTCATGGGCTGACTTTCACCCTCGGTCGAGGCAATGAACTGTGTGTCGCGGCCATCGAGTCGCTCGCGCCACTGGTTGTAGGCTGCTCGCTCAAGGAAATCGTGTCAGACATGGGCGCATTCTGGCGCCATGTCACCGGCGACTCCCAGTTGCGGTGGGTAGGACCCGATAAGGGAGTCATTCACCTCGCTACCGGCGCAGTGGTCAATGCGGTGTGGGACCTCTGGGCCCGTGAGGAAGGCAAACCCGTATGGCAGCTTGTGAATGAAATGACCTCGGAGGAAATCGTCCGGTGTCTCGATTTCAGGTATCTTACCAACGCTCTCACCCCGCATGAAGCATATGACATCCTGGAAAAAACCCGGGAGGGTCGTGATGAGCGTCTCCAGCTTCTCCTCGCCCGGGGCTATCCAGCGTATACGACCTCTGCAGGGTGGCTGGGCTACTCAGATGATAAACTTCGTAGCCTTTGTAGAGAGGCCGTCGAGGCCGGGTGGACACATCTCAAACTCAAGGTTGGCCGAGACCTTGAAGACGATGTCCGCCGCCTCAAAACTGTCCGCGAGGTTGTTGGTAATAACATCACCCTAATGGTGGATGCCAATCAGGTGTGGGAGCCTTCTGAGGCTGTGGAGTGGATGAAGTCACTTGCAGATTTTGATCTCTGGTTTCTCGAGGAACCGACCTCGCCGGATGATATTCTCGGGCACCGGCAGGTTCGCGAAGGAATCCACCCTATCAAGGTGGCCACTGGCGAGTGCTGTCAAAACCGGATTATCTTCAAGCAATTCCTACAGGCGGATGCCATCGACGTAGTCCAGATTGATGCCACCCGAGTGGGAGGGTTGAACGAAAACCTCGCGATCATGCTCATGGCCGCAAAATTTGGGAAACCGATATGCCCTCATGCCGGAGGAGTGGGCCTCTGTGAATACGTGCAACATCTTTCCATGATCGATTACCTCTGCATCTCGGGATCATGGGAAGGAAAGGTCGCTGAATATGTAGACCATCTGCACGAGCACTTTGTCACTCCCTGCATACTAAAAGATGGGCGATACCAGGCACCCATGGCTCCGGGTTTTTCCATCGAGATGAAACCCGACACCCTTGCAAGATTCCCCGCCACCTGAGTTAGAAATGGACCTGAAGCTAAAAGACAAAGTAGTCATTGTTACCGGAGGCGCCAAGGGCATCGGAGCTGCCGCGGTCGAGACTTTTGCACAGGAAGGAGCGATCCCCGTCATTGTTGGGCGCAGCCCAGACACCGGTTCTGCTCTCCTTGAACGCATCGGGGCAAACTCGCCCCGGGGTCTCATGATCGAGACTGAGCTGACCGACGTAAAGGCTTGCCAGTCCGCCGTGGAAGCAACCATCGACTGCTTCGGCCGGATTGACGGAATTGTTCACAATGCTGGCGTCAACGATGGAGTGGGCCTGAGGGCCGGCCCCGGGGCATTTATTGCCTCACTCGAACGGAACCTCTTTCATCTCTACAACCTCACTCACTTTGCCCTCGAATCACTGATTTCAAGCAACGGCTTCATCATCAACGTCTCCTCCAAGCTTGCGGTCACCGGTCAGGGAGGCACCTCGGGGTATGCTGCCTCCAAAGGGGCTATCCACGGCCTTACCCGGGAATGGGCGGTAGACCTCGCTGAACACGGGATCCGGGTGAACACCGTTGTTCCGGCTGAGGTATGGACTCCAATGTACGATTCCTGGATCAAGACGGTTGAAAATCCAGAGCAGACACTCGAATCGATCCGGGCCCGTATTCCTCTGGGTGGGCGTATGACCAGCGCAGAAGAGATGGGAAATGCCATCGTTTTCCTCGCCTCCTCCTGCTCGGGCCATACGACCGGGCAGATTCATCACATTGATGGAGGTTATGTCCACTTCGATCGCTCCTACGGGGACATTGAAAAGGAGGACTCCTGAAAGCAGACAGATCGGGGAGCCAATCCTTCGGTCTACCCCCCTATTCGCTAGAACCCTCCTGACAGGTTGCCACGAGAACATGCTCAAAGGGTGGCAGCCCACTCGCTACGCTGGCTAAATGGGAACTCCAGTTATTTAGCTTCGCAGCGTCTCTGGCCTCTCCCCGGTTCCTCATGCGCTCCAGCCTGATTTCTGGCTGGCAGGTTACAAAATGTATCTCTACCGGCACCCTGAACCTGTTTTTGAGCCTGACTGGCCAATCCTTCTCCTGAGACTCCCGCGTAAAAGGTGCAACCAGGACTACAGGAAGGCTGACAAGATTCACTTCCGCCAATCGGAAGAGAGACTCGTAGACCGGATCACGGAAGAGGTCCTTATAACGAGCTGAATCTCGATCATCAGGAGAGAGTCCTGCCGCCTCCATTCCGGCTTGGACTACTGGCTCGGTGGCAATATCGCTGTCGACAAGCACCGCACCAAGTCGGGAAGCCAGTTGCTTTCCGTAGCATGTTTTTCCACCAGCCGGGGGACCGCACACCACATATAACTTTATTGGTTCTGACATAGACTACTCCGGTAAGACGGTTGATTCCGAGGCGTCCGCCATAACAACGCACTACCTGGTGGCATCCATGACCCTTCAGGGAGCAAAGGTCGCAAGATCCTGACTTCTGCTCTTTACTACCATACCGTCCCTCAAAATCAGCCGTAGATCATAGCTGCTCTTGCATCCTTGGGTGTTTTCTTTGACAGTCACGTATGTCCCAGCGCACAGGCGTCCTCCTCCTTGTCTCGGGCCCCTCTGGATCAGGCAAGACAACTCTTTGCCGGCGACTGGCTAGGGATGGAGAAGCTCATTACTCGATATCCTGCACGACTCGTGAGGCACGGAACGGGGAGGTGCATGCTCGGGACTACTACTTTATTTCCAAGGAGGAATTCAGAACTGAGGCTGGGGTCGGACATTTCCTCGAACATGCCGAAGTACACGAAAACCTTTATGGAACGTTGAAGTCCGAGGTTCTCGAATTTCTTCAAAGAGGTCACGATGTTGTCATGGATATTGACGTCCAGGGTGCCGATCAGGTCCGCGCATGTGAAGACCCACTGATCAAGGAGAGCCTGGTAGATCTCTTTGTCATGCCAGCCAGTGAGGAGGAATTACGGGAGCGGCTTGCGAACCGGGCCACAGACGCCGAGGAAGTCATTACTCTGAGATTACGTAACGCACTCGAAGAAATGAGTCATGCAGGGCGCTATACGTATCAACTCATCTCAGGATCGAAGGACAATGACTACGGCCGCTGCAAGTCCCTGCTGGTGGCAGAGCGACTCCGGGTCTCACGTTTCCGCCAGACCGTTTAAGCCTTCCGGAAAATTCTTCGGGACATCGCTGGGAATGGAGTTTAACTGCGACTTATGAAAATCGTCCTTGGTGTTACCGGATCAATTGCAGCTTACAAGGCAGCAGACCTTGTATCGCAGCTGGTCAAGAAAGGACATGACGTGCACTGTGTGATGACACAGACAGCCACGGAGTTCCTTACCCCCCTTACTCTGCAGGTTCTTTCCAGAAATCCGGTTCTTGTCTCACTGGAGGACGAAAAGCAGTCGTGGAAGCCAGGGCATATCGATCTCGCTGACAGTGCTGACCTGCTTCTTGTCGCTCCCCTGAGCGCTGATACTCTCGGGAATTTTGCCCACGGCCTTGCCCCAGACCCCCTTTCGAGCATCTATCTCGCCACAAAGTCACCGGTGATCCTCGCCCCGGCCATGAATGGAAAGATGTGGCAGCACCCAGCGACCCAGCGCAATGTTGCGCAGGTCACCGAAGACGGTTGTCGAGTCGTTGGGCCATCCGCGTCGGGAATGCTTGCCTGCGGATATGAGGGAGCTGGACGACTCGTGCCTGTCGAGGACATCCTCGAAGTGATCGACTCACAGTCCGCCAATTAGAAGCCTCTCCGACTCGAGCGCAATCCTCTTTCAGACCCTCCAAGATTTGCCGTGAACCTCCTTGTTACTGCCGGCGCCACTCGTGAGCCTATAGATCCGGTTCGCTATCTCACCAATCGATCCTCAGGGAAGATGGGATACGCTATTGCCAGTGCAGGAGCACAGCTTGGACACCGCGTTACTCTCATCTCGGGACCTACCAGCCTCGATATTCCATCCCATGTTGATTTTATCCCCGTCGAAACTGCTCAGGAAATGCTGGAAGCCGTAAAGCTTAAGATCGGAGGGAAGGATGCTGCAATTTTTTCGGCAGCGGTGGCCGACTATCGCCCCGCTTCCGTCTCCGACAGCAAGATTAAGAAAACCGCAGATGCCCTCACTCTCGAGCTAGTCCAAAACCCTGACATTTTGGGATCCGCACGCCACCAGTTCAAATACGACGGGATCCTCGTAGGATTCGCGGCTGAGACCGAAAACCTCGAAACTAATGCACGGGAAAAATTACGTCAGAAGGAATGCGATCTAGTCGTGGCCAACGACATCTCCAAAAAGGGAATCGGTTTCGACTCTGATCATAACGAAGTTCTTCTTGTCTATCCCGAGCACACAAGACCCATCCCGATAGACAGCAAGGAACGTCTTGCTCACACCCTTCTCCAGGCGATCCATGAACTTAAGGTCGTAGGCAGCTAACCGTATAGACCATACGGTTATTGGCTTTCCCTGAAATAGCGGTGTCAATCTTATCTCTTATAGGTTTCCATCACCTATATGACACCCCTTCAAGCGGCCGAGCGAGCCGCCCGCCGCGCAGGTGATCTTCTCAAGTCCAATTTTCATCTCCCTAAGGAAATTGATGAAGCGCAGCATCATGATGTGAAGCTGGCTCTGGATCGTAAGTCTCAGGATTTGATTACAGAGGACCTTCTCAGCGCCTTTCCTGATTACTGCCTCTATGGCGAGGAGGGAATTGCAGGCAATCAGGATGCTTCTATGCAATGGATCGTCGACCCGATAGATGGCACCGTAAATTACCTCTATAGCATTCCTCATTTCTGCATCTCCATTGCGCTCCGTAACAAGGAGAGGAACGAAATTATAATGGGTCTCATTTATGACCCGATGCTTGATGAGCTCTGGACGGTGGAAAAAGGAAGAGCTCCAATGCTTAACGGGAGGACGATTACATGCTCACCACGAGAGGCTCTGGAGGAGGCCATCCTTTTCGTGGGCTGCGGAAAGGATAAAGAGGCCCTTACGACGGGCCTCGAAAGGTTTGAGCGCGCCTCTACCCGGGCACGTAAAATGCGAATGATGGGGTCCGCCGCCCTGGGAATGGCCTACATTGCGACTGGGCGCCTTGACGGCTACATTGAATCCCGGATTTCTCTCTGGGACGTGGCCGCAGGAATCCTCCTTGTCGAGTCAGGTGGAGGAAAGGTGGACCTGACTCCCCATCCCACTCTTCCGGATGTCTGGTCAGTGGTAGCTACGAATGGGAAGATCCCTGTCGACGATATCTTGTAGTAACGCCAGCAGGAGGAGCTGGGCCACCGCCGAACCCAGTGAAAGGCCCAGGAGAGACATTACCCTTACTTCTGCTCAGAGAACAAAAGAAGCCTTCGGGCCTGTTTCCCCCTTGCTCCCGGTTTCGGTCTGCGATGGACTGCACAGGGATTGGGCCCAAGACGGCGATGCTCCCTTCCTCACCTTGTCCGAATCCTCAAGATCATGAACCGTGTTGGCATTGGATATGACGTCCATCAGTTTGCTACGAATCGACCCTTGATTCTTGGAGGTATTACTATTCCCCATTCTCATGGCCTTCAGGGCCACTCCGATGCTGACGTCCTTTCTCACGCCATCGCAGATGCAGTGCTCGGAGCTCTTGGCCTTCCAGATATTGGCTATTATTTTCCTCCGACTGACCCCTCTATCGAGGGAATTTCGAGCCTCCAGATTTTACAAAAGTGCCGGGCTCTCGCAGAAGAGAATGATGCCGAAATTGTGAATATCGACAGCACCCTGATTGCTGAGGCACCCAAGATCCTCCCTTATCGTGAGAGCATGCAGAGTAAGATCGCGGACGCCCTCGGTCTTCAGCCTGCTCTCATCGGAATCAAAGCCACCACCAATGAACGGATGGGGTTTGTGGGGCGCGGGGAAGGCATGGCCGCGATGGCCGTTGCTTCGGTTACCTGCTAGAAGAGTTGCTTAGGCCCAGCCGGTAGCCTCCACCAAAGCTTCCCCTATCTCGGCAGGAGTTTCTGCCACCGCGATACCTGCAGCACGAAGAGCCTCCTTCTTTGCCTGAGCCGTTCCCTTGCCGCCAGAGACGATGGCTCCCGCATGGCCCATCCGACGCCCCGGAGGAGCTGTCGCACCTGCAATAAATGCCGCAACAGGCTTCTTGCAATTCCTGCTTACCCATTCCGCTGCCTCTTCTTCAGCAGAGCCTCCGATCTCACCGATCATGATGATCGCCTCGGTCTCTTCGTCATCATTGAACAGCTGAAGGGTATCGAGGTGGGAGGTTCCATTGATAGGATCACCTCCAATACCAACGCAGGTACTCTGCCCGTATCCCCGCTGGGTGGTCTGCCATACTGCCTCATAAGTGAGCGTTCCCGATCTTGATACGATTCCAACCCGACCCCTCTTGTGGATATAGCCGGGCGCAATTCCGATACGGCAGCCCCCGTGTGAATCTTCGCCCCGGCCCGGAGTCACGATTCCGGGGCAGTTGGGACCGACCAGTCGGACCCCTTCTGTCCCCGCCATCGTAGCCTTGACCTTCATCATATCCCTCACGGGAATTCCCTCTGTGATGGCAACGACCAGTGCAACCCCTGCATCGACACTCTCCAGAATCGCATCGCCCGCAAAGGCCGGCGGAACGAAGATCGCGGAGGCCGTGGCTCCGGTTTCTCTCACAGCCTGCTCTACGGTATCAAACACCGGGACCTTATGATCTCCATGCTCGAATACCTGTCCCCCCTTTCCGGGAGTCACACCCGCGACCAGTTGCGTTCCATAGTCCAGACTCAGCTGAGCATGACGCCCTCCAAATCCCCCCGTGATGCCCTGCACCACGACTTTCGTGCTTTCATCTACAAGAATTGCCATCCCTTTAAAATCTCAGGTTAGTGAATTTCACTCATTGATTGCAGATACTGCCTTGCCAGCTGCATCCGCCAGATCATCAGCAGGAATAATGTTGAGGCCACTAGCCGCCAGGGTCGCCTTGCCTGCCGCCACGTTATTTCCCTCCAACCGGACCACAAGCGGGATAGGAAGTCCAACCTCCTTGCATGCTGCCACTACCCCATGAGCAATGACGTCGCAGTCCATGATCCCTCCAAAGATATTAACGAGGATCGCCTTAACCGCCTCATCCGAGAGAATGATCTTGAAGGCCGTAGCAACCTGCTCCTGAGACGCACCCCCTCCTACGTCAAGAAAGTTGGCGGGTTCGCCCCCATGATGCTTGATAATATCCATCGTAGCCATTGCCAGTCCCGCACCATTGACCAGGCAGGCGATGTTGCCATCAAGGCCGATGTAGTTGAGGTCGTGTTTCGATGCTTCCACCTCCCGGGGATCTTCCTCACCGGTGTCCCGGAACTCCACAATCTCCGGATGACGATAGAGCGCATTGTCGTCAAAGTTGAACTTCGCATCGAGGGCGAGGACTTGCCCATCGGTAGTCTTCACAAGTGGATTGATCTCCACCATCGAGCAGTCCGATTCGAGGAAAAGCCGATAGAGGTTCCTCAGGAGCTTGCCAAACTTTTTGGCCTCCTCTCCCTCGAAGCCGAGTCCGGCAGTAAGTTTGCGGATCTCGTAAGGCTGTAACCCCATCAGCGGGTGAATATGCTCCCTTAGAATCCGATCTGGCTGACTTTCCGCGACTTCCTCGATGTCCATGCCCCCTTCGGTAGAGGCTACAATCACCGGACAGCACGTCGCACGATCCATGAGAATGGCGAGGTAATACTCATGTGCCACATCAACAGCTTCTCCCACCATGACCTTCCGCACCAGCCGGCCATCCTCACCAGTCTGCTTCGTCACAAGGACCTCCCCCAGCATCTTACCTGCAACTTCTGACACCTCTGCGGGAGGCACCAGATGGACTCCTCCCTGAAATCCGCTCTTAAATGTGCCCTTTCCCCGGCCCCCGGCATGAACCTGCGATTTCACTACGACCCGATCTCCACCCAGCTCATGAGCCGCAGCAGCAGCCTCCTCAGGTGTGCCCGCTACCTTCCCCCGGGGGTTTGGGACCGAAAACTGATCGAAGAGAATCTTAGCCTGATACTCGTGGATATTCATGACGCGGTCGGCGCGGAACGTATGAGCCACTCTCGATCCGGTCAAGGCTGCATGAGCGCAGAACGGCTCTAAGTTACTTCACCACCTCACTCTCGATCGTTCCTCCCGCAACACGGGTGACCAGCTGATCGCCATTCTCAACTTGCTCAGGATCCGTGACAAGAGTGCCACTTTTGCTCATTGTGATCGAAAACCCTCTTTCGAAAGCCGATTCAGGCCCCAGAGTTCTTACCAACTGGCGTAAACGCTCCATTCTCTGGAATGCACTCTGGAGGCAGTGGCGGGCCTGCTGGGAGTAGCGGAGGCGGAATTGCCGGATCCCCTCCACTCTTCTCTCAACAACCAGACGAGGGTGCCGGGCCTTCCAAACCGTTCTTCTGTCGGAGATCCGCTGCTCTCGGGCTGAGATCCGGTCGGCCACCAGCCTTCTCATCGTCGCGGCTACCTCATCTGCCCTGAGGATAGGTTCCCGCAGCACGCGCTGTGAATCGTGAGCGAGAACGCCCCGTCTCGCAAAGCGGATAAGTTCCTGGGAAGACCTGATTTTAGCGTGAACCGGCCTTTGAAGACCATCCCTCAGCCGCTGCAACTTATTCCGTAATTCACGTTCATCAGGGACAATCAGCTCCGCTGCAGCACTCGGGGTCGGCGCCCGTAGATCCGCGACAAAATCTGCAATTGTGAAATCAATCTCATGTCCGACCGCCGAAACGATCGGAATTGAGCAATTCGCAATCGCCCGCGCCACTTCTTCCTCATTGAAGTTCCACAGGTCCTCCAGCGACCCCCCTCCCCGACCCACGACCACCACGTCACACCTCGGAAGCCCATGATTTTCCGGTTCGCTCATCATCCTGATTGCGCGTGCGATGCCGGGAGCAGCTCCACCGCCCTGCACAGCTACGGGGAAAAGAACCGCCTTTACCCATGGTGCCCGCCGGGTCAGCACACTCACCATGTCCTGCAAGGCCGCGCCGCTGGCTGAGGTAATCAGGCCAATAACCCGTGGGAAACCAGGAAGAGGCTTCTTCAACTCTTCTGCAAACAGCCCCTCCGTATGAAGCTTCTTCTTCAACTCTTCAAAACGGGCCTGCAGCTCCCCAACTCCCGCTGGCTGAACCCGCTTCACGATCAGCTGGGCCTGACCTCGTGCTTCATAGATCGTGACCTCCCCTAGGACCCTTACCCGAGCTCCATCTTGTAATGCCTCGTGACCGGAACACCGCCTCTCCGCGTTGAATGCCGCACACGCCAATTGAGCCTTATCGTCCTTAACTGAAAAATAAAAATGCCCATTTCCCTGTTTCCGTAGGTTCGATACCTCACCCTCTACCCAGACATCCCCAATCTCAATCTCGAGGATGTTCTTCATACGCCGGACCAACCTGCTCACTGACATGACCCCGTCATCCCCGCGCTGATACTGGTGTCCCCTCTCCTGCAGACGCATATTCGCATGATATGACAGAGTTTTCCCAATATGGAGGGAAAATTCTCTGTCAGACAGGGACTTCCCGCCTCGGGAGCTTCTCAATTCCTTGCCAAACTGCCTGCCGGGCGCTTCCATCGCGGCCCACCGCACCCAGCGAAAATATGGCTGACAAAGAATATACCGATCCGGAACGCATGGAGAAGATCGTCTCCCTGTGCAAGCGACGAGGATTTATCTATCAATCTGCCGAGCTCTACGGGGGCCTCAATGGGTGCTGGGACTACGGCCCTCTGGGGGTAGAGGTCAAACGAAACCTCAAGGACTACTGGTGGCGCCGTAACGTTCAGGAGCGAGAGGATATTGTGGGCTTGGACGGGTCCATCCTGACCCATCAGGCCGTTCTCACGGCCTCGGGGCATGTCGGTGGGTTTTCGGACCCGATGTGTGACTGCCTCCTCAGCAAGGCCCGCCTGCGAGCGGACCAGATTGAACCCCAGAGCGGCACCGCCTATCACTACAGCGGAGCATCAGAGGGAGAATGGACCGTGGAGCGCAGGTTTGCGGTTCTTCTCCGCGAAGGTCAGAACGAGAACAAGGCACGGAAGACGGCCCGTCAGTACTATGCCCAGTTCCACCCCAACAAGTCGCTTTCTCCAAAGACTCTGGAACTTCAGGGGGAAACCACTTCTCAGGAGGAAAACACAACGAGTTTCAACCCTGAAAATGGATCTCTCCTGACGGAGGCCCGGGAATTCAACCTCATGTTCAAGACCCAGATGGGAGCATCCTCCAGCGAAGATGATCCCAATGCTGTCGCCTACCTGCGGCCGGAAACCGCACAATCCATCTTCACTCAGTTCAAGAATGTTCTGGATACCTCCCGGATGAAAGTGCCCTTCGGTATCGCCCAGATCGGCAAGGCGTTCCGAAATGAGATCAACCCTCGTAATTTCACGTTTCGGTCCCGGGAATTTGAACAGATGGAAATCGAATACTTCTGTCGACCCGGGGATGGGTTACGTCTGACGGACGAGTGGCTTGAGAACAGACTCTCCTTCTACGAAGACATCGGCCTCCCTCGAGAAAAACTGCATGTCCTCGATGTCCCTGACGGAGAACGCGCACACTACTCCGAGAAAACCTACGACATCGAATTCGATTTTCCGTTCGGTTGTCAGGAGCTTGAAGGTGTGGCCTACCGCACAAACTACGATCTCTCCAAGCATCAGGAACACTCCGGAAAACCGATTGAATATTTCGACGAAACCACCAAGGAAAAGTTCATTCCCCATGTAGTAGAGCCTTCTGCCGGATGTGACCGTACGGTCCTTGCTCTGCTCTGCGAGGCCTTTGATGAAGAGGACGTTGTCGACACCAAGGGGAAAACCGAGACCCGCACCGTCATGCGCCTTAATCCAAAAATCGCTCCAATCAAGGCGGCTATTTTTCCCCTTCTGAAAAAGAATGAGGATCAGGTGAGAATCAGCAGGGAAATTCAGGAGGAACTGGGAAGCTTCATGCACGTCTTCTATGACGAAACCGGAGCAGTTGGCCGGCGCTACCGACGCCAGGACGAAGTCGGCACCCCATTCTGTATCACCGTGGACTTTGAAACCCTCGGGGAGGAAGACCCGGAACTCAAAGGCACCGTAACCCTTCGCCACCGGGACTCCATGGAACAGGAAAGGGTAGCCATTGCAGACCTCCTGCCCCGTCTCCTGAGAGAAATCAGATAGGGCGCCCCTTCAGGCGCTCTGCTGCTCGTCCACTGTGAAACTACGAATCCTCGCTATCGGAAAGCCCAAGCTTGGCTACGCAGGAGAAGGCGTGCGGGAATACACCGGGAGACTGAAGCACTACGTGCCACTCGACCTTGAATTCCTGAAAGGGCACGACGAATCATCCTCACTTCTCTCCCGAAGCAAGGAGAGCTACCGGATCGCTCTCGATGAGAGAGGCTCGCAGCTGACTACTCTTGAGATCAGCGAAGGGCTGACCCGATTAGAAAACAGCCCCGGAATCAAGAAGGTGGCGTTTCTCATCGGAGGCGCCAACGGCCACTCTTCGGCGCTTCGCGACCAATGTGACGAAATATGGTCTCTCTCGACCATGACTATGCAGCATGAGCTGGCCCTGGTGGTCCTACTTGAACAGCTCTACCGAGCCTACACTGTCAAACGCGGGGAGCCTTATCACCGAGTCTGATGTTTGGACCCTCTTGTCCAACTCTGTGCCACTTCTGACGTTGCAACCGCAAAGCCGAGGATTCGTCAGCTGTCTGGCAGAGGTTTCGAATGAGAGTTTCCCTTCAAGCCTGGCGAACGAAATGGGGAGTTATTGTCCAGACTGGCCGGCCATTCTCAGCCGACTTAGCGGTATGATCTCCTCGTGCACAACCTCGCCGGACTCCTTGCGACCCTGCAGCGTGATGGTCGTGTCCTTCCCCGCCCCATCTATCTGGATAAGTCCGAAGTTCCGCCCCGGGTAGACCTTCCCTGGCAGGCGGTACGAATTCACCGATGTGTACCACGTTCTGCCAGGTGACTGGTTCAGCCCGCTCGAGGTCAGGTCGTAGAGGGGGTAAGGCCCCTCGTCCTTCGCCATGGACAGCTCCGTGAAGTGCACATCCCCACTGATAAAAAACGCCCCCTTCGCCTCAGTCGTCTCGATCAGCTTGAACAGCCGCTCACGCTCGTGCGGCATGTTGCCCCAGCACTCCATACCCTTTTCCCACGAAATCACCTGAATGCTCGACACGATCACCCGCACCTCCGCGGGCTTCTTCAGTTCCTCTTCAAGCCAACTCCACTGGTCTTCGCCCAGTAGCGTCCGGCGCTTGTCCTTGGTAGGCCTGTACCACCCAACGATATTCTTCGGCCTCGCCTCACCCCGCTTGTATTTGTCGAGGTGCGGTGTCTTCAGGACCGGGTTTCCATGGCAGCCCAAGTCCCCATAACCTTGGTCATCTGTCATTACCACGATAACGTTGGGGCGCGGCGAGGCGAGGCGAACAGCGGAGAACACAGCACCACAGCGATAAAGACTACTAACCCGCAATGCATGAGGATCTTCTCAGTTTATCTGTAATGACCGCCGCCTCCAGAAAAACCCGGTAAGCCTGTATCCCTAATTCTTCCCACTTGCCGCCTCTTCTCCCCTGTTCTCAAGAGAGGCGTCCCGAAGAACCTTGAACCGATGGGAGATCTCAACCGCCTTTTTCCTGTCAGTCTCGTCATAATCCCAGAACTCCTGCACGATCTTCTCGCACGCAGGATAGTGGGAGCCGTCATCGCCGATCTCGCTACGTAGCCTGGAGAACTGCTGCTTTAGCTCTTCGCGCACCCGAGCGTAGGCTGGGTTATCGTAGACGTTGTTAAGCTCTGCGGGGTCGTTGGCCAGGTCGTAGAGCTCCCACGCGGGCGGGGTCTGGTTCTTGCCCTCATAGTCCGCTCCATAGAAATAGATCAGCTTGTGCGTCTTCGTGCGGATGGCCATTTCCCCCGGATTATCGTGGTGCGCCATGTGCATCCAGTAGCGGTAGTAGGCAGCCGTCTTCCAGTCCGCAGGTTCCTTGCCGGTCTCGCAGATCGCCTTGAAGGACCGTCCCTGCATGGAACTGGGACGGGCAATTCCCGCGAAGTCGAGCATGAGGGCAGGATAGTCCACATTTTCCACGATGGCATCACTGCGGGTGCCACCACGGATACTTCCGGGGTGGCGAACGATGAAGGGCATTCGCATGGAGGGATCGTAGGCCCAGCGCTTGTCCTGATAATCGTTTTCCCCGAGCCAGAACCCTTGGTCGCCAGTATAGATGATGACCGTATTGTCGTAGAGCCCCTCCTCCCTGAGGTAGTCAAAGAGACGCTTAAGATTATCATCTACACCCTTCACGCAGCGGAGGTATTTGCGAAGGTAGGCTTGGTAGGCAAGACGGGTGGTCTCACGCTCAGACAACCTCGCCACATCATAGTCGGAGGGAAACTCTTCCGGAAACCGCTCCTTCAGGTCGACAGCGTAGGAACGGCGGGGGTTACGCTTACCGATACTGGTCCCGATGTGAGCCATGAGCTCATCGTTATGCCCCCGGGTGGCAATAGAGCCAAAAGCCTTGGGAACATCATGGAGCGTCGGAGGCTCGGGGATGGACACGTCTCTGAGGTAGGACTGGTAGCGGGGCGCATTCTCAAAGTAGTCGTGGGGAGCCTTGTACTGATGGCAGACAAAGAAGGGCTTGTCGGGGTTTCGTTTGTTCCTGAACCAGTCGAGAGCGGAGTCGGTGATGGCATCGGACGAGTGCTGACCCTCGTGAGTAATGGTGTTCTGCGGCCATTTCTTGGGGCCCTGAATGCGGAACATGGTGTCAAAGTATTTTCCCTGGCCCGGGAGCACCTTATAATAGTCGAAATTCGGTTCTTTCTTAAGGTGCCACTTCCCGATCATGGCTGTTTGATAACCAGCCTCGCGGAAGAGGATTGGCAGGGCCTGCTTCTCGGGCGGAATGTTGCCCCGAAGGTCGAACACTCCATTCACGTGTGGATACTGACCTGTGATGATACAGGCTCGGCTCGGCGTACAAATGGCATTTG
Source organism: Akkermansiaceae bacterium UBA5689 (assembly GCA_002420305.1). Lineage (GTDB taxonomy): Bacteria > Verrucomicrobiota > Verrucomicrobiia > Verrucomicrobiales > Akkermansiaceae > Roseibacillus_B. The sequence continues at coordinate 14,987 of DIHT01000149.1, read as the reverse complement.
TGCAGAAAGCGTTGTCAAAAGTCATTCCCTCGGCAGCAAGGGTATCGATGGTCGGAGTAGGATTGAGATCTTTGAGCACTGTGGCGTAGGCCCCAACCGCCTGAGCGGTGTGATCGTCCGACATGATGAAAAGGATGTTAGGCCGCTGGGGGGCTCCCCAGCCGATCAGGGCGGAGAGGGCGAAACCCGTAAGGATCAGGATACTCTTATTCATGAATCTTTTCTGGGCCGAAAATAAAAGGAGAAGGTGGCGAGTCCATCTCTACTCTCTTCGAAACTAGCTGATGGGCAGACGTGCTCAAGCCGATCCCCGGAGGAAGGTGATCCCGCATGATGACATGACCCACATGGCGGATTGCAGCACCTTGCTGAAACGCTGCACGCAACGTTTCTACCCAACCAGGAAACGTCCTGTCGCGCCTTGCCGGTTTCCACCGGATTACCGGTCCAGCATAAGGCCCATCATTCCCTGACCTTCCCCCTGCTGTGGGGTATTCCAAGGCATTGAGCTGGCTGCATTCCCACTGGGCCCTGCCGCCCGTGGTCCATTATCCACACCACAGCTGCAGAAGAGGCCACCGGCAAGCGCCACCGACGCTAGGAAGATTGTTCTCATGCTGGAGAAATAGCAGGACTGACCCCGGAGGCAAGCGCCTGTTAAGAATCAAGCAGTAGTCAGCGAGAGACTCCGCGTCTTGTAGTATTAAAAAAAGACCGGCAGGATGCTCCCGCCGGTCTGAAAAATTAAACCTCTCTGTGACCTACTGGCCAGAGGACGAATCCGCGAGGGTGACTTGGTCACCGGGCTGGATCCGAACGCCGGGGTTAATATCCCGGGCATTCAGGTCGCACACGGTTTGGCTGGCCTCTACCGAATTTGGAGTGAGGCGACCCAGCAGGCGACCATTTCGGGTCACCAGAAGCTTGGACTGTGGCGTCACATTCGAGTTGTTGGTCCCAAGATTCACAATCACAAATCCCCAGGTGGAATTTACGGAAGTGATCGCACCCACCTTGGCGTTCCGGGCAATCTTTGTCCGGATCTTGGAGAGACGATCGCTCTCCCGGGTGTTGGAAGCCCGCTTGTCCGCTACGTCCTTGGTCAGCTTGGCAATGTGCTCGTTAAGAAGATCAAGATCATCACCCCTCTTCTTGCGCACTTCCTGCTGCCGCTTGATCTCGGCGGGAATTTGAGCCCACGCCACATTCACGCCTTTCAGCTGTTCATCAATCTCAGCTTTGACCTTGGCAAAATCAGCGAGCCGAGCCTCCGCCTCGTCGATCTTCACCTGAGCCTCTTCCTTGGACTTGTTCATTGAACTCTCCCGACTCTTCATGTTTTCCATGTCGGCAATGAGCTCTGCGTTCTTCTGTTCTGCTTCTTCGAGCGTTGCCTCAGTTTCCGTGAGGGTCTTCTCAGTTTTTTTCTCGGTTTTCTCTACCTTGATCTTGATATCTCGCGTTTCTTTAAACAGAGAAATCTCGTCTTCAAGTTTTCCCTTGTTGTCGAAGCTCCAGTAGGCAGCCGCTCCGGCCACCAGAACGGAAAGTCCATAAAAAATGTTCTTAATCATCGTATTGAAAAAGTCAGAGGTTATCCAAATGGGTCAGCTTCGTCCGCTTGGGCAGGCTCGGGTTCGGGTTCAGGTTCCGCCAGGGGGTCTGCGTCCAGCGGCTCGGGATTAAGCTCAGGCACGGCAGCCGGCTCAGGCGCCGGGGCCGCTTTCTGAGCGGAGCGCACAGTGTCGCCCACTTGGACGCTTTCACCATCGACCACCGAATCGGGGACGATATCTGCAGCCGCACTCTTGGATTCCACAGTTGTGACCTTGAGGTTGGCGATCACCGCGTCATCTCGAACAACCTCGAGAGTCGAGTTCTTCACGATCCCTAGGTCATCACCTCCTGCGAGAGTGACGAATCCGAGAGTCGCGTAAACGCTTCGAATGCGTGTCTCCGCTTTCGGGTTACTCTCACCAGAGACTCGCCAGCTGATCCGCTCACGCACATCAGCAAGGGAAGCCTCTACCCCAGCAAGCTGCGCCTCGAGGTCTGCCCGGTTAGCCTCGCCCTGGGTAATATCCAATTCAATCTGGCTGAGGTCACTGGTCAGCTGTTTCAGCTCTGCGACAACCTGTTCGACATCTCCGAACTCCTTAATGGAGTCTTCCTTCTCATCGGCCTCAGCGGTCTTGGCAGTGCCTTCCGCCTCCAGGGCGGCGACCTCTGCCTTCAGCTGCTCGTTCTTTTCCTTCTGAGTAGCATTCTCCGCGGTCTTAGTCTCGTTCTCCGCATTACGCTCCGTAAGGGTTGTTTGAGTCTGCTCCAGAGTATCTTGCAATTTCTTGAGGCGACCCTGAGCGTCAGCGAGTGTGCCCTGCATATTTTGCCGCTTCACAATCCATCCGCGGTATCCTGTGCCTTCTGTGTCGCCGCCTTGGTTTTTGAAAGCAAGGAAGCCAGAGATCGCGAGGACGACCGCCGTTAAAATCGCAAATATATTTGCCATGGTTATTTCGTGCAGTTGGGATTTAGGTGAAGGGCCAACTCTGCATCGGCCCTGTGGGGCGAGCTGCAGTGTTGCCAAGGGTGGACATTAACGACCACTAATCCATCGTAACAACCTTAAAATTACCGGAAAAACCTTCCATTTCTTTACAAAATGCTTGCCTCGGCACTATCTCCCCCGCGCGCATGAAGACCATTCTTCGGGTTATCAGCTACCTACGCGGCTACCCCTTGCTGGGTAGTGCCCAACTGATATGTGCCACTTTGATGGCCTTGAGCGTGGTCGTCTTCCCTTCAATCACGGGATACGTGGTGGACGAGATCCTCCCAGAACCTGCTCGCCACCACGAGCTCCTCTTCTGGGTTGTCCTCGGTTTAATGGGGTTTTTCCTGAAAGACGCTCTGAACTGCGCCCGGATCATTTTAAACAACCATTTCGAGCAGAGGGTAATTTTTGATATCCGCTCGGATCTTTACCAGAAACTCCAACGCCTGCCTCTCCGCTGGTTCGATGGGCGCCGCACGGGCGATATCATGACTCGCGTGGTCGAGGACGTCACCGCCATGGAACGCGTGCTGATCGACGGCATCGAACTGGGCCTCGTCGCCATGATCCAGCTCTTGGCTGTAGGCGCGGTCATGTATTACACCGACGTTACAGTGGCGCTCTGGGCAACCCTCCCCGTGCCCTTTCTCATGATCGGCGCGTGGATCTACACCAGAAACGCCCGGGACCGCTACCGGGGACAACGGGATGCTGCCAGCGACATGAACTCTCTTCTTCATGACAACGTTTCCGGGATTTCCCAGATTAAAACCTACACAGCGGAGGACAGGGAGCATGAGCGATTCAATGCGTTCTCAGACAAGCTGCGACAGGCGAGCCTTCGCATCATGCGCTGGTGGGCTTTTTACTCTCCGGGCATGTCATTTGTAGGGATGGTAGGCTACGCCCTCGTACTCGGATTCGGATCGCAGGCCGTAATGAGCGGGCGCATGGAGCTGGGTGAGCTCGTCCTCTTCTTTCTTTTGCTTTCCCTCTTCTACGAGCCGGTAAGTAAACTGCACCAACTGAACCAGATGGCCCTCTCGTCCCGCGCTGCTGCGGACCGTGTCTTCGAAATTCTCGACTCGGAGGACGAACCTCATTCCGAGGCGGGCGGGGCTCTCCCCAAGCCTGTCCTTGGAGATGTGAAGCTCGAGAGTGTTTCTTTCTCTTACGGAGAACAACCCACTCTGCGGGACATCACCCTGCATGCCAGACCTGGAGAAACCATCGCACTGGTCGGCCCCACCGGGGCAGGCAAATCCACCATCGTCAACCTGCTTTGCCGTTTTTATGAGTATGACAGTGGTTCGATCACCATCGATGGGCAGGAATTGAACCAAACCAGTAAGTCCTCGCTGAGATCCACCCTCGGATACGTGACTCAGGAGGCCTTTCTCTTCAACGGGACTGTTCGGGAAAATCTGCTGCTGGCGAAACCAGAGGCCGATGAGGCAGATCTCTGGAAGGCTCTTGAATCCGCCAGAGCGGACAGCCTGACCCGGGAACTCCCGGACGGCCTCGACACCAATGTGGGTGAACGCGGAGTTAAGCTGTCCGGAGGAGAAAAGCAGCGTTTGTCCATCGCCCGTGCCCTGTTAAAAGATCCTCCCATCCTTCTCCTCGATGAGGCCACCGCCTCCGTTGACTCAGAAACGGAACGCCTGATTCAGGAAGCTCTCGAAGCTCTCATGGCTGACCGAAGCGCTTTTGTCATCGCACACCGCCTCTCAACGATACGCAATGCCGACCGCATTTATGTCCTGGACGGAGGAACAGTTGTCGAGCAGGGAACCCATGAAGAACTTCTCAAGGCAGACGGACTTTACGCCGAGCTCTCCCGACAATCCTTCCTTATCCATCAGGAAGAATCGTCTGAGTAGGACGCCCGAATCCCTTTTCAAAGTTTTCGCGTGAACTCACCCCTCTTCACTGTTCTTATCCTGATCTTCTCACCATGATTGACATCCGAGCCATACGAGATGATTCCGACACCATCAGGCAACGCCTTGCCTGCCGGCATGATGGTTCCGCGGATATGATTGATGAGGTCCTCAGCTGTGACGAACGCCGCCGCAAGGCGGAAACGGCCAAGCAAAAGTTGCAGGCCGAGCGCAAGCAAACGTCCAAGGCCATCGGTGCCTTGCGTGCGAAAGGGGAAGACAGTTCTTCCATCGAGGCACAGGTGAAGGAAATTGGCGAGCAGATCAAATCATTGGAGGAAGACGGCTCCGCAGCCGAGGCCCGGCAAAATGAATTGCTCCTGAACATCCCCAATCTACCTCACGAAAACATCCCGCAGGGCGAAAGTGAGGAGGACAACCCTGAATTGAGAACCTGGGGAGTGAAGCCCGCGATCAACAACCCGGTGGACCACGTCGCCCTGGCTGAGCGCCATGGCCTCATCTCTTTCGAAGACGGGGTCCGCATTGCTGGCAGTGGCTTTCCCGTGTTCCGTGGAGAAGGAGCACGCCTGCAACGGGCTCTCATTCAGTATCTGCTCGACCTTCAGACGAGGGAACATGGGTATGAGGAGGTCGGAGTTCCCTACGTCGCCAGGCAGGAGTGTGGCGTGGGCACCGGACAGCTGCCCAAATTTGCAGAGGAAGTCTACCCGACTGAAGACGGGGAACTCTTCCTCATCCCTACCGCTGAGGTTCCTGTCACCAACCTTTACCGCGACACTCTGTTGCAGGAAAAAGACCTCCCCGTGAAAATGACCGCGCACACTCCTTGTTGGCGAAGAGAGGCTGGGAGTGCAGGAAGGGACAACCGTGGAATCATCCGGGTCCATCAGTTTGACAAGGTCGAACTTGTCCAAATTGTGCACCCTGACGAATCCTTTAACGCCCTTGAAGAGCTTACCAGCCACGCCGAGGCCATCCTCCAATCCCTGAACCTCCACTATCGGGTGATTGAACTTTGTGGCGGTGACATTGGGTTCGGAGCTGCTCGAACGTATGACATCGAAGTGTGGGCGCCCGGTCACGGTAAGTATCTCGAGGTATCCAGCTGTTCCAATTTTACAGACTACCAGGCGCGCCGCATGAAGCTTCGCTTCAAGGATGCGGAGGGAAAAAACCGGCTCTGCCATACCTTGAACGGATCCGGAACAGCTCTACCTCGCCTCTATGTGGCACTCCTTGAGCAGAATCAACAGGAAGACGGCTCGATTAAGATTCCAGAGCCTCTGATCCCCTACTTCCGAGCCGACCAAATCGGTTAAGTCTGAACCTGCCTACCGTTCAAAGGGAGGCGCTCCTCGACAGGATACCCCCAAACGCCCGGCAGGCGTCTTGATTCCCCCGCCCAAATCAACCTAGGCTGTCCCCTGCAGACGATGCCCTTAGCTCTCGATTCCCGCTTCTCGCCCCGCCGGCGCTATCTTCTCGGCATATCCGGCGGACGTGACTCAGTGGCACTTCTTCATACCCTGCTCGAAGCAGGAGCCCAGAAAGTCGTCCTGTGTCACCTGAACCATCAGCTACGCGGTCTGTTTTCCGCCCATGACGCCGCCTTTGTCCGAGATCAGGCCGAGGCCTGTAACCTCCCTTTCGAAATTGCTCGCGCTAATATCCAACGCCGCGCGGCGGAAGAAAAGGTCTCCATCGAGGTCGCTTCCCGGCGTTCCCGTCACGACTTCTTCACGGAGTGCGCACGTAAGCATCGGTGCAATACGGTCCTCCTCGCCCATCACGCAGACGACAATGCCGAGACCATTCTTCTGAATCTGCTGAGGGGCTCGGCCGGCTTCAAGGGAATGAGATACGAGTCCAAGGTCGAGGTGGGGCGAAAGAAACTTACCTTGCTTCGGCCTTTGCTAGGTGTTCGGCGCAGCGAAATCGACCAGTTCCTCGAGGCCTCCGCTATTCCTTACAGGGATGACGCTAGTAATGTAGACCCTTTCACTCCTCGGAACCGACTTCGCGCGGAGATTCTCCCTCTCCTTGGGGAGCTGATGGCACGGGACGTTGTCCCTGCGATTGTCCGGGCATCAGAGTCCAGCTTGGAGAGCGAGGAAGCCTTGGACGAGCTTCTTCGGACTCTGGATCTTATAGACCCACAGGGGCGACTCTTTCTACCAAAGATGCGCAGGCTTGCAGAACCCTTACAGCGGCGAGCCTTGTTTCTTTATTTAAAGGACGCCGGTGTCCCCAACCTTTCCCGGGATCTCGTGGAACGTTGCTTACCGCTCCTTTCGCCAGACACCCCGGCAAAGGTCAGTTTGCCAGGAGCCTTGCACTGCTGCAGACGCGCCAGTCGAATCTTTGTCGAATAGAGGCAGGAAGTCTCCTACCATTTCACCTTTTTCAGGCCCTCTACTTTCCGGGATTCCTGAGCTGCTCCTTCACCTTCTCTTCAAGTTCCGCGTAGAGCTTTTCGTCTGCACGAAGAGCTTCTTTTGCTCCATCGCGTCCCTGTGCCAGTTGTTCACCGTCGTAGCTGAACCAACTTCCGCGCTTCTGAACGAGATTATACTCCAAGGCTAAATCAAGGAGTGATCCAACGGACGAAATTCCCTCGTTATACATGATGTCGAATTCCGCCTCGGTGAAAGGCGGCGCAACCTTGTTTTTGACGACTTTGATACGGGTCCTGTTTCCCTGCACCGACCCGTCAGTCGCCTTGATCTGTCCAATCCGGCGGATGTCCAATCGCACTGAGGAAAAGAATTTGAGCGCCCGCCCTCCAGGGGTGGTTTCAGGGTTGCCGAACATCACCCCGATTTTCTCTCTAATCTGGTTCGTAAAGATGCACACCGTGCGTGCCTTGGAGATAAGCGCTGTTAATTTTCTCATCGCAGCACTCATCAAGCGCGCCTGGGTCCCGACCGTCGAATCGCCAATCTCGCCTTCAAGCTCTTGCTTGGTTACCAGAGCCGCAACAGAGTCCAGCACGACAACATCGATGGCATTTGAGCGCACAAGTGCCTCACAGATCTGCAGAGCTTCCTCCCCGGAGGATGGCTGGGAAACAAGGAGGTCGTCCAGGTTGACCCCAAGTTTCCTTGCATATTGAGGATCCAACGCGTGCTCGACATCAATAAAGGCTGCGAGACCGCCCCTCTGTTGGGCCTGGGCAATCGCTGTCAGGGTGAGGGTCGTTTTGCCCGAGGACTCCGGCCCATAAACCTCAACGATCCGCCCCCGTGGCAACCCCCCAACACCCAGGGCCCTGTCAATGAGCAGGTTCCCGGTGGGAATGACATCGATATCCATGCAATTCTCATCTCCCATCCGCATGATTGCGGTTTCTCCGAATTCCTTTTGGATCGAGGAAATAGCGAGATCTAAATTCTTCTTTCGGGCTTCTGCCATTTTCTGAGCAGCTTTGTCCTTCACCGGGGTGGCCGCGGCTTTTGTAGAGGACGTCTTTTCTTCAGGTGAAGAGGGGGAGGAGGAGGCTTTTTGGTTGGCCATTGGCTTAGGTTTAGCAGCAACAGTACTCATGACAATTTTGATTTGGTCTTCGGTCAGCTTAGAGCGCGACCTCACCGAAGGCAAGAATTAATATGTTCTAGTGAACACTTGTTCAAAAACACGCTATTTTGGAGGCCCTGCCGTTATTCAGGCCGCCTGGTAGCCCATCTCGGCTGAGTCCCGTCTGGTCACCTCGCACCCATATTTGGGTAGCACATTCGTAATCGGGCAGCCACCCCTTGAGAAGGCTCCAAAAAGTTAGAGCTGGGACATCGACCCATTCAATCGGCTAATTACGAATTTCGATGATCCCACGTAGGTCTACTACATTACACTGAGAATAAGGGATCTTGGGCTCACGGTGTGACCTTGGACCGGTCCTGAAGATACGATATCCTCCCCGCAAATCCCATGCGAATCCTCGTCACAGCGGCCCTCTGCCCTCTTCTGCTCACTACGTTTTCCTGCAGTCCAATCGACCCTCAACCGTCGGCAAGCGCTAAAGTGGCCTCCAAGTCGAGTTCTACGCCGAAGGGAAAGGTGGTTCTCGTTCATGGGATCTTTGATACGCGCATAGGTCTCCCGTCCCTGTATGAGGCCATCGTAGATGATGGATATGAGTGCCTCATGCCCTCACTCAAACCGGTAGACGGGCGTGACGGTCTTGAACCAATGGCCAAGCAACTTCAGGAGGAGATTGATCGGAAGTGGGGCCCCTCCTGTAAGTTTTCGCTGGTCGCATTCAGCATGGGAGGGTTGATCTCGCGATACTATCTTCAGGAGCTCGGTGGGGCCTCACGCTGCCAAGGGCTCTACACGATCGCTACGCCGCATAATGGTAGCTATGTGGCCTACCTTTATCCCGGGCGGGGAACGAGCCAGATGCGGCCAGAGAGCGAATTTCTCTTTCAGCTCAAGAAAAGCGAACACGTCTATGACACGCTGCAGATCCCAACCACATCCTACCGAAGCGCGGTCGACATCGTAATGATACCCTTGAAAAGCCCAAAGTGGCACCGAAGTGACAACGTGCGCCTCTGGTCTCCTCTCCACCCCGCTCTTCTCTGGGACAAAACGCTCCACCGGGACCTCCTCAGGCGGCTCGATCGGAATAGAGAGTATCCGCTAAATTGAATCGCTCTCAATCGGGCGCTAGCCCTTCGGAATAGGCCCGCTGGACTTCTTCCCCGATAATGCGGAATCCCTCTTCCACGACTTTTTCGGGCATCGTGAACGAGATCCTCAGGCACTCATCTCGATGAGCCCAGCCACTCTCCTCTAGGCCGTAGAAGAAATAGTTTCCAGGGACTACCAGGACATCCCTCGCCTTGAGCCGCTGGTAAAGCTCAGAGGACTTTATCGGCAAGCCCTCGAACCAAAGCCAGAGAAACAGCGCGCCCTCACGCTTGTGAACCCGCCATGGGAGCGCGGGGTCGAAATACTTTTCGATCAGGGCCCGAGCCTGATCCGAACGGTCCCGGTAAAATGGCTGCACCACCTCGTCGCTCAATCGCAGAATCTCCCCACTCTCCATCAGCGGCTGCATGATGGCCTGTCCCGCATTGGTATTGGAAAGGCCCACAATCGAAGTCATCGAAGTCACCCACCGGATCACCTCCTCCCGAGCGATCACAATACCCGTACGAGTTCCCGGTAATCCGATTTTAGAGAGGCTCTGGGTCAGAATGATATTCTCGTTCCAAACCGGAGTGCCTCCGCTGAAAATGATATTAGGAAAGGGAGCTCCATAAGCATTGTCGATGATGAGCGGGATCTCATGCTCTGCAGCCAGCCCTGCAAGCTGCCGGATCTCATCATCGGTCAGGACATTTCCGGTAGGGTTTGTTGGCCGTGATACACATATCGCAGCCACCTCCTCATCAATCTCGAGAGAATCAAAATCCACCCGGTATTTGAATTCGTGCTCCCCAAGCAAATCAATCCTCGGCTTCACACCCCGGAAAAGATCACCCCCAGCCGATTGGTTGGCGTAACCGATATATTCCGGAACCAGAGGAAGAAGGACTTTCTTGTGTCGGCCATCCTCAAAGCGCCCAGCCAATGAATTGAACAGGAAGAAAAAGGCAGTCTGCCCTCCCGCAGTGATCGCGACATTTTCCGGCCCAAGGCTCCACCCAAATTTACGGCGCAGGAGACCGGCAAGCGCGTTCCGGAATTTTTCATTCCCTGCAGGGCCCTCGTAATCGCCAAGCATTCGCTCCAATCCACCATCCTCCGCCATGATCTCTTCCATACGGCGGCGCCACACAGCGTCAATTTCTGGAATGTGGGCAGGCTGTCCGCCGCCGAGCATGCACATTCGTTCCCCTCCCGCTGCCAAAGCGAGACCCAGGTCCTCCATCAATTCCCCGATGCCGCTACCGGTGCACAACCCTTGGCCAAACTCTGACAATTCCCACGACATATTGGTTAGATCTTCCCTGACTTAGACCACCGCGAGGAGCATCACCATCACAATACCCGGCGTCACACAAAAAGAGAGGCCCGGGTAAGACCCGGACCTCTCTTTTTTTGAAGCTACGAAAACTGTGCTGCTGGGCTGTTATTCAGTTTTCGCTGGATTTGAAAGTAACGGCAAGGCAGGGCGATAGGGGCGTTGTCTCCCTCTAGAAATCGCTTAACGGCGCACCAATCTCTGGGGGAACAGCTCGAAGCTCCTCTGGCTGAGGCTCACCGTCCCCCGGTGGTCCGACATTTTCACTATCAGCGTATATACCCCTCCAACACGGCAGGCCTTGTGAATGCCGGGAACACTGAGAACTCCAACGCCACTCCGGCGAAGGTAAAACTTGGATTCAACCGTTGTGCCGACCACCGGACGGTTTCGGAGCTGACCCTTCACAACCTCCACCCAAACGGCGGCGCTTGAAGGGAGGTCGCTCAATTCGATTAAAACGGGAGGTAGAGACTGGAAGGCCCCCTTCTCGAGGCCAGAGATCACGGCCTTGGTGGTAACTGGCAGCGGCGCAACGGAAGAGCGTTTGACAGCCCCCCCCCGCGGAAGTGCCGCGGGAAGGGATGCACTGACAAAAAACACCAAGACGGTAGTGAGGATGAATCCTTTCATTGGTGATGAGGTAAGGGTGGATGAACAGTTGGCCTCGAGGGCCGACAGGCTGACTAGGCCCGTCTCATTGATGAAAAAGGATTATCAAGTTTTGTGTAAATTTACCACTACTTTTTTATAAAAATTCACACACGGAAAACCCTCGGCATCCTTAAATAGCTCATTATCAGCTTTTTAAGTCATTTGTAGATTATCCTTATTTTTTGATATTTTCTCACAGATGAAGGATTCGCCCCCTTCCTGAGGCCCCTCCCTGCACGGGGATTCGAGAGCATTGACCCGGCTCCTCACCCTACTAAAATGGTGCCCATGACACTGCAAGCAGGCGACTCAGCTCCCGACTTTACCCTCACCTCCATCGGCCAAGATGGACCAGAACTCGTGACCCTTTCCCAGATTACTTCTGGCAAGAATACCCTTCTACTGTTTTTCCCCATGGCCTTCACCGGACCCTGCACGACTGAAATGTGCGACGTCTCTGCCAGCCTTGACCGCTACACTGAACTGGGAGCTCAGGTTTTTGGCGTAAGCGGTGACAATCCATTCGCTCAGGCGGCTTGGGCAGAAAAGGAAGGCATCACCGTTCCCCTTTTGAGCGACTATGAACATCAGGTCGCGCAGCAGTGGGGTGCCGCATATGATAGCTTCCTTCCGGACATGAACCTGACCATGGGAGGTGTGACAAAACGGTCAGCCTTCATCATCGATGGAGAAGGCGTAATTCGTTACGCAGAGGTCAATGACGACCCGGGACAAAACCCGGACTTTGAGGCCATCCAGTCGGTCCTCGCGGACCTCAGCTGAGACAACCACTTTAAGCCGGCGGCCGCCAGAAGAGCAGGAGCTCCTGACCCCCTATTCCACAGAAATCGGAGGCACCTCTGGCTCGGGAGCAACGAAAGATTCATCTCCAGCGGGCAGCTGCGGAAAGGTCGCCGCCGGGGCTTGCCCCGCCCCCTCAGGGAGCTCCCCCACAGGAACCTGGTTTTCATTCACAATCACGCCTCTGGAAGCTGAGCTATCGCTTATCATGATCGTTGGAACAAACCCAATCTCACCCTCCGCTGTCTCCACCCTCAGATAGGATCCCCGCTCCCCAATGACTTTCAAAGGAGTCCCCAGGGCGAGTTGCCGACCCGCCTGACTGTCAGTATCTGGAAACCCACTAAAGAGCCCTGCATTAGCATCGGTTACCTCCACGTAGCTCCCCGGGGCATACTTGGGCTCGCTCAGAGGGTCTGCCCCCCTCCGCTGACTCCCCGGGGAATCCAGTGGGTTATTCAACTCGTCGTAACCACCCGACGTTGGAAGTCCTCCGCAGGAGGAGACAAGTAAAACTAGGGCCCAGCAAATCAAGAGTCGGATTATAAAGCTCATAACCAGATTCTGCCTCCACCTCAACGCTGGTCAATGGGATTCCCTTTACCGACCTCGCTTCCGCTACAGCAAAAAAAGCAGGCTCGTTCTCATGATTCTCACCAATCTGGGATCCGGGGCACCTTTCCACCTCGCTTTTCATTCACAAAAAACGACCGTTCACTTTCCTTCAATCGTGCCTATCCTCCGTTGTGAGAAATCTTCGATCCATTTTACTCACCGGGGGAGCCGGGTTCATCGGATCAGCTCTTGCGCGGCATCTTATACGAACAGAGGAACTCGAACGTCTCGTTGTTGTCGACAAACTCAGCTCTGGGGGCCGGCGAGGCAATCTGATAGGGCCTGATCAGGATCCCCGGTTTGTTTTCGTAGAGGGAGATGTCCACGACCCTGACCTGATTCCCGGCCTTCTGCAGGACCACAAGATAAACGGTGTATTCAACCTCGCCGCGGATACCGATTCCAAAACTTCGCAGTCTTCCACTGTTGACCTGGCAGTAGCGAATGTTCTCGGGACTGCCCGCGTCCTCGATCAATGCTCCGCTGCCGAAGTTCCCCTGCTGCAATGCTCCACGAGTAAAGTCTATGGGACAGTCTCCCCCCCCGGGCGCTCAGTGGAAATTAATCCTCTCAAACCCCTTGCCCCCAACGCCGCGTGCAAAGCCTCTGCCGATCTTCTTTGCCTCGCAGCTGCGCATGATCGCAAACAAGACGTCGTCATAACGCGCGGTTCAGATACTTACGGTCCTCGTCAGGATGCCCGCAAAATGATCCCAAGGTGGACTCAGGCCGCCTTTCGTGAGCAACCACTCACAATTGAGGGAGAGGGAACCCAAATCAGGGACTGGATTCATGTCGATGATCATTGCCGCGGCATGATTGCCGCTTTTCGACGAGGGCACACAGGCTCGGTCTACCTCCTTGGAGGGCAGTGTGAACGCACGGACATTGGTATCGCTCGAAGTATCCTGGAGACTCTGGAAAAGCCCTCGTCGTTGATCTCAATTCAGCCCGGAGTTGAAACAAACTCAGCGCCTACCAGACGTTACGCAGTTGATTTCAGTAAGGCTCGCGCAGGACTGGACTGGCGACCAAAGGAGCGCTTTCGGACCAGCTTTCCCCTCGTAGTCAACGAGATTGCCGGCAACCTCCGGGGGAGCATTTCCGATTGAGCCCGCGCCAAGGAACACTCAGCCAGCATAGACCTCGCCGAGCTCTTCTTCCACGAAGTCAATGTCCCGAGCAGGGACTCCAGCCCCTTCCCGGATACTGCGCAGGGTGCGCTGCGTTCCCCGACGAGTCTGTGGACCCGCTACCTTGTCACGAACGGTATCCACGATCACCGGGGCGATCGCAGCGACTCCAAGAACCCCAAGGGCAAAGGCCACCGGACGACGCGCACTCCGGTGCATCATATCTCCTAAAAAAATTCCAGCCGCTACCCCGAGTGCGATCGGAGCACACTCAACACTGGCGTCCACCAAGGCTTTAGCAGGATCCTGCTGTTTCTCATTCACTGGCGAATGGTAACTGATCCTCAGCAGGGGAAAACAAGAAATTCCTCACATCGCTGCTTTTAACAGGAGCCCATATCCCTTCAATATCAGCCCAGATGTCTCATCCATACGCAATGATCCTAGCCGGCGGTAGCGGCACACGGTTCTGGCCACTCAGCCGAAACTCAAGACCCAAGCAGCTCCTTGACCTGCTGGACTCCGGCACCCTCCTGAGCCAGACAATCAATCGGCTGGAGGGCCTAATTCCCCGGGAAAACATCCTTATTCTGACCAATGCGGCCCAAGAGGACGCGGTGCGCCATTTGGCTTCCTCCCTACCCCCGGAAAATATCTTCGCCGAACCTGCACGGCGCGACACAGCGCCTGCTGTCGCCCTCGGCGTAGGGTTGGTCGCCGCCCGTGATCCAGAAGCGGCCATGATAATCCTGCCCTCCGACCAGCTGATCCTGGATACCGCCGCATTTCAATCGGTCATGAAAGACGCCATCGCGACAGCCTCCGAGGGTGGAGGCCTCGTCACGGTTGGGATCAAGCCTACCTGGCCCTGCCCATCCTACGGATACGTAGAACGAGGAGAGGCTGCAGTGTTGGACGGGCAAGAACTGACTCATCACCCCCACGAGGTCACGCGCTTTCGTGAAAAGCCTGATGCCGCTCAGGCCGAGGAGTTTCTTGCCAGTGGTAATTTTGCCTGGAATGCCGGCATGTTCATCTGGTCGGTTCCAACCGTGATGGCAGAACTTCAACGCCATGCCCCTGAGCTTGGTGAGTTTGCTAAAGAGCTCCAGGAGAGTCCGGACGTGAAGGCCACAATTACATCCCGGTTTCCTCATCTTACGCCAATTTCCATTGACTACGCCCTCTTGGAAAAGGCCTCAAGAGTCCTTAATATTGAAGCCTCCTTTGACTGGGACGACGTGGGATCGTGGATCTCTGTGGCCAGCCATCTCAATACTGCGGGTGACGGCAACCAGACCAACACCCAGATCACTCCCATCGACAGCGCGAATAATATTGTCTTCAGCTCGCAA
>DIHT01000117.1 GCA_002420305.1 Akkermansiaceae bacterium UBA5689 | reverse complement strand
CCCAAATGCGGAGCAGGCAGCAGCTTCACCGCGCGCTCTTTATTGAAATTTGGCATCATGCTCATTCAAGGAGGCAGGTATGGCAACCAACAGCTCCTCTCCGCTGATTACCTAAAGCTCGTTATGAACAAGCAAGAGGGAGAAGGATATTTTTACCACTTCCACAACCGACACAAGAAAGCGGCTGGGCGACGTGTCCATATGGTAAGTGGAATAGGCGCGGGCGGGCAGTATATGGCTGCCTTTCCCGCATTAAATATCGTGGCCGTAGCTACCGCCCATAACAAGGGGAAGATCGGCCTACCACTGCAAGCGATACTGGAACACCTTGTGCCCCTGTTTATGAAATGAAATCATGCCTCAGTTCGATGGACGCTCCCAATTTTAATTCTCACTTGAAAAAGCGGCCTCTTTCGGTCTTCAGCTGCCATGGCCTGCTCGCTCTTCTTTTCACAGTGCCCCTGATTGCGGCCCCCGAGCGCCCCAACGTCCTGCTCATCTGTATCGATGACCTCCGCCCTGAGCTCAAATGCTTCGGTGCTGAGTATATCCACTCCCCCAATATTGATGCCATCGCTCGGAAAGGGAGGGCCTTCACCCGGCACTACGTTCAAGCCCCCACCTGCGGAGCCTCCCGCTACACCCTGCTCACTGGTAGATACGGACCACGAGATAATGGAGCACTATTCCGCCAGGGGAACAACGAAACGATTCGCACCAACAACATGCCCGCCTGGTTCCGCCGCAACGGCTACACCACGGTTTCGGTGGGAAAAGTCTCTCACCATCCCGGAGGCCGGGGAGGTAAAGATTGGAACGATGATAGCAAACCAGAAATGCCGGGAGCGTGGACCCGGCACCTCTGCCCGAGCGGACCATGGCAACACCCTCGTGGGCTGATGCACGGGCAGGCAAACGGAGAGATCCGAGGCAATGCGAAAGAAATGGACGTGGTCCAGGCCTTCGACGGTGACGACAGCACCTATCCGGATGGGCCTACTATTGAAGAAGCGCTCACCCAATTAGAGCAGCTATCTGGGGAAAAGAAGCCCTTCTTCCTGGCAGTTGGATTCCTTCGCCCGCATCTTCCATTTGGAGCTCCGGCTCGTTATGTGAAGCTTTACGACGATGTTTCCCTGCCCGCGATCCCGCACGCGGCCAAACCGTCGGGAAAGACAACCTGGCATGGAAGTGGGGAGTTCATGAAGTACAACCGGTGGAAACGCGATCCTCGGAGTGACCACGCTTTTGCGGATACGGTTCGCAAACATTATGCCGGATGTGTCTCTTATGCGGATGCGCTTGTGGGGCGCCTGATCGCGGGTCTTGAGAAGCAGGGAAAGGCCGATCAAACCATTATTCTGCTCTGGGGTGACCATGGCTGGCACCTTGGGGAACACGCTATCTGGGGCAAGCACTCCCTCTTTGAAGAATCTCTTCGCTCTCCCCTCATCGTCGTAGACCCCCGGATGAAAACTGGCCGGGGCAAGACCTCTCCAGCCATCGTGGAAACCGTGGACATCTTTCCAACACTCTGCGACCTGTCAGGCTTACAACCGCCCAAAGGGCTGGCAGGAACGTCTCTGCGGCCCTATCTGGATAATCCCGCCGCTCCAGCACGAACGGCCATTTCCTATAGGGGTGGGGCCGAGACGATCCGCACCAATCGCTTCCGCCTGATTCGCCATTCCCGCAGTGGCAAGGTCTCCCATATCGAACTTTATGACCATGAAGCCGATCCCGGGGAGACAAAAAACATCGCCGAGGCATTCCCGGACCGCGTTCGGGAACTCGGGGAAAAGCTCGACTCCAAACTTAACTGAACACCAAGGACAATGAAGCCCATTCCTCTTTCCCTTTTCCTTCTGTATTCCCTCATTCGCTCTCTGGGAGCCGCCGATCAGCCAAACATCCTTATGATCGCCATTGACGATCAGAACGACTGGATTGGGTGTCTGGGTGGACATCCTCAGGCCCGGACCCCGAATATCGATGCTCTTGCAAAACGGGGAACTGTCTTTGCCAACGCGCACTGCCAGTCGCCTCTATGTAACCCCTCGAGGACCAGTGTGATGACCGGACTGCGCCCGAGTACGACCGGGGTTTATGGCCTCGCTCCATGGTTTCGTAGTCTTCCTGAATTCGCCAAGACGGAAACCCTTCCCCAGTATTTTAAACGTCATGGGAATTACCACACCGCCATGACAGGAAAGATTTATCATGGCCGCACCGGGCGCTCGGTCAAAGGCCCTCACACCGAGTGGAGCGAAGTCGGCCCCGGAGCATCGGGCAAGCCCTTCCCACCAGAGAAACTCGTTAAGACCCCGCAGTCACACCGGCTCATGGACTGGGGGCTCTTTCCCCACAAGGATGAGGACAAGGGCGACTACCAGGTCGCAAGCTGGGCCATCGAGCGAATTAAAAGATATGCGGAATCGAGTCAGGAAACCCCTCTTTTTCTTGCCACCGGGTTCTTCCTTCCCCATGTCCCCTGCTATGCCACGGAAAAGTGGATGAATCTTCATCCTCTCGATCAATTGCAACTTCCCGCGATCCAACCCAGTGACCGCGCAGATACGCCCCGATTCTCGTGGCATCTCCATTGGCGATTACCAGAACCGCGGCTTAAATTCCTCAGGGATGCCAACCAGTGGCAGAATCTCACTCGTTCCTATCTGGCATGCACAAGTTTCATAGACGCTCAGGTGGAGAGACTCTTGGACACTCTGAGGGCAAGCGGCCTGGAAAAAAATACGATTGTCGTCCTCTGGTCTGACCATGGGTATCATATCGGAGAAAAAGAAATTACAGGCAAGAATACCCTGTGGGACGATGGGACCAGAGTTCCGCTGATCTTCGCAGGACCTGGAATCAAAAGTGGGCAGGTTTGCACAAAGCCTGCTGAGCTCCTCGACATCTACCCCACCCTTGTCGACCTGCTGGACTTTCCCTCTAACGATACCCTTGAAGGACACTCTCTCGTTCCACAGCTCGAAAATGCTGAGGCGCCTCGTAAGTGGCCCTCCATCACAACCCACAACCACGATAACCACGCTATCCGAACCGAGAACTGGCGCTATATCCGCTATGCGGATGGGTCCGAGGAGCTTTACGATATGGCCAAAGACCCCAACGAGTGGAGCAATCTCCTCCCTCCTGCTGATAAGGGAAAGAACACTGCTGCACGGGCAAAGGCTGATCAAATGGCAAAGTGGATCCCCTCCGTGAATCGCAGGCCGGCACTCGGGTCTGCCCACCGAGTTCTAACTTACGAGAAGTCAACGGGGGCAACCACCTGGGAAGGAAGGCCAATCAAGCCTGAAGATCCGATCCCGGAATTGCGATAAGGCCGCTTAACCCCATGCGCACAAGCCTTGGAGGTGCGCCGCGGACTGAGCGACCCACTCATCCAGCTCATCAGGGCTCTTGAGTTGCCGGCCCCGCTGCCTGTCGACCAGAAGATACCCGCAGTTAGACTCGGGCAAGGTCGTCAGGTCACCCCATAAATGTTCCACTTGGGCAACAGGGAACACTCCCGGTGGGCCACTGCCCGATCCTTTCTTGACCTCCTTGAGGGTGAGATAGGTCGGCATACGCTCCACAAGAGCCCGAATGGCTTCTCCCATCTTCTCCCGGTCGTCGACAAGAACGGACTCGCGATCGAGGCCAAGGAGAGACAAATACTGATCAAGATCCACCCAGCTCGTCATAGAGTTGAAATAGGACAGCCCATACTCGGAGTAGGATTGTGGCATTGCCAGACCCTCTACAAGCCGGAGCTTCCCATCCACCCGGGCCAACCCTCCACCCCGGTCAGCCAGTTGCCGGCTTATGACCTCAAGGGTAATTCCCCGCCCGCTCTTGAGATGAGTGCCCAATATCGCAGGGTCCACAAAAGCTCCCAAAGTATCCACGTTGTGGACAAGCAAGGTCTTCAACTGTGGACGTTCCTGCAGGAGCGCCCGCAATGTCCCATTAAGAAGAAGATTAGGAACCTCATAGAAATGGCCCATGGGGTGGAGGCACTGGGCAGGTAAGTTATCCGTATAATCCTGAGCCTCGCCCATCGCCCGGGCCCAATCAATCATGCCAGAGCGCACGGAATCCCGTAACTTCTGCTGCTGAGGGTCGAGCTGCTGTTCGGGAAGCTCTTCCCAAGCGAATTTCAAGTCCCGCACCGTGGGAATCATTCTCAGCCCTACTGTTCGGCCAGGAGACAGGAAAAGGGGCCCTTCGTAATTATAACGGGAGACCTCATCCAGAAATCTTCTGGTGGGCCCATGGGTGAGATAGGAGGTAGTAAATACGTGAGGGATTTCCACCCCAAGGTTCGATCCCGTCTTTCGGGACTTGGCCAGATGAACCTCGAGGAAGGTGCGGTGCCTTCCACCCAGCGAAGCAAAAGGATTAAGAGCCTTGCAGGTTCCCGCGCCACCGGTCCACCTCGAGGCTGCACCCGCAGCGAGAGTGACTACTGCAATCTCTCCTCCAGCAATTGCAGCCTCTCCAACCTCGGAACTCTCCCTAGACAAGTTTTCGCTCCCTGCCGTGCAGTCCACGACATCCCCGGAAATGACGTCATCGATTCGAGACGTAGATGGCAGCCTGTTGCTTTGCAGGCTGACACGCCCGGAAATTACATCTTCTCGCAGCCTGCCATGGGCTACCCGATCAAAGCCGTTCTCCTCCAGAAGGGTCTTCAGACTTTCGGTTGCCTCTCTCTGATTGACCGCCTGACCGGCGCCCTTGCCCGCAGAGTCAGGAGCACGCTCCTCCTCCCCGGAAAGCGACATATCGCTTTCAAGAAGCTCCGCACTTGTCCCTGTATCATTAATCTGGAAGTCATACACCACCGGGTCCATCGCAAAGGGCAGAGCCGTCTGAAGATGGTCCTTGGCCTCCTTCATGGTCCACCCCATCGCGTCCTGTGCCTCGGATTTCCGGGCTGGGTCAAAGATAAAGCCCATTCCGCCCCCCGACATTCCCCCGAACATACAGAACCCCCAGAAATCATCCCCGAACTTTTCCTCAACACGCTCGATCAGGGTTTCCGTGTAAAGATTCGTGGCCCATGGGAGAATGGTCTGGAGCGGTCCTCGGAAATTTCTCGTGGTGGCCCGGCCAAGGCTCCTCATGTCTCCCCTCTTCAGGCAGGAGACCACCTCATCAAGAAGTCTCAAGGCCTCAAGGCGTCCTGCCCATTCCTTCCCCGAGCGGAGTAGATACCTCTCAGTCACCATTTCGAGCATGGGGCCCACATTCTGAGTCATTCCCCCATGAACAAGGACAACCGAATCCCGCAGCGCTTTCCTAGCGGACCTTGGGATCTCGTCCTCATCAAAGACATGGTGAGCAGGCAACAGGCGTCCACGCGAAACATGAAACTCCGGGTCCATCGCGCTCGCGGGGACTCCCGAGATCAATTTGATTCCAGGCCAGACTCCTCCGCAGTCCTGCCAGCCGCCGCCCGACCCACCAAGCCACTCCCCCAGAACAGCCCTCGCCAATACAAGGCGTTTCTCGCTTTCACTGAGAGTCCCGCTCAGGGATCTGGTCTGGCCGGTTGACCTCATCAGCACTGCAATGAGGGCCGCCAGAAGGTTGGTGGATACTGCCAACCTCGACCCCTTCGAGATCCCGCGAACGCTGGAAACCAACTCAATGCCCCGCCCGGGACCGACCATTCGCTCCAGGAGAGATTCCAAACTTTGTCCAGAACCCTCGATTCCCGGCGGAACGACTCCGGAGGCAATAATGGCAGCTTTGAGCAGGCCAAGATCGTCTTTAGCGAAATCAAAAACCTCCCCGAGACTTTCGACCCGGGCCGACGCCCTCAGATCTAGGGACCTCAGAGTGATCACTGGCTCATCGATGACTCGCACCTGAACCTCGATCGGTGGAGCAGGCTGATCCTCCGTGCCGTGGACCCCAAGGTCTACCGAGACATTGAGAACCTGTGCGCCCTCTGGATAATCCATGCCCAGAAAAAAGATATCCGACCACCCTGCGTGGGACAGGTCCATCCGAACGGGGGTTCGCTCGCAGAGTATCTTCCGGGAGCCATCGGGCTTTCTCTCCAAAAGCTCCTCCGAAACGATCAGCGGATGATCCGCGGGATGGCCCATTCGAAACATCCACTGGTTGCCTTTGACCTCCTGTACTGCCCTGCGCACCTGAGCGCCCAGAGCATGAAAAGCCAGTTCATGATACCCGTGGGCAAGGGCGGATGACAGCGCGCCACAGGCTCCTTGCTCCTCAACCGCCAAGTGAAATACGTCGATGGCTTCGGCAAACCGCCGCTGAAGAAGAAGGTTGGTTCCTGCCGCCGGAATGCGGCCTGTCTTTTCGGCCGGCAATAGCGGAGGAAGGTGGTGACGATGAATCGCAGAGAGAAAACAGAGAGCCCGTACCCTTTCGTAAAGGTTTTCACTTTCTCTGCGGAACCGGTCGAGGGCGACACACTCGTCCATTAGCTCTGACATGGTGAGCGTCGCGCAAACCTCTGCCAGTGCTATATTGCGAACCTCGGGCTCCTCGCTTGAAATAATTGTCAGGAGCTTGGACATGCGGGGCGAGAGTGAGCCGTAATCTCAATTATATCGGTGAGCACTTCATCCCGGTGAGGGCCCGCCAGCGCGAGAGAAAGCTGAGCCCTGAGGAGCCCATAGCGCTCCCCGATATTGAAGCGCTGGCCCGCCAGCTCTACAGCGAGGTATTTTTTCTCCGCAGCGATAACCGCCAGGGTAGGAGAGAGCCCGAGCTTTTGCCCCTCTTCAAGCCGGGTCGCTTCCTGGCCGAGATGCTCCATGACCCTGGAGGTAAGAAGATGCATCCCGAAAAAGCACAGGTAATTCCCAGCCCTTAATCCGGGTACGATCAACTCCTGTTCAGCAAGCGTCGGAGTCGGCTTCTCGATCACATCGTGGACCTCAAACAGGGATGGCGATACCGGCACCCGACTGGCCGCCACAGCTCCATAATAGCGCAGTTGACTCTCGTGAGTCGGGTTGACTGCCGAAATACAGCCTTCGTGACCTGCCGCCACTTTCAGCATCTGGCTGACGCAGGATGGCTCATCATTACTGAGGTAGAGGTGATCGCCTAGCAGCAGGACAAAGGGGTCATCTCCCGTGAATTCATGTGCACTCCATACCGCGTGGCCGTATCCCCGAGGAGCCTCCTGCTCTATCAGAGTAAGCCGATCCGCATGCTCTCCCGCAGCACGCAGGAAGATGTCACGAGTTCCCGGATAGATCACCACTGCAGCGGAATCGATTCCGGAGGCGAACAGATCATCAAGGATGATTGCCAAAGCGGTCTTGGCCACTCCCTCGGAATCCACCAGCGTCTGGAGGGGCAAATGGTATTCCGTGGGACTGGCCGCAGTAACAACAGCTTTTCTCGGGGTCACGCTCGAAGCGTAGGACGCACGCGGCGGGAATAAAGGAAATGTTCATCGGGAAGTCTCCCAGAGTTGCCAACTCCGGGCAATTCGCTCACCGTCCGAGGCGCGTTATGCGTTTCAGCCTCACCATTCTTCTCCTCTGTGCAGCATCTGTAATTACCCTCGCCGGCAGGGCAGAGAATTCAACTCAGCCTAATGTTCTGCTCATTATCTCGGACGACCAATCGTGGGGGGACTACTCGTTTCTTGGACACCCACACATAAAAACTCCTCACCTCGACAAATTAGCCGGCGAATCATTGACCTACACCAGAGGTTATGTGGCGGCTCCACTCTGCCGCCCCTCTCTCGCTTCCATCTTCAGCGGCAGGCACCCGCACGAACACGGCATCACTGGGAATGATCCCCGGATCCAGTCGGGAAAAAAAGCAGGACGGACCAGCCCCGAGCTCGCCCCACTCTACGACGCCATCATGGACCGGATCGACGATGAGCCCGGCCTCGCTCATCTTCTGGGCAGAGCAGGCTACCTCAGCCT
>DIHT01000113.1 GCA_002420305.1 Akkermansiaceae bacterium UBA5689 | reverse complement strand
AGGTCATCACTGGCCCTTTCAACCAGAACCGGGTTCTCCTTGAGGAGACCGGCCAGCAGGGGAACCAGATTCTCGAGAGGAGAATCCTGTCGGGCCAGCTTACGCGCTAATCGCACCCCCAGAGCGGCGGACAGACTTCCCTGATCCAGAATCACCTCCTTAAGAAGAGCCCGCAGACCTGGCTCTTCCTCGGCAATTTTCTCAGCCCGGTTACGCATATCCCCCCAGAGAAGGTCCACCCGCTGCTTCGCCTCTTCCGGGGAGTCTGTGGATTGTGGACTGGTGCCGTTGTCGGACATGTGCTTGGGTTCTAGCGGTGAAAGTTTCCCAGAAACTGGAGTATGCCTGTAGAGCTGCAGTCTGCCTCGCGAGACATTATGACGGCGCTACGGTGGTAAAGCTCGAGGACATTGCCCAGCAGGAAGATATCTCTGCCAGCTTTCTGGTGCAGATTCTTAATGAGTTAAAACGATTCGGGCTGGTTGACAGCAAAAGGGGCAAGGCAGGAGGATATCTATTATCCAAATCACCCGCCAAGGTCTCTCTGCGGGAAGTAGTCCAAGCAGCAGAGCCGGGACTTCTCGCCACCCCGGACAATAGCTCAGGAGCATCCGGTCCAGCCGTAACTGAAATGTGGCACGGACTGTCCAAGATCGTGCATGAACGACTGGGAAGCATCACCTTGGAGTCGATGGCCTCAGAAGCTGGTGAGCCGATGTATTTCATCTGATCTCTATATCTCTGAGACCGGCAAAGCGGCTACCTCTTCCCTGACACTTTCCGCAAGCGGTGTGCTGAGGTAGCGCTCGGTAGTGCTGGCCGCTATTACGACTACCCGCTTCCCCGCCATTTCGTCACGCTTTGCAATCTGCAGGGCTGCATGAACCGTTGCTCCACTGGATATCCCAGCGGGAAACCCTTCCAGCAAGCAGAGCTGTTGGGCTGTTTCAAAGGCATCTTCATTCGAGACTTGTGCTACCTCATCAACGATATCGACATTAAGATTTCCAGGAATGAACCCAGCTCCGATTCCCTGAATTTTATGTGGCCCGGGGTCACCTCCAGAGAGCACCGGGCTGGCAGAAGGTTCGACTGCCACTGTATGCAGGTCTCGACGAGATTTGATCACCTCGGAAACACCGGTAATAGTGCCTCCCGTTCCCACTCCGGAAACGAACACATCAATTTCACCACCAGTGTCGCGCCAGATCTCTTCGGCAGTAGTCTTCCGGTGAGCCTCAGGATTAGCAGGATTATCGAACTGGCTGGGACCAAAGGCCCCTGGATCTGCTTCAAGCAGCTGCTTCGATTTGACAATCGCTCCTCCCATTCCCTTCGGACCGGGGGTGAGGACAATCTCGGCTCCTAGCATTTTTAGTAGCACCCGACGTTCAATCGACATCGTTTCCGGCATAGTTAGGATACACCGGTAGCCCTTGGTCCGCGCCACAAAGGCGAGTGCGATACCGGTGTTGCCTGAAGTCGGTTCGATGATTGTGCCCCCGGCCTTGATGAGCCCTTCAGCCTCTGCGGTCTCGATCATGGACTTCCCGATGCGGTCCTTAACACTGAGGAGTGGATTATACCCTTCAGATTTGATGATTACCTCCGCCTTACATCCGTCGGCTATACTATTCAGTTTGACCATCGGGGTATTCCCGACCATATCGACCATATTACCTGAAATTGCGCTCATTACTGTAGTGGTTGTTGTTTGTATAGACGCGGGACCTATCTTTCATGTTGTCCCGGTTCAATGAATTATATCTGGAAATCCTGCTGACCTGATTCGAGATGCAAACCGCATTCATACCTCTCCCCTTTGAACCGCGTTGACTCCCGGGAGCTTGAACTTCCAGGACTGGTTGAATGCCAATCTCCCATCGTAACATAGCCTGCCGAAGCAAGAGGGTGCCGCGGAAGATCATGTCCATTGATAAAATGCTCTACCTTCTCACTATTCCAATCGATGATCGGATACACCTTGAGGGTTCTGGCCTGCCGTTCGGCCATGTCCCGTTGGGAGCGCCCTCTTGAATGCTGATGCCTGAGCCCACTGATCCAGGCATCAGCACCCAGATCCTGCAGAGCCCGATTCATAGGCTCCACCTTGTGGATCCGAGCATAATTATTGAGATCCTCTGGTCCGTTCTCCCACTGTTTCCCATGGAGGGCCTCCTGACGTGCTGCTGTTATACGTGGAGAGTAAAC
Organism: Akkermansiaceae bacterium UBA5689; assembly: GCA_002420305.1. GTDB lineage: Bacteria > Verrucomicrobiota > Verrucomicrobiia > Verrucomicrobiales > Akkermansiaceae > Roseibacillus_B. Next base: position 9,510 of record DIHT01000113.1, on the reverse strand, counting down.
ACGGGCCCTGAAATCCAGTTCCTTCTCCAGAAGGGACGCATAGCGGTAGGTCTCGGGGAACAGATATCCCGTATCTATAAAGACCACAGGAATACCCGGTGCATACTCCCTGAGCAGTTTTAACATTACCGCAGCCTGCAGCCCAAAACTCGTGGTCGCCACAATTCGACCTGTAAACTTTTCCGCTAAAAACTGGATCCGCTCGCCGGCCTCGAGAGAACGAAGCTGAGTGTTGAGGAAACGCAGGCCATCCTTAGTTTCCGTCTCCGATTGTTGTTCAGCTCTCATGATCACTTGGCAGTCTCATTGCTCTCCTGCGGCAACATCCTGATGAAAGTCCAACCCATTGGTCGTCGCTTTTACGTAGGCCATCCGAATAACAAAGTCTCCAAAGCTTTCCTTCTCTTCCCGGCTCCCCGCATAGTCCCTGATGATCGGCTCGAGAAGCTCCCTGATGTCCTCGCTCTTTACGCTAGCGCGATAGAGCTTACTGAGTCTCTGTCCGGAGAATCCTCCACCAAGGTAGACATTGTATTTGCCGGGGGCCCGCCCAACAAAGGCGATCTCTGCGATATAAGGCCTCGCGCAACCGTTCGGGCAGCCAGTCATTCGAATGGTGATCGCATCATGCCTCAGCCCACATTCCTCAATAACCTCTTCCAATTCGGTCACAACATCCGGGAGATATCTCTCGGCTTCTGCCAGCGCCAGACCACAGGTCGGCAGAGCAACACAGGCCAGCGAGTGAAGTCGTAATCCCGTATGGTGCTCATGGGAATCAAGACCGTATTCATCGATCAATTGCTTCACTCCAGAACGCTGCTCCTTGGAAATCCTTGCTACGACAAGGTTCTGGTTTCCGGTCAGACGAAATTCACCATCGAGCATTTTGGCAATCGCGAGAAACCCACTTCTCCAGCGAGCCTCGTCTGTATCGCATACCCGCCCTCCCGGAACATAAAACGTATAGTTGGCGGTGCCATCCTCGTTTTCCGACCACCCGTAGCGATCTCCATTCTCGGTAAACTCATAGGGCCTCTCATCTTCCAGTTGATAACCTAGTCGCTGCTCAACGAGTTCGCGGAACCCATCTACGCCGTGATCGTCGACCGTATATTTCAGCCGGGCATGCTTTCGTTCGTAACGATCCCCGTGATCTCTTTGAACAAGCACAATTTTTTCTGCAACATCGACGACCTTGTCAGCCGCCACAAAACCAATCACATCTGCTACCCTGGGATACGTCTCTTCCTGACCATGGGTCATACCCATCCCCCCTCCTACCGCAACATTGAACCCTTCAAGCCCATTCCTGCCCGTAATTGCTATGAAGGAGAGGTCGTTGGCATATACGTCCACATCATTATTGGGCGGCACCGCAACAGCGATCTTGAATTTCCGGGGCAGGTAGTGCTTGCCGTAAATGGGCTCTTCCTGATGTATGCTCGACTCCACCTTTTCTCCATCGAGCCATATTTCATGATAGGCCCCAGTAGCAGGGGTAAGGTGATCGCTGAGCTCCTTTGATACCTGCAGGATTTCTGCGTGAAGCGCAGAGACATCAGGATTCGCATTGCACATCACATTGCGATTCACGTCACCACATGCCGCAATGGTATCAAGAGCCGCTTCGTTGATTTCCCGGATCGTTCTTTTGAGGTTACTCTTAATGATTCCATGAAGCTGGTAAGCCTGCCGCGTCGTAAGCTTGATTGTATCGTTCGCATACTCTGAGGCCATTCGGTCGACTTCGATCCATTGCTCCGGGGTAGACACCCCCCCTGGAACACGGATCCGGATCATGAATGAAAATGCCTTTTCCAGTTTGTGCCTCCGCCGAGCAGACCGGGAGTCCCTGTCATCCTGCTGATAAGAGCCGTGAAATTTGAGCAACTGTTGGTCGTCTGCAGAAATGCCCCCAGTGGAAAGATCTGAGAGCCCTTCCGCGATCGTTCCTCTAAGATAATCGCTGCGGTCTTTAATCCCTTCATTTGCCGCCAGTTTACGGTCTGCTGTGCTCATTCGACTGAAGTGTGAAATTAGTAAACGTCTCGTTGGTATCGTCCATTGCTCTTCAGCTCCCCAAGGTAGGTTTCAGCTGCCTCGGGAGTCCGGTCTCCCCATGATTGAATCACCTCCAAAAGTGCCGCGTGGACGTCCGGGGCCATCCTCGAAGCGTCTCCGCAGACATAAAAGTGAGCTCCCTTTTCCAACCAGTCCCATATCTCCTTCCCCTTTTCCCGGATACGGTCTTGTACATATATTTTTTCCGGCTGATCCCGGGAAAAAGCGACATCGAGCCGAGTCAGCGCCCCGGACTTGAGATGATCCTGCCACTCAAGCTGGTAAAGAAAGTCATAGGTAAAGCGCTGGTCGCCAAATATCAGCCAAGTGGGCCCACTTCCTTCCCTCGTCGACCGATCCTCAACAAATGCCCGGAAAGGAGCAACCCCCGTTCCTGGTCCGACCATGATAATGGGCAGGGTATCGTTCTCGGGAAGCCTGAATCGCTTATTCGGAGTGACGAAAACCGGCACCGTGTCGCCTTCTCCAACCAGATCAGCGAGACAGGTCGATGCGACTCCCTTTCTTGCGAGGCCATATCCCTCATAGCGTACTGCCGCCACTGTCAGATGGACTTCTCCATTATGCTCCCGTGGACTCGAGGAAATCGAATAGAGTCGAGCGGGTAACATCCTCAGGATAACAACCAAATGCTGGGCCTCTGTCTTCGATGCCGGAAATTCACGGAGAAGGTCAACAATCTGACGCCCCCAACTCCAATCCTTAAATAACTGGCGGCTGTCCTTATCCAGCAGATTTTCCAACTCCTTGGATCCGCAATGTGCCTGCCAGGCGGATGCCACCTTTCTGGACAAGGCTGTGATATCGTAGTCCTCCCGAAGCGCCTGGTGCAGGACCTTATCACCAGAGGAGCGCGTCCTCACCACCTCATCACCTGTTAGACCGGCTGCCTTGAGAAGAGAATCAACAACATCATCAGCATTTGTCGGCACGACCCCCAGCGAATCCCCAACCTCATAACTGAGCCCTGACCCTTCGAGACTCAGCTCAAGGTGCCATATCTCTTTTTCCGACCCTGGTGCATTCAACAGCACCTTGTCCAAAATACGTGCAGGAAAGGGGTTTCTCTTTCCATATTCCAGCGAGGGCGCAGCGACAGCAGTGCTGATTGCCTCCGAAGCATTGGTTGCCGCCCCCCCGAGCTCTTCAAGAGCTCTCTCGATCCATTCCTCATAGGGCTCCTCGAAGTCCACGTCACAATCCACCCGCTGGGTCACCCTCTTCGCTCCAAACTTCTCCAGCTGTTGGTCCACGTCTTTACCAACCTTACAGAAATATTCGTAACTCGTGTCTCCGAGGGCACAGACGGAGTATCTAATTCCGCTGAGATCCACTTCCCCTGACATCAGTTTACCACAAAATTCCTCGGCACTCTCAGGAGGATCCCCCTCACCCCATGTACTGACGACTACAAGGAGGTTCTCCGTCTGCGATAGGTCCTCAGGGACAGACTCGCTCATATTCTTGAGGGTCGTCTTAAAGCCTCTTCCCTTCGCAAGCTTCGCACTACGAGCAGCAAGCTCTTCCGAGTTGCCGGATTCTGTGCCGTAGAGCACAAGGAGATTTCCGGTGGCCCTCGACTGAGGAAGTTTGCTGCCTGCTCCAAGGAGCTTCCCTAACCATGAACGCTGCTCGACACTGCAATCGCGCAGGAATCCTGAGAGCATTTCACGCTGCGACTTATCAAAAGGCGCATCATCAGGCAGCTGAAACATTAGTTACTTTATCAAGTTAGTTATGTTTAAAATTTCCCAGTAATCTCCAGCGATTGCAATCGGAAAACCGAGGAAACGGAAAAACTTCTCCTATTTCAGACAAGGCATTGGCAGGAAGAATCTCCCCCCTTGCGGGGCCACACCGCTCTGCAACCCCTCAAATTAAGCGCCAGATTTCAACATCTCTACTCAATCCATTGCCAGCTCAACACCACTTCAATTGCAGGGTGAATGCTGTGATGGACAGGACACCCAAGAGCCGCGCTTTCAAGCGCCTTCCTGTCCGGGTGGCCCTCTTCTACCGGCATGTGAATGGCGATATCCAACCTCGAGATCCGCCGCGGACTGTCCTCGGACATGTGCTTACCCACGCTAATCTTCATCCCCTCAAGCGAGATCTCCTTTCGCTGGGCTACAATGCCCATGACTGTCGCCATGCAAGATCCTAGAGACGCCGCCAGCAGGTCTGTTGGAGAGAAGGCCTCTCCCCGCCCATTATTATCCACCGGCGCATCCGTAGCCAGAACATCCCCCGAGGGACCATGAGTAGCGGCACACCGCAGTTTTCCCTCGTAGTCTATTTTGATCTCAATCATTACTCTTTTGGTTTTTCGGTTACACTTTCAGTTTCTTCCTCCTTCTCGACGATAACCGGGACTTTGGCAAGAACGACCCGAAAGCCATACAACCCGGAAGTGTCAACGCCACCTCCGCTCTGAGATGGCTTGCGCACAGGCTGCCTTACCGAGGCTTTGAGGTGATTCGTATCATAGCTTTTCCAGCAAGCCCCACGGGCAACGTCATACTGCCCAAATGCGCTATAGTCGCTCGCGACCCACTCCAGAACATTACCTTCAAGGTCATACATCTTTTGCGTCCCCACCGGTCGTCCGGCATAGCTGGCCACTGGAGATGTGAAAGCAGAACCGTCTTCGTATCCCACGAGGTGCCCATCAGCCTCCAGAGAACCTCGCTCTGCCAGACTGAGATCCGCAAAATTTCCTCCGCTCACCGGCGGAGGCATCTGAGGCCCCCAGAAAAATTCCTCAGCCTGCCCATGTTTATCCATCGGCCACTCTCCAATCTCACCTTCCAGACCTACAAAGACACTCCACTCAGCATCGGTTGGGAGACGATAATGATGTCCTGCTCCAATTGCCCCCTGCTTGCGCTCTCGAAGAGTCAACCAGAGGCAGAAAAGTTCGGCATCTTCTCTAGTCACATTAACAACCGGATGATCAGGCCCATATGACCCCCCATCTGCGAAATCAGGCGGTAGCGGAGGCGTGAAAGACCCCGCCCAGCGATTAATAAAGCGCGCATAATCCGCCCCGGCACTTTTATCTGCGCGCTTCGGGGCAGAAACTTTCTCCGCCATACTTTCTACGAAGGCATCAAAATCACTTTGGCGGGTTTCCCAGATGCTCGCAAGTAACTCCAGGTCTTCCCGGACGGAGATAAACTGCATGCCCAAGGCGTTCTCCAGTGGCTCCCGCGGATAATCAAAAAGGTTCTCTCTCTGAAGTGTGACAAGAATCTCATCCGAGACCTCGTTCATCCCTAGGACTATAGACCGCTCGTAGCGTCGAAACCTTGGAAGCTCAACAATAAGCTTAAGTTCACCCTGCCCCTTGGGGTTCAGCTCTACCCTCACGCCGCGCTCCTCCACATCATCCCCCTCTAATGGTGTTTGTCCCAGGGTTTGCGAGTAGACCTCTCCCTTGTGGGTCCTCTGCACATAGACATTTGCCCCGGTGGGCTTACTCGCGAGCCTCAGATACGCATAAGACCTACTTCGAACAACAGCGTAGAAAGGATGCATCTTCCTCTTATTTGGATCCTCCTCTTTCAGCCCTCCAATGAATCGCCGCTTATCCAACTTGTACTCAAACCACTGGTCGTCCTCGAGGTGTGTTTCCCTGCACTGAGTCTCGAGCCACTTCACGTAGTCACGAGCCTCTCGCTCAGTCACAAGGATAATCTCTTTTTCAATTCCATTTTTAAAGAGAGTTTGGATGAGCCCGCTTTGCCTATTCGTCGACTGCTGAAAATAGTCCCATGACTCCGCGGTGACATAATACTGGCTGATATGGTAGTCCTCCTCGGGCTGGTAGGGTGCTCCAAAAACATCCTCCCAAGGCTCAAGTTCCCGGGGGGGGTTGAACTCGATCAAACTTGGCCCAATCACCGCTCCTTTCTCGCTGACTGTTTCGGTAACGGTCTGGGGCCGATACCCCTTTAGCTCGAGCGTGAAAGTAACATTGCTCCCCTCGGGGTAATTCCTCGGATCCAGCGGCGTCAGTCCAAGAATTTCACCATCCTCGCTGTAGACTGCGGCCCCCGGAGGATCACTCAGAATCGTGACGCTTCTCATCTGCAACGGGGGCGGCTCTAACGAGCCTGAATCAGAGGCCGTCTCGAGAGGGGGCAGAGAAATCATCTGGCCCAGTGCAGCCATCCCAGTGAGAGCCCCAAGCACACCAGCAACCAGACCCATTCGTGTTCTAAACGGACGTGAACGCCCTTCCTCAAGCCTGTGAAGTTCCTGCCCCAGGTCCGCAGCTCTTCTAATCTTTCTTCTTGAGATCCTTGGCTCGCAAATATCACAGATGACGGAATTCAGCGCTCGCCATCTTTTGAGGCTTACTCCCTCAGGCAACTGGTCTGGCAATTCGGGAAAATCCAAACGGTCTTTACCCGTTGCCATTTCGTATAGCACTTTACCAAGACTATACACATCCGCCTGAGCCGAACCAGGACCTTCCGGGGGGACAAACCCCTCCGTTCCAACAAAGGTCTGCTGTCCCCGAAGAGCCACCAAGCCTATATCTGCCAGCTTCGCCTTTCCATCGACAAAGATCACATTCGACGGCTTCACATCCCGGTGAGCAAGACCGCTCTCGTGAAGATGCTGCAATGCCTCAGCCAGCATTCGCCCACAGGTTATACAATCCTCTACCGCAATGCCGTCTCCCCCGGCCTCTTTCATATCACTACGGAGAGTTCGTGGCTCATACTCTACCGGATTAATGTCACGCCCGGTGGCAACATCATCGCCCAACTCCATCACGTAGTAATAGAAGGGCTCTCCTTCTATCTCCGCCCGACCCACGTGCAAGATATGAACGAGTCCGGGATGATCCCTTGAGATAGGCTCATATTTGAGGATCCCCTCAAACTCTCTCTCGAATCCACGTTGGTCTTCGAAATCATTATACCAAACAGCCTTTACCGCCCGCAGCGCTCCCGTCACGCCTCGGGCGAGCCACACCTCGCCATAGGCGCCACCGCCTATTTTTCTCAGAACCTCATGATCCGGGATCGTTAGCTCCGGGCGAACATTACTGCTTTTCATGCTTCTCGAGTTTGGCCAACTCCCGTTTCAAGACCGCGCCGACCCGATGCTTCGCCAGATAGACTTGGGCCATGCTCACCCCAAGATGAGCCTGAACTTTCTTGGCGTCCCACTGCCTTACTACGTAATAATCAAAAATTTGGTATTGCTTGGGTGATACCTGCCCCTTTACCCGTGCGAGCGCTGCATCAGCGAGGTTTTTTTTCCACTCCACATTCCACATGCGCTCCAGCAAGTCCCCACTCGGGTCCTCAAAACGGTCAATTACCGCAGTCTTCCGTTCCTCATTCCACTCGTTTCCAGCCATCGCAGTATCCTTCTTTCGTCTACGGAACTGGTCATTAATTCGCCAGCGCGTCATATTCATCAGCCACGTCTTGAATGAACCTTGCTTTGGGTCATACAGCTGCTTTCTGCTTTGCTTGGCGATGGACAAAATGGTCTCCTGGACGACGTCAAAGGCCTCATCAGAACGCAGACCCGCCTTCAGGCCAACGGAATATATCAGGCGCCAGTAGGTTTGGTAGAATTCATCCCATGTCCTCTGGTCCTCCCAGTTCTCAAGCCGGGCAATAAGACTTTTACGCGTGCGCTCGTAGGCCTGCTCGAAGCCTATTTTACGACCCCCGTCCATGGGGTCTGCCTGTTCGTTTGGAGAATCTTCGGGCATTGTGAAGGAGCGTCTCTCAACAGTAAAACGTCAACAACTACTCTGACTATCATAGAATTATTGTTTGATTCAAAATTCATCTCCAGAGAATTACCCCCAAAACGCCCGGCGACCTTAAGAAATCATCCTGGATTGCTCTGAAGCCCTACCCTTTCTGAGTATTTTTCTTAGATCTCCCAACGCCGGACGAGAAACTTTTCGCACCCGCCATATCAAACACTGAAAATGATTGCCTCCTCATCTTCCTTTCGCTCAAGGTCTCATGGTCATGTCTATCAGTTCTGATTCCATCTCCGGAACCTCCTCTTGCAAGCATCTTCAACCAAGCCGTCGCCGGTTTCTAAAATCCTCCGTAGCCGCAACGGGAGGACTGGTGACTCCGGGACTTTTACCGTTGCTTGCCAACGACATCACCAAAGCGAAAAATCAGCCCGAGACGATCGTCAAAACGTTCTACGATTCCCTGACTCCGGAGCAACGCAAGATCATTTGCTTTCCTTACGACCACGACCTCCGCCTGAAAATCGAAAACAACTGGCATATTACGAAAGCCAAGGTCGAAAGCTTCAGCAAGGACCAGCAGGCTATGATCAAGGATATCTTCATGGGAATTCACAGTGATGAATATGCTGAAAAGGTTTTTGAGCAGGTTGAGTGGGATAGTGGAATCGATGGTTTTGAGAGAGGCTCCTCAGTAGCCATCTTCGGAACACCCGGAAGCGGGCGGTTTGAATTTGTCCTGACCGGACGTCATTGCACTCGCCGATGTGATGGTGACTCCATGAAGGGAGCGGCCTTCGGTGGCCCAATTTTCTATGGCCATGCAGCCCGGGGCTTCAACGAAAGCCCCAAACACGAGGATAACGCCTACTGGTATCAGGCGGTGAGAGCGAACGAGGTCTATCAGATGCTGGACGGCAAACAGCGCAAGGCCGCTCTCCTGGGCAAGAGCCGGGGGGAAAGAGGGAAAAAGACCGTGGAATTGTCCGAAAAAAAATACCGGCCTCGATGGAATCAGAGTAGGCGATCTAGCAGCCGACCAAAGGGGACACGCTATGAAAGTTGTTGGCGATCTTCTGGCCCCTTTTCGAGAAGAAGATGCTCAGGAGGCCATGAAACACATCAAGGCGGGGGGAATCGAAAACCTTCACCTTTCTTTCTATCGAGATGAAAACCTCGGCGATGACGAAGTCTGGGACGTCTGGCAACTGGAGGGACCCAGTATGGTCTCGTATTTCCGGGGCTTACCTCACGTCCATGCGTGGCTTCATATCCGCGAACCATCCTGAGGAGAGAAAAGCCTCTCAAATCGCCTAAAGACCCGCGCTGCGCCACTCTTTCCATCCACCTCGGTAGACAGAAGTAGAGTATCCCAACCGAGCTAACTTTCTCGCAGTGGTGAGACTGTCCGGGCAGTCCTTGTCTGCACAGTATATGACAACTTTTTTGCCAGAACTCCGGGCCTCCTCAAGAACTTGAACGAATGAGTGGACCGCTGCATCGAAGGTTTTCAGCGGTAGGTTGAATGCTCCCGGAATGTGTCCCAACCGGAAAAAAAATGCCGGGCGGACGTCCACGAGTAAAACCCCACTCTCCTCCCGCAACTGGAAAAGATTCTCCAGCTGTATTCCGCTAATCCGCGGGACTTCCCGAGGCTTTCCATCTATTCGGACACGGGGTGAAGT
>DIHT01000108.1 GCA_002420305.1 Akkermansiaceae bacterium UBA5689 | reverse complement strand
GGCGGCGCTGGCCATTTCCTTCTGGGGCAATAAACCTATTACTTAGGGTGAACTGTCCACGCGTCGCAGGGAGCAAAATACCTCGCTCATGTAGCTCAGGGGTAGAGCGCGTCCTTGGTAAGGACGAGGTCGCGGGTTCAATTCCCGCCATGAGCTTTGAGCGAAGAGAATAAAAGATCCACAGGAATCAAGCATATGGCCAAAGAACAGTTTGAACGGACCAAGCCTCACGTGAACGTCGGCACGATCGGTCACGTCGATCATGGAAAAACCACCCTCACCGCAGCCATTACGATGGTCCTAGCGGAAAAAATGGGGGGTGGAGACGTCAAGGCTTACGACGAAATCGATGCCGCTCCAGAAGAGAAAGAGCGGGGTATTACCATCTCGACAGCTCACGTTGAGTACGAAACCGATAATCGGCACTACGCCCACGTCGACTGCCCCGGGCACGCCGACTACGTGAAGAACATGATTACAGGAGCAGCCCAGATGGATGGAGCAATCCTCGTTGTGTCTGCCGCGGACGGACCAATGCCTCAGACCAGGGAGCACATTCTGCTCGCCCGTCAGGTGGGTGTCCCCGCGATTTGTGTCTACCTCAACAAGACTGATCAGGTTGACGATGAAGAGCTTCTTGAGCTTGTTGAAATGGAGATTCGCGAACTGCTCGGACAATACGAGTTCCCGGGCGACGACATTCCGATCGTGAAGGGCTCAGCCCTTAAGGCGATTGAGGGCGACGACGGACACAAGGAGTCGATCCTTAAGCTTATGGAAGCAGTCGACTCGTATATCCCGGAGCCAGAGCGGCCGATTGACAAGGATTTCCTTATGCCTGTTGAGGACGTGTTCTCGATTGAAGGACGGGGAACAGTGGCTACTGGCCGTGTGGAGCGGGGAATCATCAAAAAGATGGAAGAGGTCGAGATTATCGGAATCAAGGACACCCAGAAAACCACGATCACCGACATCGAAATGTTCCGCAAGTTGCTCGATGAGGGCCGTGCGGGTGACAACGTCGGCTTGCTCGTGCGGGGCGTCAAGAAGGAGGAGATCGAGCGTGGTCAGGTTATTGCCAAGCCGGGATCGGTAAAACCCCACACCGATTTCGAAGCTGAGGTCTACGTTCTGTCCAAGGATGAGGGAGGGCGTCACACTCCCTTCTTCAGTAATTACCGCCCTCAGTTCTACTTCAGGACTACCGATGTGACTGGCAGTATTTCCCTCCCTGACGGAGTGGACATGGTGATGCCTGGCGATAATATTACTCTGAATGTTGAACTGATTACACCTATCGCGATGGAAGAGACCATGCGTTTCGCTATCCGAGAGGGTGGTCGCACGGTTGGTGCCGGACGGGTAGCTAAGATCATCAAGTAACGCTTTCCCTATTACGCAATCAAAACCGATTTTACCAAGGGGGCACTCGGGCGTCTTGCCGGGGTGCCCCTGACGCGCCAAAAGGACAGTAGCTCAATTGGTAGAGCATCGGTTTCCAAAACCGAGGGTTGTGAGTTCGAGTCTCGCCTGTCCTGCCAGCTCCCTCCTCGGTAATCAGCCATCATGCTTAAATCTCTTAAAAAGTTTCCTCAGAAAACTTCGACCTTCGTCGGCGAGGTCAAAGGAGAGCTGCGCAAGGCCTCATGGCCCTGGGATCCGGATCCCAAGGTCAAGGGCTTCAAGAAATACAAGGAGCTCGTTGACTCCACAGTGGTTATTCTGATCGCTATCCTGCTCCTCGCTGCCTACGTGGGGCTCTGGGATCTGGTGCACCGCGAAGTCGTTGATTTTCTCACCCAGCTCGGCCGAGACTGATAGACCCAATGCCTACCATCCCCCCATCCAAGCAGCAGTGGTACGTAGTGCACGTACTCTCCGGACAGGAGCAGAAGGTCGCCAAGAGGCTTCGTGCTCTGACGGAACAGGAAGAGCTGAAGGACAAAATTTTCGAAGTCCTCGTTCCTACCGAGATGGTGTCCGAGGTGCGCCGTGGAAAAAAAACCGAAACCAAGCGGAAGTTCTATCCGGGTTACATCATTGTTAACATGAGCCTTTTCACGGAGGACAACAAACTGGTTGAGGATACGTGGTATTTCGTCAAGGAGATGGACGGAGTGATTGGTTTTGCCGGAACCAAGGATCAGCCGATACCGATGCGCCAGCGGGAGGTGGAGAGTATGCTCGCTCAGATTAAAGAGCGCGAAGATAGCGTTCGGCCCGCGATCAGCTTTGAAGTTGGAGACACTGTCAAAGTTGCAGATGGCCCCTTCGAAAGTCAGAACGGGGTGGTGGAAGAGATTGACGAGGAAAAGGGCAAGCTTCGCGTAGCTGTTACGATTTTCGGTCGCTCGACACCGGTAGAACTCGAATTCTGGCAGGTGGAGCCCGGCTAGGCCGCTCTTCTCTCCAGTGACAGCCCGATCAAGACGAGGGCCCAAATTCACGCACCCAGTCAAAACACTCACATTCAGAAACCACTCATTCCATGGCAAAAGAAGTCAAAGGCACCCTCAAGCTTCAGATTCTGGCAGGACAGGCGAATCCCTCACCTCCAGTCGGACCCGCTCTGGGTCAGGCAGGCGTGAACATCATGCAGTTCTGTAAGGATTTCAATGCAGCTACGCAGCAACAGGCCGGGGATCTGCTTCCCACAATTATTACCGTTTACGCCGATAGCAGCTTTGACTTCGTCACGAAGCAGCCCCCAGCGGCTGTTTTGCTGAAAAAAGCTGCGAATATCGCGTCCGGATCCGGAGAGCCCAACAAGGAAAAGGTTGGGAAGATTACCAAGGACAAGCTGATGGAAGTCGTTAAGGTAAAGTTGCCGGATCTAAATACCGACGATCCTGAGCAGGCAGCAAAGATTCTGGCCGGCACTGCGATGCAGATGGGCCTCGAAGTTGAGGGAATGTGAAGCCGGTAGGACCAGAAGATTTTTACGAAAGAAGATAAGACATACAACCGCAGGAGGATCCAGCCAGGTCCGCTTGAACTGCAATTAAGCTAATGCCAAAAAAACGAAGTAAAAGATACGAGAAGGCCGCGGAGGTGGTCGAAGATCGCCCCTACGCTCTTGCGGAGGCTGTGGAGACCCTCAAAAAGTTCCCTGCTCCAAAATTTGATCCTACTGTCACTCTGTCGTTCCGGATTGGGGTAGATGCGAAGAAAAGTGATCAGATGGTCCGGGGTAGCGTAAGTCTTCCTCACGGGACAGGCAGAAACGTCCGTGTGGTAGTCTTCGCTCAGGGAGAGGCTGCGAAGGCAGCTACCGAGGCAGGAGCAGATCATGTAGGATTTGAGGACATGATTAAGAAAGTGCAGGATGGATTTACCGATTTTGATGCTGCAGTAGCTACACCAGACGCGATGGGCGAGGTGAGGAAGATTGCCCGAGTGCTTGGGCCTCGTGGGCTTATGCCCAATCCCAAAACCGGTACCGTAACGGATGACACTGCAAGTGCGGTCCAGGCGGTGAAGGCTGGTAAAGTGGATTACAAGCTCGATAAGAATGCGAATATTTCGGCGGGAATCGGGAAAGCCTCGTTTTCAGAGGACCAGCTAAGGGAGAATGCCGAAGCCCTCATCGAGAGTGTCGTCAAGGCAAAGCCGCCGTCTGCTAAGGGCAACTATATTGAAAACATCACGATTGCGGCGACAATGCTACCCGGCCTGAAACTGGAGAACACCGCAGCACTTACCGAATAAGAGCATGAATCCTGACAAACAGATTATCGTAGATGAATTACTCAGCAGGGTAAATGCTTCTCCCTTCCTCCTCGTCGTGGAGTATACCGGAATGACGGTGCCTCAGTTCGACGAGCTCCGGACTCGCCTGAGTGAGGGTGGGGCTGAGTGTCATGTGGCTAAGAACAGCCACATGAAGCGCGCTCTTGAATCCGCGGGAATGCCCGGGCTGGAGGAGGCTTTGCAGGGCCAGACGGCGTTTATCACCGGAACGGAAGATGTATGCGGAGCCGCTAAGTCCGTTAAAAACTTTCAGAAGGAATTTAACAAGCCCGAGATAAAGGGTGGTCTCCTCGACGGGGCTCTCCTTGACGAAGCGCAGATCAAGGCTCTCGCCGACCTGCCGCCTCGGGAAGTTCTCCTCGCAACCTTGCTCGGGGTCATCAACCAGCCCGCATCGATGCTGGCCCGTGTTCTCAATGAGCCAGGTGCCGCCATTGCGCGCGTGCTCAAGGCCAAGCATGATGGCGATAATTAAGATTCCCGGAGGGGAATGAGTCTATTTTCAATCACCTAACTTACTGAAAACAAAAAATTTGAAGGGATAGTCGGATCCGCTCAGGCGGTGAAGACTTGTAAACACAGATGGTTCCTCGTCGGGCCGCCGGCTGGTGGTCTGAAACGACACGGAGCTCCGTAAACGACGATACCGAAAATAAAAATACAATGGCTGATATCAATACAATCGCAGAAGAACTCGGCAAGCTTACCGTTCTGGAAGCTTCCGAGTTGGTAAAAAAACTGGAAGAGGACTGGGGCGTAAGCGCTGCAGCTCCCGCTGCCGCTGTCGCGGTCGCTGCACCAGCAGAGGCTGAGGCAGCAGAAGAGAAAACAAGCTTCGACGTGTCTCTTGAGAGCGCCGGGGGTAACAAGATCCAGGTCATCAAGGCCGTGCGTGAAGTTGCCAGCGGACTGGGACTCGCCGATGCCAAGAAGCTCGTCGAGAGTGCCCCGGTCAATGTGCTGGAGGGTGCTTCCAAAGACGACGCCGAGGCTGCCAAGTCCAAGCTCGAAGAGGCTGGCGCCACGGTCGAGCTGAAGTAACCGGCTTTCTTCTGCCGGGGCCTTTGATAGGGCCTCGGCAGAACCGCCTGGTTCGACTTCAGGTTCAACTTCCACGAAACAAGAGGGGGAGGAATCTGAAGTCGGAGCAGAAGCTCTGGACTCATGAACATTTGGATATCCCTACTCCCCGAAACCCTGCTAGCGCTGGGTGGAGTGGAAGGGTTCCTGCCGACAACATAGAAAATCGTCATCCCGCAAGGATGGCGCCATCCCATCAACGAGAAAGACCACCATGGCCGACCGTCGTTACTTCGGAAACATCGAAGAAGTTATTGAACCGCCCAACCTCATTGAGGTTCAAAGTAAATCCTACGAGGACTTTCTGCAGCAGGACATCGCCCCGTCCCAGCGCACTGAGACCGGCCTGCAGGCTGTTTTCAAGGAGGTGTTCCCGATCACTAGTTACGATGAAACCATCGAGTTGGATTTCATCGCTTACGATATCGAGGAGTCCAAGATTACGGCTCTCGAGGCCCTTCGCACGGGAGAGACCTTCAGTGCGGCCCTCTACGTGACGTTCAAGCTTAAGGACGAAACAGGAACCAAGAAAGAGCGAGTCTACATGGGAGAATTACCTATGATGACCCGCCGGGGAACCTTCGTTATCAATGGAGCAGAGCGCGTTATCGTTTCCCAGTTGCACCGCTCCCCGGGTATTTGCTTCGAGAAGTCTGTTCACCTCAACGGGAAGATTCTTCACTCTTTCCGGATTATTCCGGACCGGGGATCGTGGCTGGAGGTCCAATTTGATACGAACGACCTTCTTTATGTCTACCTCGACCGTCGTCGTCGTCGTCGTAAGTTCCTCGCGACGACCTTCCTGCGAGCCCTTGGGTATCCCAGCGAGCGGGAACTCATCGAACAGTTTTACAAGGTTAAGAAGCTGAAGCTCAGCGACTCAATGGATGAGGAAGAACTCAGTCCAATGGTTCTCTTCGAGGACATCAAGGACGGAGACCTCGTCGTGGCCCGTGCCTACGATCCTCTGACGATCGGGGTGGTACGACAGTTGCTTGCCCTTAAGGTCAAGACGATCGAAGTGGTTGACTCCCGAGATGATGAAATTCTCCTCAAGTCTCTCCGGAAAGATCCGGCTGAAGATGAGGAAAGTGCGCTCAAGGACATCTACAAGAAGCTTCGGCCCGGTGATCCGCCTACAGCGGCGAATGCCAGGGCTCTCCTGAAGCGGCTGTTCTTCGACCCGAAGAAGTATGACCTCACACGTGTAGGTCGCTACAAGATCAACCAGAAGCTCAAGATCGATGTGGATTCTTCGGAACGCATCATGGTAGCGGAAGATTTCCTTAACGCGGTGAAGTATCTCCTCAACCTCAAGAAGGGAGACGGGACAATTGACGATATCGATCACCTCGGGAGCCGGCGTGTGCGCGCGGTTGGCGAGCTGCTGGCTAATCAATGCCGGGTGGGACTGGCCAGAACGGAGCGTCTGGTCAAGGAGCGGATGACTCTTTTCGATGTGAATATCGAGGGGATGACACCGCAGAAGCTGATTAACCCAAAGGCTCTCAGTGCGGTAGTGAGGGATTTCTTTGGCCGTAGCCAGCTTAGCCAGTTCATGGACCAGACCAACCCTCTGGCGGAGCTCACTCACAAGAGGCGTCTTTCTGCACTCGGGCCGGGCGGTCTTAACCGTGATCGCGCCGGTTTTGAGGTTCGGGATGTGCACCCCTCACACTACGGACGAATCTGCCCGATTGAGACTCCAGAGGGACCTAACATCGGACTAATCAACTCGATGTGTACTTACGCGCGGATCAATGAATTTGGATTCATTGAAACACCGTATCGCAAGGTGAGAAAAGGGAAGGTGAGCAACCAGATCGAATACGTCACAGCGGACCAGGAGGAGACATTCATCATCGCTCAGGCCAACAATCCTATCAATAAGGATGGGACCTTCGCCAACAAGCGTGTCACCGCAAGGGAACGAGGAGAATTCCTCGAGATGGACCCTGAAAAGGTCGACTACATGGATGTTTCCCCGAAGCAGCTTGTTTCGGTGGCGGCGGGGATGATCCCGTTCTTGGAGCATGACGATGCGAACCGGGCCCTCATGGGGTCGAACATGCAACGCCAGGGAGTACCCCTGCTGGTTTCGGAGGCTCCCTTCGTGGGCACCGGTCTGGAGGAGAAAGCCGCCCGGGATTCACGATCCGTGATTGTTTCGGAAGCGGATGGCGTCGTTGCAGCTGCAACGGCGGAATACATCGTTACGACCAAGGATGGATCCTTGCCAGTTTCGGACGAGCGCTTTCTCAGTGAGCCGGAATCGGTGAAGACGAAGCCGGAAAAGGGCATCTACGTCTACCCGCTGAGGAAATTTATGCGTTCAAACGCTGGAACCTGTATCAATCAGAAGCCTCTGATCAGGTCTGGTGATAAAATCAAAAACGGTCAGATTATAGCTGATGGGCCCAACACCGATGATGGAGAACTGGCTCTTGGACGGAACGTGCTTGTGGCCTTCATGCCTTGGAATGGATACAACTTTGAGGATGCGATTGTCATTTCGGAACGTCTCGTCAAAGAGGATGTCTACACCTCGATTCATATCAGTGAGTTCGAAGTTGCCGCTCGAGATACCAAGTTAGGCCCCGAGGAAATTACCCGGGATATACCGAACGTTGGGGAAGAGGCACTCAAGAACCTCGACCATGACGGTATCGTGCGAGTGGGTGCGGAAGTGAGACCGGGTGATATTCTGGTCGGAAAAATCACTCCCAAGAGCGAAACCGAGCTGGCTCCTGAAGAGCGTCTTCTTCGCGCGATCTTCGGGGAAAAAGCTGCCGACGTGAAGGACACCTCCCTCCGTGTGCCCTCCGGGTGCACAGGAATCGTCCAGGACATTCGTATTGCGACCCACGGGATGGCCCGGAGGCGTTCGGAAGAAGTCAATCCGGCTGAAATGAAAAAGCAGCTGAAGAAGATTAACGACGACTACAAGAAGAAGAAAGACCAGCTCACGGACCAGCTGACCGAAAAGCTTTCCGATATTCTGCTGGGGGAGAAAATACCCTTGGATGTCGTCAATGCCCAGAGCGGGGAAATCATCATCCCTGCGAACCGGAAGATCACTAAGACTCTTCTTCGGAAACTAGCCGCAGTTTACGATCACATCGAAATTGACCCGAGCCCGATTCGCAACAAGATTCTCGAGATCATCAGCTCCTTCGAAGGTCGATTTGGAGAGCTTGATGCTGATCGTGAGCGGCGTCTTGACCAGATTGAAAGTGGCGACGAAATTGATCCTGGCGTCATCAAGGAGGTCAAAGTCTTTGTCAGTGCAAAGCGGAAGCTTTCCGTTGGGGACAAGATGGCAGGGCGTCACGGAAACAAGGGAGTGGTTGCTGTGATCGTTCCTGAGATGGACATGCCTTATCTTCATGATGGAACTCCGGTTGATATCTGCCTCAATCCTCTAGGGGTGCCTTCCCGAATGAATGTTGGGCAGGTTCTTGAAACCCACCTCGGAGTCGCTGCCAAGGCCCTTGGGTTTACGGTGGCTACCCCTATTTTCGATGGAATTCCGGAAGATAAGATCTGGGAATACATGTCCGAAGCCAAGAAGGTTGATGGAACGAAAATGGTTGGCGATGGCACGGAGAAGGCCCGTGAAAGAAAACCTGATGAAAAGCCTGGTCCAGGCTTTACCTGGATTGGGGATGGCAAGGACGGCTCCACCGGAGGAAAGAGCTATCTCTTTGATGGAAGGACCGGTGATGCAATCGATCAGCCAGTAGTGGTTGGTCAGATTTACATGCTGAAACTCGGCCACCTTGTGGCCGATAAGATCCACGCTCGGGCGGTCGGCCCCTACAGCCTTGTCACCCAGCAGCCGTTGGGCGGAAAGGCACAGTATGGAGGCCAGCGATTCGGCGAGATGGAGGTCTGGGCCCTCGAAGCTTACGGCGCGGCTTACACACTTCAGGAACTGTTGACCGTGAAGTCCGATGACGTGCAGGGCAGGACTCGGATTTACGAGGCCATCGTTAAGGGAGATAATACTCTCGAAGCCGGCACACCGGAATCCTTCAATGTGTTGATTAAGGAAATGCAATCTCTCGGGCTCGATGTGCGACCCGGCCGCCGTGGTGCGCAGGTTGCTGATGGCGGAGACTTCAATCTCGATGACCTCACCCTCTGAACCCAAGGCACGAAACTGAAAACAGCAATTTTACAAAATAATGAGTGTTGAAACCAATCTGCGTGAGCTCTACGGGGTAGACGAGAAATCTGAAGCCTTTGACCAGGTATCCATAACGGTCTCCTCCCCGGATGTGATTCGGTCATGGAGCCGGGGCGAGGTGAAGAATCCTGAGACGATTAACTACAGGACGTTCAAGCCTGAGAAGGGTGGTCTTTTTTGCGAGAGAATCTTCGGGCCGACCCGTGACTGGGAGTGTGCGTGTGGAAAATATAAGAGGATCAAGCACAAGGGCGTCATCTGTGACCGTTGTGGGGTGGAGGTCACTTTGTCCCGTGTGCGTCGTGAGCGGATGGGTCATATCGAGCTCGCAGTTCCGGTGACCCATATCTGGTTCTATAAGTGCATGCCCAGCCGTATTGGTCTCATGCTCGATATGAGTGCGCGGGATCTCGAGCGGGTGATCTATTACGAAGATTATATGGTCACCGACCCAGGGAAGACTCCGCTCGAGCGGGGCCAGTTACTCCCGGAGGCTGACCTTCGTGACGCGGAAGAAGATTACGGCGAGGATAGTTTCCGGGCCGCCATGGGCGCCGAGGCGATCCGTGATCTCCTCAGCCAGTGTGTGCTCGATGATATCATTGTGGAGCTTGAGGAAGCGATGGAGAATACCCGCTCAAAGCAGACCCGCAAGAAGTTGGCCAAGCGGCTCAGGCTTGCTGGAGGCTTCAGGGACTCCAATTCCCGTCCCGAGTGGATGATCATGACGGTCTTGCCCGTGATTCCACCGGATCTGCGACCACTCGTTCCCTTGGAGGGTGGCCGCTTTGCGACCTCGGACCTTAACGATCTCTATCGCAGAGTCATCAACCGGAATAATCGTCTGAAGAATCTTCTCCAGTTGAAAACTCCCGAGGTGATTATCCGGAACGAGAAAAGAATGCTCCAAGAGGCTGTGGATGCGCTCTTCGATAACGGGCGACATGGTCGGGCGGTCACGGGCGCAGGTAATCGCCCGCTTAAGTCTCTCTCTGACATGCTGAAGGGTAAAGGGGGACGTTTCCGCCAGAATCTGCTTGGGAAGCGAGTGGATTACTCCGGCCGTTCCGTGATCGTGATCGGGCCTGAGCTCAAGATGCACCAGTGTGGCTTGCCAAAGAAGATGGCGCTGGCTCTCTTTGAGCCCTTTATTATCCGCCGTCTGAAGGAGTTGGGGCACTGTCATACGGTGCGTTCGGCGAAGAAGATGATCGACCGAAAGACCACGGATGTGTGGGATATTCTTGAGGAAGTGACCAAGGGGCATCCCGTGATGCTGAACCGGGCTCCTACCCTTCACCGTCTTTCAATTCAAGCTTTCGAGCCAGTGTTGATCGAGGGGTCAGCCATCAGGTTGCACCCTCTTACATGCTCAGCGTACAACGCTGACTTTGATGGCGACCAGATGGCGGTGCACGTTCCTCTTTCAGTAGAAGCGCAGCTGGAAGCCCGGCAGCTCATGCTGGCTCCGAACAATATCTTCTCTCCGGCGAGTGGTCGGCCGATCACTACGCCCTCGCAGGATATCATTCTGGGAACATACTATCTTACCTACACGCGGCCCAATTCGCAGCCCGGGCCTGAGGACAGGGTTCCGACTTTCGAAAGCCCGAGTGAAGTAGACTATGCTCTTTCGTCTCGCAAGGTGAGCCGGCACGACTGGATCAGGGTTCGTAATCCGGACTATGGGAAGGATACAATCTTCGGAGATAAGGAGAGTAAGATGCTTGTCACCTCTCCCGGACGGGTCCGCTTCAATGAAATCTGGCCAGAAGGTCTGGGTTTCATTAACCAGACGGTGGGCAAGAAGCAGATCGGAGACATCATCTGGCGGTGCTATCAGGTTGCTGGGCAGTCCGGAACAGTCACGACCCTCGATAATCTCAAGAATCTTGGTTTCGAGGAAGCAACCCGTTCCGGGTGCTCAATCGGGATTGTGGACATGGTGATCCCCGAGGAAAAAGAATCTGAGATCAAGAAGGCTTACGCGGAGATCGAAAAGGTCTCCAAGCACTATCGGAACGGTATTATTACTGACGGCGAACGCTACCAGAAGGTCGTTGATATCTGGACCCGGGCGACGGACAACATTGCGAATGTCCTCTTCAGGAAGCTGGAATTCAACGAGGGGGGTGAGATGGCTAACCCACTCTTCATGATGGTAGATTCCGGTGCGCGGGGTAATAAGAACCAGATCAAGCAGCTCTCCGGGATGCGGGGCCTCATGGCCAAGCCCTCTGGAGAAATTATTGAGCGGCCCATTACCTCGAATTTCCGGGAGGGTCTCTCGGTGCTGGAATACTTCATCTCGACTCACGGTGCGCGGAAAGGTCTGGCCGATACAGCGCTCAAGACTGCGGACTCCGGGTATATGACGCGAAAGCTGGTGGACGTCTCGCAGGATGTGATCGTCACCGAGCCGGATTGCGGAACCGTACAGGGACTTTATGTGGAAACAATCTACTCTGGCGATGAGGAGTCCGCTCCTCTTTCAACTCGAATCTACGGCCGAGTTTCCTGTGAGCGGGTCGTCGATCCAGTCTCCAATGAGGTGATCGTCGAAGTGAATGAATTGATTACCGAAGAGAAAGCCAACCGGATCGAGGACATCGGGCATGAGCGGCTGAAGATTCGCTCCGCTCTCACCTGCGAATCCAAAAGAGGGTGCTGCCAAGCCTGCTATGGCCTGAATTTGGCGACTGGGAAGCTCACCAAGATTGGTGAAGCGGTGGGAATTATCGCAGCCCAGTCAATTGGAGAGCCTGGAACGCAGTTGACCATGCGGACCTTCCACTCCGGTGGTGTGGCGGTGGGTGTCAACAAGCAGCCCTTTATGGAGTCACGTGCGAAGGGAGTTCTTCATTATGTAGATCTTCGAGTTGTCGAAGATACGGATGGGAACTTCGTGGTGCTGAACAAGAATGGGAGTATTTCGATCCGCGACAAGAACGGGCTTGAGCTTGAGTCGCACAAGATCGTGATCGGTTCTATCATTTCCGTGAAAGACGGTGAGGAGGTTGGTAAGGGTGGTCAAATCGCCACATGGGACCCACACAGTGTTCCCATTATTACGGAGAAATCCGGAGTGGTTGAGTTTCGGGATATGATTCCGGGAATTACCGTTCAGACCGAGACTGACAAGGAGACCGGAAAGAAGGGGATGACCGTCACCGAGCATAAGGAGGATCTTCATCCTCAGGTGGTGATTGTTGCTCCCGACTCTGGGGAGGTGCTGGCGAGCTACTCCATTCCTGTAGGCGCACACCTGTCGGTGAAGGAGAAGAAGAAAATCACTGGGGGAACTCAGCTTGCACGGACCCCAAGGAAGGTCGCTAAGACTCGGGATATTACCGGTGGTCTACCAAGGGTTGCAGAACTCTTTGAGGCGCGCCGACCTAAGGATGCATGTGTGATCGCCAAGATTGACGGGGTAATTTCATTCGGGCCGAATGTCCGAGGTAAGAAGAAAGTCATCGTTACTGACGAGGAAACAGGAGAATCCGTAGATCACCTTGTTCCCATGGGCCGGCACATGATTGTGGCGGAAGGAGACTCCATTGCCCGTGGTGAGCAGATCACGGAAGGGCCTGTTGCTCCGGAAGACCTTCTCGAGGCTTGTGGCAGGCAGGAACTCCAAGCTCACCTCGTGAACGAGGTGCAGTCGGTCTACCGTGCGCAGGGCGTGGAGATCAACGACAAGCACATTGAGATCATCATCCGACAGATGCTCAGGAAGGTGAAAATCAGCGAGCAGGGAGACACGTCCTTCCTCTGGGGAGAGCAGGTGGAGCGTTCCACCTTCCAGAGAGAGAATGAGGAGATTATCGAACAGGGTGGTAAGCCGGCAGAAGCCGAGCCTGTACTTCTTGGAATTACCAAGGCCTCCCTTGAAACGGAGTCCTTCATTTCCGCTGCCTCTTTCCAGGATACTACCCGCGTCCTCACTGAAGCTGCGACGCTTGGTAAGGTCGACTATCTTAATGGGTTCAAGGAGAACGTCATCATGGGTCACCTGATTCCTGCGGGAACGGGCTTTGATACTCATCGGGACGTCGACATTGAGTTCACGGTGGAAGAGCCTGAGCCTCAGGTGGAAGAGGAAGAACCACAAGTTGACCTCGAGACGGCCTGAGACACCAATTCAGTCATCAGTCAGCACCGGTCGGGAGACCGGATGCAGACTGATGAGCGTTGACTCCTCACTCGATGGCCCGGCAGAAGCCCAGATCTGGCGCCCGAGCCAACCAGCATAGCGCAGGCGGTTCGAGTAAGCAGTCTGTGCCGGAAGGGGATCTTCGCGAGATTCTCGGGCGGAGCAGCCGCCCCTTTGTCCTAGTTCTCGATGGAGTTCAGGATCCACACAATCTCGGGGCGATCTTACGAAGTGCCGATGGTGCTGGGGTTGATCTCGTCATCGCGCCGAGAGATCGAGCGGTTGGAATTACCGAGGTTGTGAGACGCATCTCGGTTGGAGCGGCAGACCATGTCCCCTTCATGCGGGTTACCAATCTGGCCCGGACGATGGAGGAGCTGAAGGATCTGGGGGTATGGCTGGTGGGTACTTCTGACCGGGGCGGAGAGAGCCTTTTTGACGTCGATCTCAATGGGCCTGTTGGGATCGTGATGGGCGCCGAGGGAGCGGGATTACGCCGCCTGACGGAGGAGAAGTGCGATTTTCTCGTTCAGATTCCTATGCGAGGAAAGGTGGAATGCCTCAATGTCAGCGTGGCCACGGGAGTTTGTCTGTTCGAAGCGCTTCGTCAGCGTGGCGAAGGTGACTCCGGGAAATAACGTGTCTCGGTTTTCGGTCGGGCGACTTCCTAGTCCCTCCTAGTCCCTTAGCGCATAGTGAATATGCGGAGCATAGAGGGAGGGCTCGAGCAGGAAGGAGTCGTGACCTCGATCGGAATGCACCGTGATGTGAACAGGCTCAATACCGGCCTTCTCCAGTTCCAGAACCAGCTCACCCTGTTCCTCCGGGTAGAAGCAGAAATCAGAGTCGATGGAGAAGACGAGAAATCGCTGACCAGCTTGTGCGCATCGAGTCAGGAGGTCGCGATAGTTTTCCGCATCGCCCTCACGGGCAGCATCATACCGTGACCACATGTCGATGATACGAAGGTAGGTATTGGCGTCGAAGCGTTGGACGAACTTCTTTCCCTGGTAGAGCATGTAGCTCTGGAAGGGGTCCCGCACCTGATACCACGAGAGGACATCTTCCTGCTGTAGGACGTCGCGTCTTGCCCTGCGTTCGATTGCATCGAGATGGACGAAGGTTTTGTGAGAGATCATCCGGGCGAGAGCGAGGCCGATGTCAGGATGGTTCGCATCATAGTAATCCCCACCGTTGAAGTGTTGATCATTTTCGATCGCAAGGATCTGCTCGAAAAGGATGAGTCGATTCAGGACCGTGGTACGGATCCCGCTTGCGATAGAGATAACGGTCTTCACCCGATCTGGGAAATTCGTTGCGAACGTCAGCGCGGCAAGTCCTCCGACCGAGGGCCCTGCTACGGCATGGAGGCGCTCGATCCCGAGGTGGTCCAAGAATAGGCCTGCTACCGAGGCTTGGTCCGAAATGGAGAGGTGAGGGAAAGTCGAGCCATAGGGGGCTCCAGTTCCGGGATTCACCGAGGAAGGTCCGGTTGAACCATAACATCCGCCCAGCAGATTAAAGCAGACGACAAAGTATTGATCCGTATCGATGGCTTTCCCAGACCCGACGAGTCCGTCCCACCATCCTTCTTTGACCTCTCCGTTCCAGAATTGGCCTGCTTCCGGAACCTCCGGGGTTTCTCCTGTGACATTTTGCGACCCCGAGAGAGCGTGGAAGATCAAAATAGCATTGGATTTCCCGGAGTTGAGGGTGCCCCAGGACTGGTAAGAGAGTTGAACTGAGTCCAGCGTTCCTCCTTCCCTGAGTGAAAGGGGAGCCTCCGTTTCTCCAGCCGCTTGGAAGGTATGAGTTTGTTGAGGTTTGCCGGGCACGACTGGTGGCATATGATGAAGGGCGCCTAATTGGAAACGGATTATTTTGACATCATGCCAATCCGACCCTGAATTACCGGGTGAACCAATGCGTCGGATACAAGGAATGGATGGCCGTATGTGACGCTCTGTTGGAGGGGCGGCAACAACTTCTGTTACGCAAAGGAGGTATTCATGAGGGGAGAAAAGGGTTCTCTTTCCGCCATGACGCCTTCGCCCTTTTTCCGACCCGCTTTCATGCCCAGGCGACCCAGATCCGGGATCTGCAGCCTCCAGGAGGAAAAACGGAGGAGTGGGAAGTAGGGGAAGAGGTGTTTTTCGAGGTCTGGTGTGAGGCAGTGTGGGCCCGAACGCTGAGCGATTGGAATCAGGTCAGGGCGTTGGAGCCCTTCCACATCTGGACTGAGGACCTTGTGAGAGAGCGCTTTGACTGCGGTGATGTGCAGCAGATCCACTGCGCGCTGGTCCGGGTCTACCGAACCGAGCCTTTTACCCTGCCCTATGCCAAAGGCTACGGGGGCTGTCGCACGTGGGTGAATCTCCCGGTTCCTCCTCCAGAACGAATGGAGCCGGTGATGGAGGATTCCGTATTCGAAAAGAGCCGAACGGCAATTGAAACGATTCTCTCCTGAGTCTGATACAGAGAGGAAAGGAAGAAGGCTCTTCTCCCGCTCAGGCAAGGTTGCGCTCTCCGATCTGATAAATCCCTCGGAGGGTAAGATTCTGAACAACCTCCATGATCTCTGGCAGTCCAGCTGCGATGAGGCTGGCATCACCGCCGGTGGCAATGACAGTTGGAGTTTCGTCCAATTCGTTTCGAATTGCCCGAAGCACTCCCCGCACCATTCCGCGGTAGCCGTGGACCGCTCCTGAGCGCATGGCTTCGGTGGTGGACTTTCCGATTGCGGAGGAAGGTTCCTGCAAATTAATCTCCGGGAGAAGGGCTGTATTCTGGTGAAGGTAGTCCGTCATGGAAGGCAGCCCCGGAGCGATCACGCCACCAAGGTAGCTTCCCTCCGTTCTCGTTCCTCCGAGGACATCAAAGGTAACCGCAGTCCCGAAGTCGACCACGATGGCCGGGGCGCCGACCCGGGCATGCGCTGCCACGGCATTGGCGAGACGGTCAGCTCCGATCTGTCCTGGCTCAGGGTAGGCGATATGGATGGGCAGATCGCTCCTGCACGAAATTTCATGCAGAGGCGAAGGGGACAAGACCTCCCGGAACAGGGCGGCCTTCTCAGGAACGACAGAGGACAGAACTACCGCCTCAAAATCGAGTTCCCCGAGGGTCTTGATGAAGGAAGGGCAGACATCGGTGGTTGCGATATGGTGCGCCTCCAGAGGAGCGTCAACAGCATCTATCACCGCGAACTTTGTCCGGGTGTTGGAATTGTCAATGAGCAGGAGTCGCATCGGTGGGCTTGAGAGCAAAGCAGGCGAGCCTTGCCCGCAACATGAAAAAGGCCGTGGATTGCTCCACGGCCTTTTAGTTCGGTGCTCCAGAAAATTACATTTCCGCACTTTCTGCCCCATAGGCAGGAATTCCATGCTCGGCCACATCGAGGCCCTGGACCTCTTCTTCTTCTTCCACCCGCACCCCGATGGTGGCTTTGAGGATTCCGAAGACGATCAGGGAGAAGGCGAAGGCAAAACCACTGATGGCGAGAGTTCCGATCAGCTGGGTCACGAAGGAGTGTTCAGCGCCCTCCATAGTCAGGAAGGGAAGCCCGACGGCCAAGGTGCCCCATATCCCAACCACTCCATGAACGGAGATGGCTCCAACCGGATCGTCGATCTTCAGGTTATCGAAGAACAAGATGGCGAAGACCACAATCGCACCACCAATTCCTCCGGCAATAACCGCTCCAAGAATTGTCATTTGGTCTGCTCCGGCAGTAATTCCCACCAGTCCGGCAAGAATTCCGTTCAGGGCCATCGAGAGGTCGGGCTTCTTAGTAACGAACCATGCGACAGCGATGGTCGTAATTCCACCGGCCGCGGCAGCGAGAGCGGTAGTGACAATCACATATCCGATCAGTCCAGGATCAGCGGAGAGAACGGATCCACCATTAAATCCGAACCAACCGAACCAGAGGAGAATGGCTCCGATCGCAGCGAGAGGCATGTTGCCACCCAGAATCGGCTTAATTCCCTTCTCGGTGTATTTGCCCTTACGAGGTCCGAGGACGATCACGCAGGCGAGGGCGCCGAAGCCACCGAAGGCGTGCACCACACTGGAACCAGCGAAGTCGTAGAAGTCCATTCCGGCGAGCCAGCCACCACCCCACTTCCAGCCTCCCGTAATCGGGTAGGCGACTCCAACGAGGAGAGCAGCGAAGATCATGAAGGAGGAGAGCTTGACCCGTTCGGCCACTGCTCCCGACACGATGGTGGCGGCGGTGGCAGCAAACATGGCTTGGAAGATGAAGTCTGCCCAGCCGGTCTGGCAGAGGCCGGTTCCACCGTAAGACATATCGGCGTTAGCCTCTGGGCCGCCGCTGATTGGAGAGCCTAGAGCGAAAATGTTCTCGATGGACCAATCCCCGGGATACATCGCTTTGAAGCCCCAAACCGCGTAAAGCAGGATCCCTGAGCAAATGATAAAGACGTTTTTGAACAGGATGTTTACCGTATTCTTCTTCTGGGTCAGCCCTGATTCGAGGCAAGCAAATCCCAGGTGCATGATGAAGACCAGGAAGGCGCAGAGCAAAATCCAGAGGTTACTAAGTCCGAAGAAGGGCATGCTCTCATAGCGATCAGCGTAGCCCTCGGCAGCAGCGACCTGATTCTCGTCGAGCCCTTCAGTCCCGTTGAACTGGATATGTTTGAAGAGGGTCATGCCCGCGAGGTCAACGGCGCCCTCATCGTAGTCATCGTGTTCTGAGTCAACCATCTCCGCGGTAACCGCAGGGAGCTCGTCTTCGGCAAATGCCGTTGGGGGTGCCAGAATCGCTAGCAGGAGAAACGTCCCTGCCAGGAGAGTTCGGAATCGTGCCAGTAGGCTAGTGTTTGATCGAATTTTCATCGGTTGGTGTGCTGTGTTGTGAATTGAATTCAGGAGCGGAGAGCATTCAGCGTGCCAACTTCAGAAAAAAGGGATCGAGAAAGGGGTGTTTAGAGGGGTTGTGAGATCCTTTGGCATAGAATCTGCTTTATATTACCGAGCTAGTTACACGCTGCTACCAAATGAAAAACCTAAGAAAATTGATAAAACTACTGATCGGGGGGGGACTTCTCTTGGCCCTTACCGGCACCGCGGCAGGGGCCGAGGAGGCTCCGCCTGTTCTCAACTCTGGAAATACAGCCTGGATGATCACCGCTACGGTGCTGGTCCTCTTCATGACCTTACCCGGTCTGGCCCTGTTTTACGGGGGTCTCGTTCGAGCCAAGAACGTTCTCAGCGTGCTCATGCACTGCTTCGCCATTGCCTGCCTCGCCTCTATTCTCTGGGTGGTATATCTTTACAGTTTCGCCTTTTCTGACGGAAACGCGTTTCTGGGGGACCTTCAGCACCTCTTTTTGAATGGGGTTGGAGGGCTCAATGGCGCAACGTATCCTGAAACGGTCTTTGTGATGTTCCAGATGACCTTCGCAATCATCACTCCGGCCCTTGTGGTGGGAGCCTTCGTGGAGCGTATGCGTTTTGGAGCGGTCTTGCTCTTTACGGCCCTCTGGCTGACCATCGTTTATGTGCCTGTGGCCCACTGGGTCTGGGGTGGGGGTTGGATGAGCGCTCTCAAGCCGGCCACGGAGGATCTTGCTGGCGGCATCGTAGTTCACACTACCGCGGGACTTTCTGCACTCGTCCTTGCGAAGATGCTTGGACCACGCAAGGAATTTCCGAACGGTGTGAAGCCTCCCCATAATCCTGGGATGGTCATGATTGGGGCCGCGATGCTCTGGGTGGGCTGGTTCGGTTTCAACGCAGGGAGCCAGGGCGGGGCCAACGAAGACGCCGGTCTCACCATGCTGGTGACTCATATTGCGGCTGCTACTGCGAGTCTCACCTGGATGGTCATCGAGAAAATCAAGACCGGTAAGGCCGGGTTGGTAGGGATCGTGACCGGGATGGTGGCGGGACTAGCCACAATTACCCCGGCCTCCGGGAATGTTGGGCCGGTCGGAGCTCTTATTCTCGGACTTCTGGCTGGAGTGGTCTGCTACTTCGCCTGTGGATTTGTGAAGGACAAGCTGGGGATCGACGACACCCTCGACGTTTTTGCGGTCCACGGGGTGGGTGGTATCATGGGCTCAATCCTCCTGGCAGTGCTGGGAACAAGCACCTTTGGGGGTTCGGGTATTGAGAACGTGGGTGCACAGTTCAAGACCCAGCTCATCGCGGTGGGTGCTACTGCGGCCCTCTCCGTGGTAGGAACGGTGGTCATCGTCTTTATTTTGAAGGCGACAACCGGTTTCCGGGTCTCTGAGGAGGAAGAAAACGAAGGCTTGGACAAGAGTGTCCATGGCGAAAGCGCCTACTCACTCGACTAAGAGGGGAGATTTCCTAGATCTTTGCCTAGGGGCTGGTTCGCAGGAGCCAGCCCCTTTCCTTTGGATTACAGGGTCGCGAGTCCAAGTTGGCGAATGGAGTCGCATTCGCACGTAATTAAAGTAAATATAACCTGATGTTTAACTTTAATGTATATTTATCCTTTGATCTTGCCCGAAGCTGTGTTTCTCTTCCCGCCGTTATGAGACCTACACATGTTC
>DIHT01000043.1:6916-9318 GCA_002420305.1 Akkermansiaceae bacterium UBA5689 | reverse complement strand
CGGGTTTTGCTGAAGGCTCCTACGGGTTCAGGAAAGTCCACCGGGGTTCCGGTCATGTTGCTGGAGACCGGTGAGATAAACGGCATGATCATCGTCGTTCAGCCTCGTCGGATTGCCGCGCGCCTTCTCGCCGGATTCGTAGCGAGCTTGATGGGAGGCAAAGTGGGCAAAGAGGTGGGTTATGCTGTGCGGTTTGACGGTTGCTACAATGAGAATAGTAAAATCGTTTATGTGACTGATGGCGTGCTGCAGCGTTGGTTACGCGACGATCCAGAACTTGAGGGAGTAGGAGCAGTTCTCTTTGATGAATTTCATGAGAGAAGGTTGGCCTCGGACCTTTCCCTGGCCCGAATCCTTGAGCTTCAGGAGACACAACGAACAGAGCTCAAAGTGCTCGTGATGTCGGCTACCCTTGAGACGGAGGAGTTGGTGGGCTATCTTCAACCTTGCGAAGTGTTCGAAGCAGGGGGGCGCATGTATCCAGTCGAAATTGTCTATAATCCTCCTCCGGCTCCACGGCGAGGAAAGCACGGAACGATGGAAAGCATGCCTGTCTGGGAGCAGGTCGGGATTGTCTGTCGCTCCGAGATCTTGGGGCTGGACGCCCAGGGACGGGAGGGAGTTGGTAACGAACCACGAATATTGGTCTTCCTGCCTGGCGCCTTCGAGATTCGCAGAACAGTAGAACTGCTTGAGAGAAGTTCGTGGTCAAGGGGGTGGGAGGTTAAGCCGCTCTATTCCGGTCTTTCGCCTGCGGCTCAGTCGGAAGCGGTCAGTCCAGGGGGGGCGCCTCGAATCATCGTAGCGACTAACGTAGCGGAGACCTCTATCACGATCGATGGAGTCGTTGCGGTCATCGATTCCGGACTGGCGAGGATGGCATCGTATGATCCTAGAAGAGCGATTGATACTCTTACCGTGGGCAAGGTTTCCCGGGCTTCCGCTCAGCAACGTGCGGGTCGGGCGGGGAGGACCGGCCCGGGGAGGTGTGTCCGACTTTGGAGCGAGAGGGATCATGGCCGCCGGTCCGAGTTTGAAAGCCCCGAAGTGCATCGTATCGACCTGGCTGAAGCGGTTCTTTATCTGAAGTCTGGAGGAGTAGAGGAGATACGTGATTTTCGCTGGCTGGATGCCCCAGAGGAGGACTCTCTGAGGCGTGCGGAAGATCTGCTGGAGATGCTTGGAGCAGTCGATGAGGAAGGGGGGCTCACGGAAATAGGGTATTCAATGGCGCGCTACCCTTTGCATCCGCGGGCTGCTCGCCTGCTGGAGGCTGCGAAGCGGGAGGGATGTGTGGCAGAGGCATGTTTTTCTGCGGCAGTGTTGCAGGGAGAGGGAGTCTTTACCAGAAAGGCTACTCGTGCCCAGAAGGAGCGTTTCCAGGAGGATGGTGATCGATCTGATTTTGAGCTCGAGTGGCGAGCCTGTGAGGTCGCGGAGGGTCTGCGTTTCGATCCGGTCCGTTGTGGAGAGCTTGGGCTGCATGCGCGCCAGGCCAGAGAGATCCTGCAGTCGTGGCAGCAGTTGTGTAGACTAGTGGGCCGACCTGCGATTCGGAGAGGGCATGTGGATATGGAAGAGCTCCGGATACCTCTGGGTCGGGCGGTGTTGGCTGCTTATGGAGACCATGCTGCAGTGCGAACGAGTCGAGGGTCACTTGCTTGTCGGGTCGTTGCAGGAAGGCGGGGCAAACTCGATCAGGGGAGCGTAGCCCGGGATGCTGCATTGCTGGTGGCAGCCGGGATCACTGAGATACAGGGGCGGGAGATGTCAGTAAGGCTCAGTTATGCTGTGTGTATAGAGGAGGAGTGGTTGAGGGAGTTGTTTCCGTCAGGGTTCCGGAAGGAAGAGGGAGCGGTCTTTGATGAGGTCGCTCGACGCGTAGTGGCTCGCCGTAGAGTTCTGTTTTATGACATGGTCCTTGAGGATAAGGAGGGAGGAGAGGTCAGCGATGAGGACGCGGCCGTCTTGCTGTCAAATCATGTTGTCAGCGGAGCGCTCAGGTTAAAGCGATGGGATGCCAAGGTTGAGCATTGGATTGCTCGGGTAGGCTTTGTGGCTCGGTCCATGCCGGAACTAGAAATCAGCGCCATAGGCGAGGAAGAGAAAAAGCTGATCGTGACCCAGATATGTATGAAGGCCCGGTCCTACCGGGATATCAAGGACCGCGATGTTTGGCCCGCCCTCAGGGACTGGCTCTCTGCCCCGCAGTCAGCAGCTCTTGAGAGTTATGCTCCCGAGCGGCTTGAGCTGAGCAATGGAGTTGTCGCAAAAGTTAGCTATGAGGAGGGAAAGACGCCCTCAATCGCGCTCAAAGTTCAGCAGCTTTACGGGGTGAAGGAGACCCCAGAGGTTTCCGGTCAACCTATTCAGGTGCAGATTCTTGCTCCAAACCAGCGCCC
>DIHT01000043.1:1629-6516 GCA_002420305.1 Akkermansiaceae bacterium UBA5689 | reverse complement strand
AGGGCGCTATCCCAGGCATGAGTGGAGGTAGGAGCGGAAGGTCAGGGGCATCTATTTGGTATCAGAACAACTGGCAATGAGGTAGGGTCGGGCTGTGTCGCGGTTGATTCTGCTCATTTCCCTGGTTCCGATCATTCTTTCCGTGGTGATAAGAAAGCTGTTCTGTGACCGTGGTGTTCGCTCTGCAGGTGATGCGAAGACCTCCCGAACTGGTCGGGATTTGGCTGACATCCTTCTTTCCAAGGCAGGGATTGCGAGTCAGGTTGAGATTGAGGAAAAACGCCGGGCAGAGGTCAAGGTTGGGAAGTCCGTCAGGCTGATTCTCACCAAGCGTCTGGCCGAATCCTCCAATGTTCTGGCGTTAGGAGAGGTGGCTCTTCTTTGCGGGCATGCTCTTGTGGCTACAAGTAATCCTGATCTTCTCAAATGGCGACAATGGGCAGTGAAGTTCAGCTTTGCCTTTCCGATCTTCAGTGTGGTGGTTCTGGTGTTCGCTGTGGTGGTGGCGAAGATTCCAGCGGGGCTTGGGTTAGCTTTTGCGGCCGCAGCACTGGGAGCGGGAAGTCTTTTCTCACTGCTCTCGCTGCAGGTTGAGGTGCAGGGCGCAAGAATGATGGCAACCATCATCGATGAATCTCGCGTCTTCCCGCGCTTGAGAGAAAGTGAAGCAGTCGCTCGGGCATGCAAGTCGCTCGCCTACAAGCAGGCTGTACCCGGGGCCATTGAGATCCTGATGGGAAGAGATATGGAGCGCAAGATTGCCAAGGAGGTTGGTCGCCGGGTTGCGGGAAAGGTTCTCCGTCGCTGATCTTGAGCCAAGCTTACCGCTGGGAGCGGAGAAAGAGCGAGAGTTCCTCGAGTTTGTCAGTATTGATAAGG
Organism: Akkermansiaceae bacterium UBA5689; assembly: GCA_002420305.1. GTDB lineage: Bacteria > Verrucomicrobiota > Verrucomicrobiia > Verrucomicrobiales > Akkermansiaceae > Roseibacillus_B. The sequence continues at coordinate 5,637 of DIHT01000043.1, read as the reverse complement.
TCGACACCGCTTTCGTGGAGGGCCTTCCACGATTCCATCCTATCGGGAACGGCCCAGAAACGAAGGATGCGTCCTTGTTTCCGGGTGCGTTTTACGAATTGCTCGAGACGTTGCCTCTCCTCGGGTGGAAACGGTCCACGCCCGCGCCATTTGAAGTGATTGGACCATTTGTCACTGATCAAGGGAATCAGATCAGGCGCAGCCTTGCCGCCGAGGTCCCCGGGTCTGCCGTCGAGGGCGCAGTATCGGGTGTGATCCTTTTCCACCAAGGCCCGTGGCCTCGCCCCACTGAGGATTGCAGTTACGGGACCCGGGCGGTGTTTGCCATTTAGAACGGCGGTAAAAAGAGAGCCGTAACTGGTGAGAAGTCGGTCCAAGACAGGGTAGGCTTCATCCCCATCGTCCTTGATATCAATCAGAAGAATGAATCTTTTCTGACCAGCAAAGACGACCCCCTTGTTTCTCTTGATCCGCTCAGCAAGGGGTTTCAAATACATCTCTTCCAAAGTGCGATCCTTCCGGATTCCGAAGCGGGTATGAGCAACGTGAAACTTCTGCCCCCGAAGAAAAATATCCACCTCTACGCTGCAGAACCCCTGATCAAGAGCATCGAGAAGAGGTCGCTTGTTGAGATAGTCGTTGTGAGCATGGGCGCGAAGCAGGGGAGAAGGATGTCCCGGAGGAACTTTCACCTGTTCTCCGCACGAGGTGACAGGAATCACACTCACAAAGAGCGCCATCAATAAGACAGAATTGGTGAGGAAATGCGGGAGCATATGCCTGAATTGCATCGTCCGAAAATTGGGCCCGCGTGGTGTTCAGGGCAGGAAGGCGATGGTGCTCGGTACTGGATTTGAACCAGTGACTTCATCCGTGTGAAGGATGCACTCTACCACTGAGTTAACCGAGCAGCAGATTTTTGATTTAGCGCAGTGATGCGAGGGTAGCAAGCGCAGATCATTTCTCAGGGTGTAGACCCTCGGGCTTGCCTTTCTTGATTTCAATACCACGAAGGACGATGTCATCAAAATACCCCTTGTCGTCAAAGGACCCAATGCCGACCTGTCCCCAGGTAAAGGTCTTGTCGACCGCCGACTTCACTGGTTTCTCCATATCATCGAAATAGACGTCAATTGTTCCAGTTTCGATATCTCTTACGATCTTGAGATCATGAAACTGGCCGTTTTTCCATGGAATCCCCTCCTTGGTAAGGATAAGGTTTTTCCGGGCAGCCTGATTGACGATGAAGATCTGGCTCGAGTTAGGGTCGGGCTTTTCGCCAAGGTGGAGGTAATAAAAGTGGGCAGGATCCTGGTAATTGAAGAAAAAGCAGAGGTCGCGATGCCCTCGTGAGGTCTGGGTGGTCTGGATCCGGGCGGTGAGAACGAAGGAGCCCACGATTTTGTCCTTGAGCAGAGCAATGCTGTGTGGGCTGCGAAAGGGGGGGCGATATCGGGAGACTCCGAGGAGCTCGTAGACCTGGTTGCCATCCACGGTGGTGAGCTTCCACTTGCTATCATCGGTGGTCTTCCATGCGCTGGCATCCTTGGAGAAGTCCTCCTTGTGGATCACGGGGAGTTCTTTTTCGGCTTGGACCGAAAGAGAGGGCAGGATTGATAAAGCGGTAAGGATGAGTGAGAGGCGCATGGTTTTCACGGTTTTAGTGTAGAAGAGGTAAGCGGCCCTTGGAAAGGAAGAATAAGGGTGTTTAGCCCGCCTTCTGGGCACGGGCCTCTTCAAGGAGAGAGATCCATGGACCAACAAAGTGGCCATTGTCATGGTAGGTTCGTCCGCTAATGAGGTTTCCATCGATGACACAGGGTTCATCGACGAAAATGCCCCCGCAGACCTCGAGATCGAACCGGCACTTTGGCACAGTGGCCATCCGCCGGCCTCGGACGCAGTCCGCGAAAGCAGGAATTTCGACCCCGTGACACACGCTGCCGACTGGTTTGTTTTCATCAAAGAAGTGTCGGGTCATCCTGACGAGATTCTCGTCGTAGCGGATATATTCGGGGGCGCGCCCACCACTGAAGAAGATTCCCAGATAATCGGGAGGGTTGATCTCGCTGAAGGCGATATCGGCGTCTATGGAATATCCTTCCCATTCCCGGGTGATGGTCCATCCCGGTCGAACCTCGTGAAGGACCATTTGGTAGCGGCGTTTTTCTGGAGCGGCGATCACCGGTTGGAAGCCGCTCTCGATTAGACGGTAGTAAGGGTAGAGAGTGTCGACGGTTTCAGTGGCGTCACCGACGATGATAAGGACCTGGGACATGGCGTGAGTGGTGAAGGCTAGTGGATCAGCTCAGGAACCGGTGTAAAGCACGAGCTGCGTTTAAGGGTCGATCCTCAGAGATTCCGCAGGCACTTCTCGAGGTAGGATCGGGACCGATTGATCTCGGCGGTCACCCCGGCGGTGGAGTTGTGGATGGGGATGCCGCGGGGGAAAGGGTGCATGAAGGGTTCAGTAAAGCCGGTGAAGTTGATGGACTTGAGGCCTTGGAGGAGAGGGGTGAAGTCGAGAGGTCCTCGGCCGGGCATCTGTAGCAGTTCCTTTTCACGTGGTTGTTTCCGCGAGGATCCAGCTCCGTGCTGCTGCCCGTAGAAGAAGGCAACCTTGCTGCCAAGCCCGGCAAGAAGGAGGCCCTGCATTTCAGCATTCTGAGGAAGATGATGAGGGGCAAAGGCGAGGGCGAGGCTTGGGTGAGTGGCCAATTCTGCGAACCACTTGATACCGTCTGGTGTAGCGAGAATCTGACCGCTATGATTTTCTACTGCAATGGTGACACCGTGCTCGGCGGCGGCATCAGCATGCGGCTTCATGCGCTCGATGAATTTTCTGACCTCGGACCTGAGATTTGTTCCAATTGCTGTCCGGTTGCCGGCGGCGCCACAAACGATGATCTGGCATCCGAAGCGCTGGGCGATCGGAAATTCGGAGGCGAGGCCGAAGGGGCCGAGTTTGTATTGGGTGAGAACCCCGAGCTTAATCTTATGTTCCGAGAGGAGTTCCTCGAATTTCGCCAGACCCATCATGGCTACCTGCTCGCGATGGTTGGCATGCGGTCGAGGCCAGATATCAATGAAGGATGTCCCGGTTTTGCGGATCTCGGGTAGAACCTCGTGAAGGGCGGTGGTCCCATACATTGCGGAGGAGACCAGGTAGTTGAGCTTGAACGAACCGCCGTTATTTCTGGCCCTTAATGATCCGCAGAGAGCGGCGGCTGAGGCGGTTTGGCAGAGGGTGCGTCTGTTCACGAGAACCCCATTTTAAGCGCATCTATCTTTCTGCCGAGCAAGAAGGTGCCCTTTTGCCCGCCTCTTGAGGTGAGGGATCGGTCTGAATGACTTGAAATGTCGCTCCTGCCCGCCAAGCTTCGTCTTTTCCGGAATAGATAGATTAGCAATGAAGCCTCTTGGAATGCAGGGTCTTGTGGCCGCAGTGGTAACCCCGATGACTGATGATGGGGAGCTGAACCTCGAGTTGGTTCCCGGGATCATCGATCATCTCGTGGCTAATGAGATCCGGGGAATTTATATTGCGGGGAGTACAGGGGAAGGAATGTCCCTGAGCGATGAGGAGAGGATGGCGACGGCGGCGGCTTATCTCAAGCACTGTAAGGGACGGCTGAAGGCAGTGGTGCAGGTGGGGCACAACAGTATGAAGGCGGCGGCAGCCTTGGCATCTCATGCTGAAGAATGTGGGGCAGATGCTATCTCGGCGACGCCCACCGGTTATTTTCAGGCCGAAGGAGAAAGCGGGTTGGTCGGGCTTATGGCTGTTATTGCCGAAGCGGCTCCAGCCACGCCGTTTTATTATTATCACATTCCAATCCTGTCAGGAGCTTCCATGAATCCCATGAGCTTTACTGAGTTGGCGGCAAAGGAGATTCCAACCTTCTGCGGAATCAAGTATACGGATGCGGGAACGTCCTACAATCTGTCGTCTCTTCAGAGAGTTGGGCCAGGTCTTGAGTTCCTGAGTGGAACGGATGAAGCGTATCT
>DIHT01000043.1:0-1246 GCA_002420305.1 Akkermansiaceae bacterium UBA5689 | reverse complement strand
TATCACCGTGTCAGGAAGGCCTTTGAGAATGGAGACCTCGTGGAGGCGAGACTCTGGCAATCCCGTGCGCTCGAAATGCTGGAAGCGATGTTGTCCACTTGTGGGCGGGCCAGTCTCAAGGCGATGATGGCGATGGTGGGTATCGATTGCGGTCCTGCCCGGCGCCCGATCGAGCCGGCTACCGCAGAGCAACTCTCCGAGCTCCGACGCCGGCTTGAGGCTATGGGCTGGTTTGAATGGATTAATTTGCAAGATACTGAAGTCTCATGAAGTTCCACGTCTCTTTATCCTTACTTGTCGCATTCCTGCTTTCTCCTGCCCCGATGGCGGAAGAGGACAGCAAGGGTCCGTTATCCTGGGGGCATCTACCCGCGTTACCCGACAAAGAAGGATTCGCAGGTGCTTTTGCGGGAATCGTAAGCAGTAAGCAGACGGCGAAGGACTATCTGGTGGTGGCCGGGGGAGCGAACTTTCCCAAGGGCCGACCGTGGGAAAAGGAGAAGAATCCAGAGAAGGTCTACTATGATGTCGCCTTCAAGATGGAGATGGGAACTGAGGATGGGAAGGGTATTCCCGTGTGGGAGAAATTGGAAGGACCTCTGGGGCAGCGGGTGGGCTATGGAATGTCGGTAACTCTTCCCGGTCGCGGATCATCGCTGTTTATCGGTGGCAAAGCGGAGGCCGCTACCGATGCGGTATGGGAAGTGGCGGTGGACGGTTCCGGGACTCTGAGCTTTACCCCGCGCGTCAAGTATCCCATGCCGATTGCAGAGGGTGTGGCTGGAGTAGTGGGAAACAAGGTGATCGTGGTAGGCGGAGTTACTAATAAGGAGGGAGGAGGTTTCCGGACCGTGCAGGAAGCGTACCTTCTCGATACAAGCAAAGATGAGGGCGAGTGGGTGTGGGAGGTGCTTCCATGGCCAGAGGCTACAGAAAACAAGACGTGGGAGGATTCTGTATGGCCAGAAAAGAAGATGGCCCGGGGTCGGGCCTACGCTGTTGCCGGAGTGCGGTCGGAGCAGTTTTACCTGTTTGGTGGACGGGACTATGCCGTGTCCGCCGATCCCGCCCCTGAGCGGGTGCATCAGGAGAAGCTCGATATTTTATCTGATTGTTACGTGCTCAGCTGGAAGGGGCCAAAAGCAGCGTGGAAGCGTCTGGTGGATCTTCCGCGGGGCATGAGCGCAGCTCCCTCTGCAGCTCTGCCAGTGGGGGTCTCACACCTGCTCATGGTGGGCGGGGTTTC
>DIHT01000008.1 GCA_002420305.1 Akkermansiaceae bacterium UBA5689 | reverse complement strand
TGCCCAGCGGAAAGAGGGAGGCTCACCTGCAGCTCCCGCCACGGGTGAGGCGGATACCGCTGGCTCGGAGAGTTCTGTAGAGGAAGCAAAGATACTGGAGACCGATCCAGTTTTGGAAGAAAAGACCTTCAAGCTTTCCAGCGGGGACGCCGTATTCACCTTCACGAATTTCGGCGGAGGGATCAAACGCGCCGAAATGAGCGGTCAGTTCGCGGTGCAGGATAAGGAAAATCTCGTTAGCCTGAATGAAAGTGAATCTGAGCCCATCGGCCGCCTGACAAACGGGGTCGACCAATATCTCGATCTTGTTTATGCTCATGTTGAGGGTTGGGACACTGACACCAGTATCTCCTTTGTGGGGAAAACCAGAGAAGGTCTGCAGATCACCAAGACATGGACGGTCGAAAAGCAGGAGGACAGAGGCGCCTCTTCAAAAGATGAGGGCGCGTCATTCAGGCTGAGGCTCAACTTAGAATTCGAGAATACCGGGGAGGGCTCTTTGAATCTGCAGGATTATGGTCTCTTCGCAGGCTCCGCTGCGCCCCTCTGGGAAGGAGAGTGGGATCGTCACATCACCCTCTTCTACCAGAAAGATGGCGATTACAAGAAGCGGCGGGTGATCAAGTTCAAGAAGGGCAAGAAGCCACACTTCAAGGAGGATGCCGGGGTGCTTGGCTACGCTGGAGTGAGCAACCAGTTTTTCGCCACTATCATCTCGCCGGAGAATCCTTACGATGCATGGATCTGGGGAGATCGAAGAGCGGTTCAACTGCCTGAGATCGCTGGTGGCGGATCAGGGGAGTCGATTCGTCTGGGAATGAGTTTGCCCGAAAAGAAACTGACGCCCAAGGGAGATAACAAGGAAGCTCTTTCCTTCAATATATATATCGGACCCAAAAACAGTCGCCTCCTTGGTTTGACTGGTGAGGAACATGATCGGGATTACGCGAAGGTCATGAGCTACGGGATGTTCAGCCCGATCAGCAAGTTTCTGAACTGGCTTTTGAACGTCTTATTTTCGAGCGTTTTCTCCAACATATCAGATTCGTGGGGATGGGGTTATTCCATCGTGGTACTGACTATCATTATCCGGGGCGCGATGTGGCCTCTGCAGAATAAATCGACCCGTGCCATGAAGCGGATGTCGAAATTGCAGCCCCAGATCAAGGAGCTTCGTGAGAAGTATGCGGATGATCCCAACCGGATGAATCAGGAGATGATGAAAATGTATCGGGATTATGGGATCAATCCTCTGGGTGGATGTCTGCCCCTGTTGGTGCAAATCCCCATTTTCTTTGGATTCTACATCATGCTCCAGTATGCCGTTGAGCTTCGGCAGCAGCCTTTCCTCTGGGTGGAGGACCTGGCTCTTCCAGATACGGTGGCAACCTTGCCCTTCGCTTTGCCTTTCCTCGGGGATGGAGTGAACCTTCTTCCGATCGTCATGGCAGTTACGATGGTGCTTCAGATGGCACTCACGCCGAAGACGGGTGACAAGATGCAGCGCCGTCTCTTTATGATGATGCCGGTCATCTTCTTTTTCTTCTGCTACAACTTTGCCTCTGCCCTTGCGCTCTACTGGACCACCTCCAATATTTTCGCGATCATACAGATGTTAATCACCAGGCGACTGCCTGACCCGGAACTCAAAAAGAAGAAGGGCGCCGCAAAAAAGAGTTTTATGCAAAAAATTCAGGAGCGAGCTGAAGAGGCCCAGAAGACGCAAAAGGCAATGAGGTCCCGGCAGATGGGAGGACAAGGGCCCAAAAAACCGAAGAAAAGAGGCCCTCGGACGGGAGGTTAGAATTCTTTTCCTCTCCCGCAACTTCACAGCGGAAACTCATGAGTTTCACACCTAGCTTGACCGGACGGCCCCGGATCCTAAGGTGGCGCCATGGAAGCGCTTTCTGAAGCTCGCCAAATCCTTGAATCCATGGTCACCCAGCTCGGGTTCGATGTAAGTATCGAGCAGGAGGAGAGCGAAGAGGGAGGATGCCTTCAGATCCTTACCGAGGAAAGTGGCCTGCTGATCGGGAAACACGGTGATCGGTTGGACGACCTCCAGTATCTCGTGAACCGGATCCTCCAGAAAAAGGTTCAGGATCCTCCCCGCATTCGTATCGACTGCGATCATTTTCGGGTGAGACAGGAAGAGAAGCTGATCGCCACCGCCAGAGATTTGGCCGACAAGGCGAAGGAGAGTGGCAAGTCCATGAAAATGAGACCGCTGAACGCGTATCATCGGCGCATCGTTCACAACGCGCTTGTTGATGATGACGAGATCGAGACTATTTCCCCGCGGAGTGACGAGCGACTCAAGCGGATCGTTATTCAGCCGGTCTCCTGAGAGGGAAGGTCCGTGGACAGGGAGGACGCGTGAGCTCCAAGGATCACTACTCAGACGCAATATGGAAACGCATCGCCTCGTCCTGCCGGAAGATCTCAACCAGTATGGGTTTCTGTTTGGCGGGCGGCTTCTTAGGTGGGTAGATGAGGCAAGTTGGATCGCGGCCAGTCTCGATTTTCCATCCTGCCGATTTGTGACTATCGGGATGGATGAGGTGGTCTTTCGTCATAGTGTCAGGGAGGGGACGATTATCTCAATCCGCTCGGAGCAACAGAAGGTAGGTGAGACCTCGGCTACCTACAAAGTGACAGTGTGTGTTGGGAAGGTAGGTGAGGGAGATCCAATATTTACAACCCGCGTCACTTTCGTGAATGTGGACGAAAATGGATCCAAGCGATCTATCGGGGTGTGAAAGATGGCAAGGTCCCAGGAGGTTGATATCACTCTAGCGTTAGAGAAGCTCGAGGATCAGGAGGCATGGCGGAGGGCTGTAGCGCGGAAGATCGGCATTAAGCCTGACAGGGTGGCTAGTGTAGAGCTCCTGAAGAAGTCGGTTGATGCCCGGAGGTTTCCTGTGCGCTTTAAATTGCGTCTGCTTGTCGGGATAGACGAGAAAATCCCTGCTGAGGAACTGGCAGTGCCATCCTTTCCTCAGGCTTCTGAAAGTGCTCCCCGAGTTCTGGTTGTCGGTTGTGGTCCAGCAGGAATGTTTGCGGCGCTTCGCTGTTTGCAGCTTGGCCTATGCCCAGTTATTCTCGAGCGAGGGAAGGATGCGTCTGCGCGACGGTTTGATCTTGCCCCACTCCTCCGGCAAGGCCGCGTGATTGAAGATTCAAACTACTGTTTTGGAGAGGGGGGCGCTGGGACGTTTTCCGATGGAAAATTGTACACCCGGGCAACCAAGAGAGGGCCCGTGCGCGAGATCTATGAAGCCTTGGTAGCACATGGAGCTCCTCCGGAGATCCTTACCGAGGCGCACCCGCATATAGGGTCCAACCTCCTTCCGAATGTTGTTAAGTCATTACGGGAAACGATTCTTGCTGCAGGCGGAGAGGTTCATTTTGGAAGCAGGGTGACCGATCTTCTCATGGAGCAATCCTCCAGGCGTCTGGTGGGAGTAACTACAGCCGATGGGCATGAGTTCCGTGGAGAAGGTGTCATTCTTGCAACGGGGCATTCTGCGAGAGATGTCTATTCCACTTTGCTGCAACACGGGGTCGCTCTTGAGCAAAAGCCTTTTGCGATGGGAGTGCGTATCGAGCATCCTCAGCCCTTGATCGACGGAATCCAGTATCATCTCCGCGGAGATAAAAGGCGACCAGACCCTCTCCCTGCTGCCCGCTACCGGCTCGCAACGACTATCAAAGGGCGCAGTGTGCACTCATTTTGCATGTGCCCGGGAGGGTTCATCGTTCCCTGCGCGACGGACGATGATGAGGTAGTTGTCAATGGGATGTCACTTTCGCGGAGAGATTCTCCATATGCGAACAGTGGCATCGTGGTGGGGATTGATCC
>DIHT01000109.1 GCA_002420305.1 Akkermansiaceae bacterium UBA5689 | reverse complement strand
CATGTTCTCAAGTCGCTGGCAGAGGGAGAGTTCGAGACCGAGGCCCAGCTCGACGAAGTGATCAGCTGGATTGCAAATGTGGGTGAGGGAAACCATCTGGAAGTTCTTTTCTCTGTAGCGCTTGGGGATGGCGCGCCAGAGTCCCGCCAGATAAGAGCCCTGCGGGGTCTGCGGGATGCTGTTCGTTTGCGTAAGCAGCGGCCTACCGGCCGTCTGGGCAGGCTGAACCGGTTTCTCGAGAGAGGGAACGGGGCGGTTTTTGCGGAGGCTGCCGCGTTGGCCGGAATGTGGAAGTTGGAGGAGTCCCGGGAACCTCTTGAAAAGGCCTTCCTCGGGCCGGAAGCTGTCTCCTCTAATGCCGCTCTGGAGGGTTTGCGGGCACTTGGAGGAGACAAGACAGAGCAGTTTTTCTCAGCTACGGCGCGGAATGTCGGAATGGAGTTCGGTAAGCGCCTCCGTGCGGTGGTGGGGCAGACTCGTCTCGATCCCAAGGCTGGAGCGGAGTTAGCCGTATCCCTCCTCCAGGGAGCGAGCAGAGCGGAGGACGTGCGGATGATTGTGGACGCCTTTCTGGTGAATAAGAATGGGCCGTCTGCTCTGGCCGAGGTGCTGGAGCGCCCTGGGTCAGCCATTAAGCCCTCGATGGCTCTTGTGGGATTGAATCATGCGGGAAGTTCGGCCAACAAGTCAGAGGCCCTGATCGAGGTCTTTCGAAAGGCGGGTAGCCTGAGGCCTATGAAGCTTAAACTTAGTAATGCCGAGATGGAGGCTATGATGTTGCGGGTGGCAGCGGAGGGGAGCGCGGTCCGTGGAGAACAGGCCTACCGCCGGGCGGGGATGCAGTGCATTGTGTGTCATGCCATTGGTGGAGCAGGCGGTATTATAGGGCCGGATCTAGTGAGCATTGGGGCGAGTGCTCCGGTAGACTACCTCATTGAGTCGATGCTGGAGCCCAGTAAGAAGATCAAGGAGGGCTACCATACCGCGGTGGTAACTACCCGGGCGGGCGATGTGATAGCGGGTGCAATTGCCAGGCAGGATGATACGGAAATCGTGGTGCGCGATGCAAAGGGGGTGGAGATCAGAGTGCCCAGAAAGGAAGTGGCAACTACTAACGTGAGCCCGGTTTCGCTCATGCCAATGGGGCTTACCGCACAGCTGCGCGAGGACGAATTCGTGGATTTGATCCGATTTCTTTCCGAGCTGGGGAAGGAAGGGCCTTACAAGACAACGGCGCAACGCTTCGTGCGCTCCTGGGAGGTTCTCCAGCCTCATGGGCGTACGCGCGACGCTATTGGACACTACGGCAAGAAGATCTTTACGGAGAATATTGAGAGTTACCAGTGGGCACCATTGGTAGCGCGAGTAAACGGCACTGTGCCGGGGGAAGAGCTGCCCAGAGTGGTTGGAAGAGGCAGGGAACGATACGGAGTGGCCCGGTTCCGCTTGCAGGTAAACGAGGCTGCGAAGATTTCGTTTAAGCTCAGTGGTAAATTGAGTGACCTGACAGTTTTTGTAGATGGCACAGAGGTGAAAGGTTCGAGGGAGGGCGTTAGCGATGTGATAGAGCTCAGCCGCAAGAAGGGAACCTGCACTGTGACGGTAGTGGGGCTCCTCGGCGGTGGGATGGAGGATTTTTCAGTCGAATTACTGGGAAATCCCGGGGTAATCGAGGTAGCGCAGTAAAAGATATTTCAGCGGTGAGCTGGTCCGAATTGCGCGGCTCTTAGCGGTAAGGGGTGCGGAAATTTGTCCTGAGCAGAGGTGAGGAGGTAGAAATAGAGATGAAACAGAACAAACGGGGGAGGTGTGCTCCGGTCGTCTGTGTTCGCTACTTTGAACTTAGCCGGGAAAGATACATCGAGAGGCGATACCCCCGACTCACTGCGACTAACCGGCGCAACTAAATCATGGTTAAATCTACAGGGTTTGCCCTGCTCGCTAGGCCTCTGACGGGTGGTCCGCGTAGCGAGCAGAGGACGATGGATACACCATCATTTGTGCCAATGACGCAGTGTTGGTGAAGACTTGAGAAGGGCCAAGATCTCCAAGATCGAATCCTTATTGTTCGAGAGCCGCGTTTGCCTTGGCAGGGCGCCGCAGGGTCATGATGCCATGGTCTCCCTTATTGGATTGGTAGGAGGCATCGAAGGCCTTGGCATCAAGCTTGCCCTCAAGCGCGTGAGTTCCGAAGAGTTTCGGGAGGGCCATCTCGCCTCTGACCAAATAGGAACCATCGGGATTTTTCTGTGCGGGAATGGTGTGCACGTAGTTTCCAAATTGGAGGACGCCCCAACCTGCCCGGTAGCGAAAATCGTAGACGCCTGGTTTTTCCGGAGTTGGGGTCACGATGCACCAGAGTGGTCCCTCGTGTCCGTTCCATTTGCTCTTCCACGTTCCTTTCCAGGGGCCGGTGAGGTCTTTTGGCTCCCCGTCAGCGGCAGCCTGTGCAGTAGCCTTTTCAAACCTTGAGTGGTAGCTCAAGCAGGAAGGGAGGCTGAGAAGAAGGCAAAGAATGAACAGAGATCGGTAGAGGTGCTTCGTCATGGTGCTGGATGCAGGGGTAAGATTCCCCAGCCGGGTTCAAAACCCAGCCGGGGATCGTAAACTTAAAATGATTTAGATCTTCGGCTCCCAACCTGGTCGGTAGTCGCGCTTCACGAGTCTGGAGGCCTCCGCGTTGTCCTTGGACTTCATGTTAGGTCCATCCCATTCAATCGGACGACCTTCTCCAATCCGCTGAGCGAGGCAGCCGAGGAGGATGACTTCATTCAGATACGCAGCAATTTCGAAGCTTGAGTACGCCGGCTTCTCCGGGTCTTTCATCATCTCGAACCATTCCTTGACGTGGCCCGGTGAGCGGGGGATGACCTTGGGGATATCCTTGCATGCGGGGTGGTTGTTGATGTTGGTATAGCTCTTTTCACCTTTGCGCATCAGGAAGACGTTCTGTCCGTAGTCGTCAGGGGAGTAGATTTCGCCCTCGGATCCCTTGATGAGACAGCAGGCTGCAGGGAGCTTGTTGCCCTGAGCACCGACAAGATTGGCGGTGATATCGCTGTAGGGGCGAATCGGAGCCTGTCGGTCACGTGGATTTCCATCATACCACCAGAACTTCATCGCTGGCCAGTCTTCCCGGGCAGGGAAGTCGAAGCGGACCCTTGAGGAGAGCGGGAAGGTTTCCTTGTAAGGGCGAGAGGCCATCTCGCATTCGATGCGGTCCGGGTATCCCAGCTTGAGAGCACGGAATGGCATGTTGACGGTGTGACACGCCATGTCTCCCAGTGCGCCCGTGCCAAAGTCAAACCATCCCCGCCATTTGAACGTATGATAGACGCCCGCCTTGTAAGGGCGAGGAAGTGCCGGGCCAAGCCAGAGGTCCCAGTCAAGACCAGCGGGGACTTTGTCGGACCCTTCTGGGCGGTCGATGCCCTGGGGCCAGACCGGGCGGTTGGTCCAGACATGAAGCTCCTGTGGTTCGCCGATTACACCGGAGTGGATGACTTCCACGCCACGACGCAGGCCTTCGTTTGCGCTGCCCTGATTTCCCATCTGTGTTGCCAGCTTTTTCTCGCGAGCGAGATTCCGCATGATACGGGATTCCCAGACGGTCTGGGCAAGGGGTTTCTGCACGTAGGCATGCTTGCCCATCGCCATGGCAGTAATTGCGGCAACACCGTGGCAGTGGTCCGGGGTAGATACCGTCACCGCATCGATCTGGTTCTCCATCTCTTCGAGGAGTTTCCGGAAATCCTTGTATTGCTTAGCCTTCGGAAACTTCTGGCCCTTTCTCCGTAGCATATTGGGATCGATATCACATAGCGCTACGATTTCGCCCCCTTCTCTGGCTGCGTTATCGGTATCGCTGCTGCCCTTTCCCCCGACACCGATACAGGCTACCCTGATCTTGGAGTTGAGATTCTGTCCGCTCACAATGGCGGGGAACCCTAGAACCGAGCCGGTGGCCACACCGGTGTTTCTGACAAATTTACGACGAGTGACTTGCTTCATGAGTAGGGCAGAACTGTAGAGGGAGAGGCGAGGGTTGGAAGCGCATTTTTATGCCCAAAGAGATGAGTTTTGATCGATTTCCACCTGTTAGGGGGTAAAAGTGCTGTGAGGGAACCGCCGGGGGCGGGAATTTTATCAGGAACGCTAGAACTGGCAGAAGTGAAAGTCTCAGAACAAGAAGCAGTAATGTCGGGGGCAGTCGGGACAAATCGGCGCTCTTTCGTGAAAAAGGCGACTACCGCCGGGGTGTTTCAGATTGTTGCCCCTCATGTGCTGGGTGGGCCGAAGTATACCCCGCCTAGCGAGACTTTTGGAGCGGCCTTGATCGGGGCAGGAGGCCGAGGACCGGGGACCTTTGGCGATCTCGGGCGAAAGCACAAGCTGGCCATCAGGGAAATAGCTCGCTGCGATGTCAAGTGGGTGGGCAGATCTGATAACAAGACCCGCTACACGGATTTTCGCCGTCTGCTGGAACGAAACGACCTGGATGTGGTTGCGATTGCTACTCCTCCCCACTGGCACGCTCTCATCTCCATTGCGGCGATGGAGGCGGGAAAGGACGTGGTCTGCGAAAAGCCGATGACGAGGTTTCTGGCCGAGGGTCGGGCAGTGGTGGAGGCCTCACGGCGGACCAAGCGCATCTTTCAGATCGGAACTTATGGTCGCTTTGGCGTGGCTGGTAGAAAGAATGACGACCTGCGCAAGATTGTGCGGGCTGGGTTGGTGAATGGGAGAGAGGTTCGAGTGGTGCACCGCGGAGGTTTCAAAGTCAGACAGTGGTCTGGGCCCGTGCGGATCAAGCCACAGCCCGTTCCGGATTATCTAGACTGGAACATGTATTGCGGGCCCTCCCCGCTGAAGCCATTTCACCCTCCGCGTTTCGGAGGGATGCACCGTGGATACTGGGATTACGATGGAGGAGGCCTTGGCGATATGGGGCAGCATGCCCTGGACCCGATTACCTATCGAATGGGTAAGGACGAGACCTCACCTGTTGAGGTCACCGCACATGCGCCGCCGGCGCACCCGGAGGTTGCGGGGATGTGGGGCTGGGTACGTTTCAAGTATGAGGATGGAGTTGAGCTTGTTCTTGAAAGTGGCGAGTGGGGAGATCCTCATGGTCTGAAAGAAAAGAAAATCAGTCGGGAAGATCTGAACGAACAAGAGCGTAAAGTCTTCGATGATCTGCCCGATGAAGATCCTCTCGTCGGGTTTGGAGATGCGGTGAAGACCAGGGTGCTTGCTGGAGGCCATCCTGAGGTGGCCCACCGGACTGTAAGCCTGATGCACCTCGCCAATGTTGCCTTTCGGACCGGGCGGACAATCAAGTTCGACCCCAAGACCGAAAGAGCTATCGGAGATGAGGAGGCCAATCGCCTGATTGACCAGCCGATGCGAGCCCCCTGGCACTTGTAGGAAATACTTTCACAATTTGAGAATCAACACGGAAGAGCGATGGCTGAAGAAACTAAGACGAAACGGAGTGCATTCGTGGAGCTCCTGCCTCAACTAACTAACAGTAAGTGGGGAGGTATCAGTAAGGAGGATGGCGATGAAATCGTTGCTGCTATTTTCAAGGAGGGAGGCGATGCAATCAGGGAGCTCATCGGAGGAGTCCTGGAGGTCGACAGTGGGGAGGACTGGCAGGAGCGGTTTCTGCTCCACCAGCTTGCGGTGAGCGCAAGTGCGCCCGTCCGTGCTAATGATCGCAAGTTGCTGACCAAGATCTACGCCTCAGCGGCCCTGGGTGATGGGGCGGCTACGATCCGGAGCTTCCTCGTGCAGCAGTTGCGCTATGTAGCCGGGGCGTCACTGGCTCCCGAGCTTGCGCCCTTACTTAAGGATGGAGATCCGCTCGTTCTGGATGCTGTCGCTGCAACCATGGTCTCAATGGGTAAAGACACTGAACCTATTCTTCGAGAGGCACGCAAGAATGCTCGGGGACATGCCAAAGTTGCTATCACTCATGCGCTGGGCCAGTTAAGCCGAAGCTAGAGGCCTGCCGTATTCCATCTGTCCTATTCGATGTTAGAGAGCAGGTCTTACCCGGTAGCAACTCAATGAGTAAGGTCTCGTGGATTTCGGTGGTAGGTTCCCTGAATGTAGATCTGACCTTTCGAGTTCCATCGTTCCCGGCTCCGGGCGAGACCCTGATAGCGGCAGAAGCGGTGACCTCCTTTGGAGGAAAGGGAGGCAATCAGGCGATAGCGGCGAAAAGGGCTGGTGCGGAAGTCCGAATGATCGGGTGCCTTGGCAATGATGACCAGGCGAGACAATACCGGGCGCGTCTGGGTGAAGAGGGGATTGACTGTTCAGGAGTAATGAGAACGGAGGCTCGCACCGGGGTGGCCTCCATCGCGTTGAATGAGGAAGGCGAAAACACAATCATCGTAGACCCTGGAGCAAACCTCCAGCTGACCCCTCGCAAGGTCGAAGAGCTTGAAAATTTGTTCAGGGGCTCCGCGGCAACCCTTCTTCAGCTCGAGTGCCCGGTTGAAAGTGTCGTAAAAGCGGCGCAGTTGGCCCGAAATGCGGGCTCTCTGGTAGTCTTGAATCCTTCGCCTTGGAATCCCAAGGTCTTCGAGGGCGATATTCCCTTTGATATTCTGATACTTAACGAGGGAGAGGCCGAGGCCATGTCCTCCGGAGCCTCGGCTCACTTCCTGCAGAGAGGAGGCCGAACCGGGATTGTGACGCGAGGGGCGCTTCCCACCCGGGTCTTTACGGGTGGGGAGATGCAGGAAATTGCCCCGCCAGAAATATCGCCCGTTGATACCGTGGGAGCGGGAGATACCTTTGCGGG
>DIHT01000170.1 GCA_002420305.1 Akkermansiaceae bacterium UBA5689 | reverse complement strand
CCTTTCATCGGGGTCATCTCCAAAAATTCTCTAGGCGAGAATCTCCTTAATCACGTGCCCATGGACGTCCGTGAGTCTGCGATCAATACTGTTGTGTCGCACGCTCAAGCTCTCGTGATTGATTCCCAGCTGGTGCAGCATGGTTGCGTAGACGTCGTAGACCTGCGTGGGGTTGTTGCGGTCCAGCGGCTTGTAGCCCCACTGGTCGCTTTCACCGTGGGTCACTCCACCCTTGATCCCTCCACCGGCAAACCAGTTGGTAAACACGAATGGATTGTGATCACGGCCTTTCTGGCCTTGCGTGCTCGGCATACGTCCAAACTCGGTCGTCCAGTGGATGATCGTATCCTCAAGCAGACCCCGCTGCTTCAGATCCTGGATCAGACCTGCCGCTCCACGGGCCATTCCAAGGGCCAGAGAAGGATGATCGCGAGTCATATCCTCATGACTATCCCAGTTGCGACGCGGAAAACTGTTGTCATTACCACTCCAGATCTGGACATAGCGAACCCCTCTTTCAATCAGCCTGCGCGCGATGAGACACTTACGCCCGAAATATTCGGTTTCTTCCGCAGGATTGATCTCCTTGGGATATTTCGTCTTTGGATTATCCAGCCCGTACATCTTCAGGATGTGGTTCGGCTCCTTGGAAATATCCAATGCCCTCGTTGCTGAAAGTTGCAGGCGAGCGGCCAATTCGTAGCTTCGTATCCGCGCATCAAGACGTGGATCCCCGGGACGGCTTTTACTGTGGCGCTTATTCAACTCGTTGATCAGGTTAATCCCTTCCCGGTGACTGACTTCGGAAACGTAGTCCGCATGAGGGTGAAGGTCCTCGATAGGGTTCTCGCGTTGAGGAAAGATCGTGGTGCCCTGGGTGTGGGTAGGCAGGAAGGCAGAACCCCAGTTCTTTGGTCCATTGGAAGCAAAGCCTCGATGGTCGGGCAGCACCACGAAGGTCGGAAGGTTTTCATTTTCAGAACCCAGCCCATAACTCACCCACGAGCCTGCTCCGGGGAAACCTGGTAATTGAAACCCGGTGGCCTGCAGATAGGTCGCCTGACTATGAACTCCGGTCTTACCCACCAGATTGTGAACAAAAGCGATGTCGTCGGCCACTTCACCCAGCGGAGCCACAATGTCACTCATTAACTTCCCACATCCCCCGTAAGACTTGAACTCAAATGGCGACTTCATCCACGGTCCAAGACCATTTTGAAAGGCCTCCACGTGCTCGCCAAAATCCGACTTCTGACCATGCCTTTTTACCAGCTCAGACTTGAAATCAAACATATCGAGATGGCTTGCCGCACCGGCCATGAATAGCTGAATAACCCGTTTTGCCCGGGGAGGGTGATCCAGTGCCGGACTGGTGGCGGCGGACAGAGGATCCCTCGCCAGCATGGAGGCAAGAGCCAAACCACCAAAGCTGGATTGCTTGAGAAAATCTCTGCGGGATTCCTTGTGAGTCATGTCAGTCAAGATAGGTAAACTCGGAAAGGTTAAACAAGGCACGGCAGAGGTTTTGCAAGCCATGTTTACGAGCATATCCCAGCAGTAAATCGGTCTCTTCTTTTGCAGGCACTCTTCCCGTGACCAGCACATGCCCTCGCCTGACCTGCCGGGCCATATCTGGCTCCTCCTTTTCGAGTCGGGCGGCAAAATGACGTGCCATCACCACACTGAATTTGTTGTTTAACAGGCTGAGAGCCTGCAAGGCAGTGAGCGTCTCGTTGCGTTTTGGCGTACTCTGGGAGGAGTCGGCACAATCCAGAGTCGTCATGAAGGGATTAGGTTGCGAGCGAACAATAAAGCGATAAATCGAACGGCGGTGGCTTTTGGAATCCTCTGGATTGAACTTATGATATTCGTAGTGGGGAGAGTGGGCGGTCTTTTCCAGAGCGAAGAGATAATAGCCCGGCCCCCCCATCTCGAGATTGAGCTTTCCGCTGACCGAGAGAACCGCATCCCGGATTTCTTCCGCAGAAAGTTTTCTGCAGTTCATCCTCCAAAGCAGGCGATTCCCTGAATCTGACCGGGCAAACTCTTCGTTCCCAGCCGAGGACTGCTGGTAAGCAGCGCTCATCACCAAAAGCTTGTTCAGCTTCTTGAACGACCCTCCCTGATCCCTGAAATACAATGCAAGCCAGTCGAGCAACTTGGGATGGCTGGGGAGCTGGCCAAGTTCACCGAAATCATTGGGAGAGGCAACCAGCCCCTCACCGAAATGCCACTGCCAGACTCGGTTGGCAACGACCCGCCAGGTCAGCGGATGATCCTTGCGAACCAACCACTTCGCGAGGGCGGCCCGGCGATCGGATTCGCCATGATTAGCGGGCAGATTGAATTGCCATGGCTCTTCCTTGAAAATGGGCAGAGTGCCGGGACTGACTTTTTTACGCGGCTGGGTCACCTCGCCTCGATGGAGAAAATGAATGACACGCGGATTCCCATTGGTTGGCTTGAACTGCCCCTCTCCCTTGAAATGAGTAGCAGCGGCATAAACCATATTGCCCCTGGGCAGCTTTTTCATGACCTCACTCTTCTTCCGGATCTCACCCTCAAGATTCTTCAGACGCTTCTTTCGTTCCTCCGTATGAAGTCTGGCCAGCAGGCCCTCTTTCTTCTTTTCGAGCCGGGCGAGGCTGGCCACGGACTCTCTGTCCTCCCCCCGCGCCCAGA
>DIHT01000167.1:2661-14217 GCA_002420305.1 Akkermansiaceae bacterium UBA5689 | reverse complement strand
AATCCCATTTGTGCCCTTTTTGTAGGCGGAATGTGGCAACTGGCGGGTAAGGAGAAACGGTAAATTCGCTGGCCCGCTGCGAGAAAAGCTGTTAGGAGCTCCGCTCCCCGACGAGAGATGGCTCAGGAAGAAATAACGGAAGTTCGCGTATTTGCCCCTGCCACGGTGGCAAATGTAGCGTGTGGCTATGATGTTCTGGGCTTTGCTATTGAAGCGCCTGGGGATGAAGTAGTGGCAAGGCATTCGCCTGAACCGGGGTTACGTATTGTAAAAATCACCGGGGATGATGGCAAACTTCCCATGGAGGTAACCCAGAACACTGCGGGGGTGGCGGCTCAGGATTTGCTGCGCCATCTGGGAATGCTAGATCGCGGGGTCGAACTTGAGATTCACAAGAAGATGCCCTTTGGTAGCGGTCTGGGTTCCAGTGCTGCCAGCGCGGTTGCTGGAGTCTATGCCGTAAATAAATTGATTGGGGAGCCTTTGACCAAGAAGCAGCTTCTCCCTTTTGCGATGGCTGGAGAGTCGAGCGCGGATGGGGCGTGGCATGCAGATAATGTAGGGCCATGCCTTCTTGGAGGGATCGTATTCATCCGGTCGAATCAGGAATTGGACATGGCGCAATTACCAGGGCCGGAGAACCTTTGGGCGACGGTGGTCCATCCTGATATTGAGATTCTTACCAAGGTAGCCAGGGAGATCCTGCCGCTTGAGGTGCCCCTCGACAACGTCACACAGCAGGTAGGAAACCTGGGAGGATTGTTATGTGGATTGATCCAAGACGATTATGAGTTGATTAGTCGTTCAATACACGACGTGATTGCTGAACCGCGTCGCCAGAAACTGATTCCTGAGTTTTACCGGGCCAAGCGAGACGCCATGGCTGCGGGAGCTCTTGGATTCAGCATATCGGGTGCGGGACCGAGTGTATTCGCCCTGTGCGAAGGGGAAGAAACCGCTCGCCGTGTTGGGGAAGAGGTCTCGCGCGTGTTTACAGAGGCTCCGATTCGGAGCCAAGTTTACGTATCGAGGATCAATCCTCGTGGAGTGTATGTAGTGGACTAATGCCTGTAAGCCCGGAGGGCCGTGTCTTGAAGTAGAAACGAAATACCCATCCCTTTTCCGTGGCCCAGAAATTTTACAGCACTGCATCAGCTGGCAGATTCGTCGATCTCAAGCAGGCGGTTTTGCGGTCGCTCCCTTCAGATAGCGGGCTCTACATGCCTGCCGAAGTGCCACGACCGGATGAAGTATTGCAGCCGGGCTGGCGTGAGTGGTCTTTTGCAGAACTCAGTTACCGGGTAGCGTCAGCGTTTTTCAACGGGTCCGTTCCGGAGCAGGATCTGCGTGAGATGGTCGGGCAGGCTATTAATTTTGATGCCCCGCTGGTGAAGATAGCGGAGGGCATGAATATTCTGGAGCTCTTCCATGGCCCCTCGCTGGCGTTTAAGGATTTCGGAGCTCGCTTCATGGCTCGCCTCATGGGCTGGCTGACTCGCGAGGATGATCGCGAGCTGACGGTGCTGGTGGCAACCTCTGGAGATACTGGTGGAGCAGTCGCTAGTGCGTTCCACCGGGTGAGGGGGACAAGGGTCGTAGTGCTTTATCCCAGCGGGAAAGTCAGTGCCCTTCAGGAAAAACAACTCACTACCCTTGGGGACAATATTACGGCGCTCGAGGTGAGGGGCTCTTTCGATGATTGTCAGCGACTGGTCAAAGCAGCGTTTCTTCATGAGCCTCTTTCCGAGAAGCTGAACCTGACGTCTGCCAATTCGATCAATATCGCCCGGCTGCTTCCGCAGGCGTTTTACTACTTCCGCGCAGCTCAGCAGATGCCTGACGAATCGAAGCCTGTTTTTGTCGTCCCAAGCGGTAATTTTGGGAACTTGACTGCAGGGCTTCTAGCCCGCCAGATGGGTCTCCCTGTCGGCCATTTTGTGGCAGCTACAAACCTCAATGATGTGGTTCCGGCCTACCTGAGAAGCGGTCATTATGAGCCGCGGCCCAGCCTTCCTACCATTTCTAATGCGATGGACGTCGGGGCTCCCAGCAACTTTGTCCGGATCCTTGAGCTACATGGTCGGGAGCACAGCCGGGTCGCCGACCAGATTTCTGGTTTTCACTTTGATGATTATGCTACCAGAGAGGCTATCAGAGAAGTCAGGGAGACCACAGGCTACGTGATCGATCCTCATGGAGCGGTGGGCTATCTGGCTGCGCAGCAGTGGAGAAGAGATTCCCCAGAGGACGAAATGGTTATCCTGGAGACAGCTCACCCTTCCAAATTTCTCGACGTGATGGAGGAGGAACTAGGCTCTGGCGCTGTGGAAATCCCTGAGCGTCTTGCATGCCTTGCAGCACGGGAAAAGATAGCAATTGAGCTGGGAGCTCAGGAGGGTCCTTTTCTCGATTGGTTGTCGGGAATGATCTCCTGAACCGGGCGGCAAATTCAGCTTCCGAAAGGAGCAATGATCAACTCATCCCCTGGGTTTATCTCAGGCGCTTCGCCATCAGGAAATGTGCCGCGGACAGGATTTGCAGAGGCCTGATTCTTGTCGGTATAGATGTGGTCCACCATGAGACGGCCGTAAATGCCAGATTGCCTGCGGATAGCGAGTATTGTCCCAGGCGGCATATCCCGGTGAAGCTCAATGATGGCAAACCCTCCCGACTGCTGGTCTGGTTGCTTGGCAACCCACTCGATGACCTTGGCCTGGAGCCATGCCTGTTTGACCGTTGAGGCCCGGGCTTTCTGCTTTTCCGCAGATTCAATCATGCTCTTGGAGATTAGTCCCTCCCGAGCTTCTCGTTTCAAAAGCTCATTTTCCTGCTCTGCTTTTGCGAGCTCCTCTTCCAGCTGGGCTCGAGTTGGAGCGGAGGTTCCGTCCGCAGTGTCTGGTGCGGTAATTGGGTCGGAGGGAATATCCTCGGGGCTCGCCTCGGCCGTTCTGGGAGTAGACTCAGATTCGGGAGGAGAAGGACTTATGCCCGTTGGTGGGGTGATTTCCGGTGACGGATCGAGGCTCGGCGTGGAAAGAGGATTTGGGAATGAAGCTGAAGGTGTCTGGGTGAGTTGGGTCTGTTGCGCATTCAGGAGGTCGAGCTCCGCGCGCAGCTTCCTGATCTCCGCTTCTTCATCACCTTTACCCATTTTCATGACGGAGAGGGCCACGGCGACCACGAGAAGTAAGCCGGTTGCTCCCAGAAGCGTGGTGATCGGATTCATGCCTAAAGTCTGGGGTATCCTCGTGAAAAAGTCAAAAACCCAGCTGGGATACCTGCAATCACGGGGCACGCAGGGCTTGCGGCGGCGGGAGTGCGCCGCTACAGGAAGGCTGATGAGCGCTCCGGAGAAGGGCTACAAGGGTACATTATCGCTGCCGCAGACGAGTTTCCCGATGCGAGGGGATCTCGTGAAGAACGAGCCCAAGCGCCTCGCGCAGTGGGAGAAGGACGGCATTTACCAGAAGATCATCGCCCGTCGCCGGTCGGAGGGAGCGCCAAAATTCATCCTGCATGATGGGCCTCCGTTTGCGAATGGTGATGTGCACATGGGGACCGCTCTCAACAAGGTCCTCAAGGACCTTGTTGCGAAATCAAGGACCATGTCGGGGTACGAGGTCCCATTCATTCCGGGTTGGGATTGTCATGGCCTTCCCATTGAATTCAAGGTGGTACAAGAGGCACGGGATGAGGAGCCTGCTGAGATTCGGAGACGTTGTGAGCGCTTTGCGCGGAAGTGGATCGACACCCAGAGGGAAAGTTTCCAGCGCCTTGGAGTGTTTGGGGACTGGGCAAACCCCTATCTCACCCTCGATCCCAGCTACGAGGCGGAAATTATTCGTGTTTTTGCCAAGCTGGTCGAGAGGGGTGCAGTGTATCAGAGCAAGAAGCCGGTGCAGTGGTCCTATGGTGCTCATACTGCTCTCGCAGAGGCAGAGGTGGAGTATAAGGAGAAGATAAGTCCTGCGATCTGGGCGCCCTTTGCCTTAACGGAAGAGTCGGAAAGTAAGTTTCGTGAAGCGACGGGTTCAGTCTCGGAGGAATCTCACAAGTTCGTGATCTGGACGACGACCCCATGGACCCTGCCCGCCAACGTAGGACTAGCGGTGCACCGGGATTTTACCTATCTGGCCGGATGCTTTGAGAATCAAGAGGGAGTGAGTCACCGGCTCGTCCTTGCGAAGGACCTCTTGGAAGAGTTCACCGCCAAGACCGGGTTCGCCCCGCATGGCGAGATGGTTGAATTCAAAGGAGCTCTTGCCGAAGGCCTTGAGGCCCAGCATCCCTTTCTGCCACGCTCTTCACAAATCATTCTGGGGTCCTTTGTCACGACGGAGACGGGGACAGGCATCGTTCATGTAGCACCGGGGCATGGAGCAGACGACTATGTGGCGGGCAGGGAGTATGGGCTTGAGGTAGTCTCACCGGTAGATAGTGATGGGAAATTTACAGAAGAGGTCGGCATCCCTGATCTTGTAGGGCGGCATGTCTTCGAGAGTAATGAGGATATTATAGGTATGCTGGCAGGTTTGTCTGTTCTTCTGGGTCGAGAAGAATACCGGCACGACTACCCGCATTGCTGGCGGTCCAAGACGCCAATTATCTTTCGCGCCGTTGAACAGTTCTTTATCTCGTTGGATGGGCTTCGAGACACCGCCCTGTCCGAAATTGATCAAACAGATTGGTTGCCCCACTGGGGACGGAATCGGATTTACGGAACCGTGGAATCCCGTCCGGACTGGTGTATCAGCCGCCAACGAACCTGGGGAGTCCCGCTTCCCGTGTTCTTCACTGCTGAGGGCGAAGTGCTTCTTGATGCGGACCTCGCTCGAAAGGTCGCAGATCTGGTGGAGAAGGAGGGAACCAACATCTGGTTTGAGCTCGAAGAGGCTGATCTGGTAAGTCGCTTGGGATTACCAGAGGGCACTCGTAAATGCCGGGATACTCTGGATGTCTGGATCGACTCGGGAAGCAGCCACGTTGCGGTTCTGGACCGTCATGCAGAGTTGGAGAGTCCGGCAGATCTCTACCTCGAGGCGACTGATCAGCATCGGGGATGGTTCCAGAGCTCCCTTATGTTGAGCGTGGCCTATCGTGGTTGTGCGCCCTATAAAACGGTGATGACCCACGGCTTCGTGGTCGATAAGGACAAAAAGGGAAAGCTCTCCAAGAGCGAGGCCGAGAAGTCCGGCAAGCCTATTGATGCAGCTCACTATTACAACAAGTACGGCGCGGATATCCTGCGGCTCTGGGTCAGCAGCGTTGACTGGCAGAGTGAGGTGCCCTTCGGGGAGGATCTGTTCAAGCAGGTTGCAGAGCCCTATCGCCGGATTCGTAACACTCTGAGGATCCTGCTGGGTAATTTACACGGGTTTGATCCGGAGCGGAACTCGGTGGATCCGGGCAAGATGACATTGGTGGACCGGTGGATTCTTGAATGTCTGAATGAAGTGGTCAGAGAATGCCGGCGAGCCTATGACGCCTACGAATTCCGGAAAGTATTCACGGTAATTAATCAATTCTGTGCCCGGGAACTGAGCGCGGTCTATATCGACCTTACCAAGGACCGACTCTACTGTGACCGGGAAGATTCTGATCGCCGCCGGGCAAGTCAGACGGCCATGAACAGCGTCGTCGATGTTCTAACGCGGCTTTTAGCTCCTATCCTGGCGTTCACCGCGGAGGAGGCATGGGAGCATGCGGGACGGGAGGGAAGTGTACACGAGCAGGATTTCCCCGCACCGGACCAGCGCTTTGATGGCCGGGAAGCCACAGACGAGGTTAATAAGCTTCTCGATCTTCGAGAAGTCATCCAGAACGCAATTGAAGTAGAAGTACAGGCGAAGGTCTTCAACAAGAATAACGAGGCGGCGGTCGAGCTGACCCTTCCCGCGGATCATGAATTGCGTGAGCTCCTGAGTGATCGTGATTTCTTCACGGAGTTCTTCATTATCTCAGACCTTAAGCTTGTTGAGGGTGACCGGATTTCCGCCAAGGCGAAGAAGACCGAGTATCCCATGTGTCCGCGTTGCCGGCGCTATGAACCACCAGCCGCGACAGGGGAAGAAGGATTGTGTCGCCGGTGCGAGGAGGTTATGTCCAGCACTGAGTGATGAAGACCCTTCCTCGCCTCCTGCTCTTACTGGTCCTGCCCCTTTATGCGCTGGACCAGATCACGAAGTGGATCGTGGTTCTTAAATTTGAGGCGCCAGCTCCCGGGTTTAACGTGTCTCATCAGAATCACGTTGTGATCGAGGATTTCTTCACGATTGTTCGAGTGCATAATCAGGGGGCGGCTTTCGGGATGGGAAATGATACGGCATGGGCGCCCTTTGTCTTTTTCCTCATTGCGGTAGTCGCTCTTGGGCTGATTCCCTTCTTCTGGCGGCGGGGTGCCTTTAATATTCTCCCCCTCAGGCTGGCTGCAGGGCTCATGATGGCGGGGATTCTGGGCAACCTGACTGACCGGATGCTCCAGGGATTTTTTCTTCCTGCTTACGAGAATGCGGGTTTCTTTGCCCGGCTGGCGCAGGGCTATGTTGTTGATTTCCTCGATTTCAATATCGGGCTGCAAACCAAATTGACTCCGCATGGGCACTGGCCCTCCTTCAATGTTGCAGATTCCTGTATATGCGTGGCTGCATTTTTTCTGATTCTCTCGACGTTTCGGGCGGAGGAAAAAGGTCAAGACGAGGGAGGAGGGAAGAGTAAATGATGTGCCAGCGAGTCGTTGGAACCGGGTCAAATAGGATCCGTGGCCTACGGAAAGGTTTCAGCGCAGAAAGACTGGAAATCGTTATGAAGGGCTAGAAAATGGAGATCTGGAAAGCCATTCTGGTCGGAATCGTGCAGGGACTCTCCGAGTTTCTTCCAGTATCGTCGTCGGGGCATATCGCACTACTCCAGCACGCCCTTGGAATGCGGGAGGCGGGAGAGGGCGCCCAACAGGACATTACGTTCGAGCTAGTACTCCACCTGGGAACCTTTCTCAGTGTCGTCATTTATTTCCGGAGGCGCTTAGCAGGACTTCTGTTCTGCCTGTGGCAGAAGGAACGGAAAGAGGATCGCACCATGATCCTTTGGTTGGTCATGGCTACTGTGCCGGCCACCATAGCGTTTTTCTCTGCGAGGGACCTTTTTGAGGGAGCCTACGATAATCCGGTCCTCGTAGGCGGATGCCTTCTAGTCACCGGTGTGATTCTTCTCCTGCCCAAAGTCTTTGCCCGGGAGAGTCGGGAGTTCGGCATGCGGCAGGCGATCTGGATGGGCGTAGCGCAGTCGCTAGCTATCCTGCCAGGAATTTCGCGGAGCGGAGCCACTATTACGGCAGGTCTCCTTGCTGGAGGCAAGGCCTCGAAGGCGGCAGAATTTTCCTTCCTCATGTTCTTGCCCGCGATTGGAGGGGGAACGCTCCTCAAGCTACGGGAGCTGAAAGATGTCATGCAGGGTGAAGCCGCCGCTGCCTATCTTCTGGGGTTTATGGCGGCCTTTGTTTCGGGCCTCTTTGCGGTCTATCTCGTTCTCAAAACCATTCAGAAGGGCAAGTTCGAATACTTTGGCTACTACTGTTTCCTAGTCGGGGTCGTGGCCATTATCTACTTTGGCAACCGCTGAGAGGCTGATCTTTTCTCAGACAGGGGGCAGGGAGGTAGACGAGGAGTTGGCAAATGAAGGGGATTGGTCATATTCGGGCCACCGTATGTTGGCCAAACGCATTATTCCCTGCCTCGATGTCACGGATGGTCGTGTCGTAAAAGGGGTGAATTTTGTCGATCTCCGGGATGCTGGAGACCCTGTCGATTGCGCAGTGGCCTACAACGACCAGGAGGCGGATGAAATCGTGTTTCTCGATATTACAGCTTCCTCTGATGAACGTGACACGATGTTGGAGGTTGTGCGCAGAACGGCGGGGCGCTGCTTTGTTCCGCTAACGGTAGGGGGCGGTATACGCGAGGTGGAGGACATGCGACGAATGTTGTTCGCAGGGGCCGACAAGGTTGGCGTTAACACCGCTGCGATCAACCGTCCGGAGGTTGTCGATGAGGGAGCAGGTACTTTCGGAAGCCAGGCGATCGTAGTAGCGATCGATGCCAAGCGGCAGGGTCCTGACAAGTGGGGAGTCTATACCCATGGTGGGAGGAATCCAGTTGAGGGGCTCGATGCGATCGAGTGGGCTCGTGAGGTGTATGATCGTGGTGCCGGTGAGATTCTTCTCACCAGTATGGATGCGGACGGGACCAAGGATGGCTATGATATTGAGCTGACGCGTGCTGTTAGTGATGCGGTTGGAATCCCTGTGATTGCCAGTGGAGGTTGTGGGACTCTTGATCACATGGTGGACGTATTGCGCGATGGGAATGCTGACGCGGTTTTGGCCGCCAGCATTTTTCACTTTGGAGAGTTCACGGTCCCGGAAACCAAAAAATACCTTCAGGAGCGCGGCATTCCAGTGCGCCCTGAATTTGAAACTCAGTGTGAGGAGGAGGCTGAGTAAACGTCTTTTCTAGGGGTGTTATCCTTTATAAACCCGCTCAACTCGTGGGGTGATCCCAGTAAAAATTTCCCATGGGATCGTTCCTGCTCTGAGCGCCACCTCCTCGACAGGAATATTGGGACCAAAGAGTTCAACCTCATCACCGGGAGAGCACTCAGGAAGATCAGTCAGGTCCGCCATGACCTGATCCATCGTGATTCTTCCCAGTAGAGGAACCCGTCGGCCTCGAACAAAAACCTCCGGGTTTTGCCCTGTAGTAACCCTTGGATAACCATCCCCGTATCCGATCCCGATGGTCCCCACCTTTGTCGTGCGAGTTGTGATGAAAGTTCGTCCGTAGGAGATGCCATGGCCGGAGGGGAGATCCCGGATGACTGCGATCCTGGACTTCAGGGCCATCACGGGTCGCAGCGAGATATCGGCATTGGCAACGGGGGACACTCCGTAGAGCATCAGTCCGGGGCGGGCCAGAGTGGTGGTGCGTGACTGATATCCGAGAAGTCCTGCTGAGTTAGCAAGGTGAACGTGCGTGAGTTTTTCCCGTTCAGGAAGGGATTCGATCAAGGTGTCGAAAGAGTTAAACTGTTTTATGGTAAACGCATTGTCCTCATCGGCGCAGGGCAGGTGGGACCCTATCCCGGTTACTCTAAGGCCGGGGAGTGCCCGGATGGCGATCAGGGCAGAGGAAGTGTCCGAAGGGAGAAAGCCGCCGCGACCCATTCCGGTATCGACAGTAATATGAGCTTCCACGATGGAGCCTCGGGCGCGAGCGAGCTGGTCGAAGTGTTCTGCCTCCTCCATGGTGTTCAGACAGGGAAGCCATTGACGGGCTACGACTTCCTCTCGCTCGGCAGGAAACGTTCCCCCGAGGAGGTAGATGGGAGTCTGGATACCAGCTTCGGAAAGACGCCTCGCTTCGCTAACATTGGCTACGCCGAAAAACGTGAGGTCCTCTTGGTCCAAGGTGT
This sequence comes from Akkermansiaceae bacterium UBA5689, assembly GCA_002420305.1. Taxonomy (GTDB): domain Bacteria; phylum Verrucomicrobiota; class Verrucomicrobiia; order Verrucomicrobiales; family Akkermansiaceae; genus Roseibacillus_B. The sequence goes on along the minus strand of DIHT01000167.1, from coordinate 4,752 downwards.
TTGCTATTGGTTCCAGCCCGTGGCCATAGGCACTGGCCTTGACCACGGCCATTATCTGCTGGTGACCAAGGTTCCGGGCCGCCCTGAAATTGTGCCGTAGGGCAGCAAGGTCGACCTCAGCCCAAGAGCGGGGAGGGCTTTCGGGGGCAGCACTCACGCTTCAGACTCTAGGGAAAATGGGAAGTTGGGCAAACTCACAGGGAGCTTCCGGGGGGTGGCTGCGAGATTCTCTAGCGCACCTATTCAGGAAACCGCAGCCTTCCAGACCCCTGCGCTTCGGCAAGGATGATCGTTCAGCGTCGAGGGCTGAGAACTAAGGCTCAGGGGCCTACCTGTTCTTGGCCGCCTCAGAGGCATACTGCAGGTCACGTCCGAAACCGGAGATAGTTTCGCATGAGGTCAGCATCGAAAAGGCGACGAGACTACCGAGGAGGAGCACAAGCTTGAGAATCTTATTACCTGAATTCATTTTGTTTTATTAATAATTCACAGATTCTAATCGTTTCCGGCAAGAACCAAATGAGAGTAATGGCGCATCCGGGAGACAGAGCGGGCGGCTACTTTTCTTTCGATTTCTCAAAGATCATAAAGTGTTGCCAAGGCAGAAGCTTGGAATCAGTGCTTTTCCACTTCAATCCAACTGCTTCCATTTCCTTGCGGGATTGCGCTTCCGTCATTTTGTGAAGTGGTTTGATCGGAACGGTAGGGTCCTCAGCACGGTATTCCAGAAGGATAATGCGCCCCCCAGGCCTCAAGGCCTTGAACAGAGATTGCATCATTTCACGGGGGTGAGAAAATTCATGGTAAGCATCAACCATTAAAGCAGCATCGATCGAGCCTGCTTTGAGCATGGTGTCATCTACTTTTCCGAGATGAGCCTCGACGTTGGCCAGCCCCAGTATTTTCTCCTTCCTTTCGAGAAAGGTGATCATTTCAGGTTGAATGTCGACGGCAACGACCTTTCCCTTCGGGACCAACGGAGCGAGACGAAAAGTGTAGTAGCCTGAACCGGCTCCTATGTCCGCAATCACATCGGTGGGTTTGAGGTTCAGAGCGGCGATGGCTTTGCTGGGTGCTTCCTCCTCCTCACGATTGCCTCGCTCCAGCCAGCGGATGGCCTGGTGCCCCATCACGTAGGAAATTTCTCTCCCCATGTAGTATTTGCCGGTTCCATCGAAGGTCTTGCGCCCTTTTGAGTAGTGACTGGGCCAGGTAGTCTCACCTTTGCTTTTCGGCTTATCCGCACCGGTTTCCCCGAGAGAGACAAAAGGCAGAAGGAGACTAAAGAATACGACAGGGAATCGAGCCATTGTGACAGATAGGTTCAAGTTTCACGGATAAAGTTCGGCCTTCTCAGGGCTTGGCGCAATCAGAAAGCTCAACACGGGCGCCAACAGAAAGAGAAAGAGAGCGAGTGGAGCCAGTCGCCATAATCAGGGTGGTTTGAGAATAAAGGCTCCCGGGAGGGCAACTTCGGCGGTATTTCGGGGTTTCCTCCGAGACGAATTCCCGTTTGGCCCGTATCATGAACCTTTCCCCTTTGCTTGCCTGTCTTTTGCTTTGTTGTCTGTCTCCTGCACTTACAGCGCAGGAAAATCCTCCCAATCGTGGAGGAAATGGTCCGGGTGATGAGCCAAGGGGCGAGCGCGGACCACGGCGAGGTCCGGAACAATTCCTGCGGAGACTTCCTGTAGTGCAAGCTCTGGACAGCGACGGGGACCTCATTATCAGCGAGGAAGAATTGAAAGACGCGCCTGCGAAGCTGAAAACTCTTGATAAGAACAATGACCAGATTCTCGAAGGGGAAGAAATCCTGCCTCCGCCCCCGGAGGGTCGAGAACCCCGGGGAGGGGGGGAAGGCCGGGGTCCGGGTAATGGGGGAGGGCCAGGAGGAGATGGATTCCTGATGCGTCTTCCGCTGATGTCGGCTCTCGACCAGGACAGGGATGGAAAGATCTCTGCTGAAGAGCAGAAGAAGGCCTCCGGCGCCCTCGCTAAGCTGGATACAAATAGTGATGGGAGGATTGAAATAAGAGAGCTAGCACCTCCTCGCCCTCCCCGCGGAGGGCGAGGTCCCGGAGGGCGAGGTCC
>DIHT01000167.1:0-2321 GCA_002420305.1 Akkermansiaceae bacterium UBA5689 | reverse complement strand
ACAGCCCCAAAACGTGGATCGACAGTCCCCGGATGAGATCGAGATAGAAGATGGGGCGGCCACTATTCCAGACCGTAAATCTTTCGAAACACTCAGCTATCAGGGGGAAGAGGTCATGATTGATACCCACCTCGCGGGAAATCAGTTCGTCAAATTTCAGATTGAAGGTGCGGATGGAGAAAATCCGGAACTCTATTTCATTAATACCAAGACACATCGAGCCCATATGAGATTCATGTCGGCGGTGGGGCTTCCACGGGCCCGTCCCGGGGAAGGAGCGCAGATGAGGGGAGTGCTCGTTTATCGCCCAAGGTTGAAGGGATCGAACGGTGACAGGGGTCTTTACACTTTTGAGTTTAACCCCAATGACCGCTACCCCTACGAAACAATTAAGAAAGCGTATAAGTTGCTTATCGGGAAGAGTGCCGAGCTTAGAGGCAGACTGGGTTACTATCCGATGCCTGCTGCTCTGATCCGCTATCACGAGGAAAAAGACCTCTACGCTGACGCGCCATTCCGCGTCTATCTGGACGAGGACCTCTTTGGTGATATTGACTACCTTCCCCTTAACCCGGGAGAAAGTTTTGGGCGGCTGAGAATTATGGAGCTGGATGAGTATCCACGGCCTCGCGAGATTGTTCTTTATAGATCCCTTCCGAACGAAATGCCTCGCAGTGCGGGGATTATCACTGAAGCTCGCCAGACTCCGCTTTCCCATGTCAATCTGCGAGCGATTCAGGACAAGGTGCCAAATGCGTTCATTGCGGAGGCGTCTCAAATGAAGCAGGTCAGCTCATTGGCAGGCAAATACGTCTATTATAAGGTTGAGGCTGGGGGATTCACTCTCCGCGAGGCCAAGGATGAGGAAGTGGAGGCCCATTTCGCGAAACTTCGTCCAGTAAAGCCGCAGAAGCCTTCGCGTGATCTGGAGGAAACTCGGATTCGCGCACTGGACGATATCGGTTTCGAGGATTGGAAAAGCGTCGGGGTAAAAGCGGCGAATCTTGCGGCAATGAGTTCCTTTGAGCTTTCAGAGGGAGTGATTCCGCAGGGATTTGCCGTGCCGTTTCATTTCTATCATACCTTCATGAATCATAATGGGTTTTATGAAAAGGTAGCGGAGCTTTTTTCAGAGCACGAAAAGGGTGGTGATTCCGAGGCGCTCCGGAAGGCGTTGGGCGATTTTCGAAGATTAATTCGAGATGGCGATTTTCCCGATGATCTGCGGGAGAGGCTCGCCAAAATACATGCTTCGTTTCCGGAAGGCACCTCCCTGCGCTGCCGCTCAAGCACGAATAATGAAGACCTGCCCGGATTTAGCGGGGCAGGACTCTATGACTCCTGTACGCATCGAGTCGACGAGGGGCATCTCGCGAATTCCATCAAGCAGGTCTTCGCTAGCTTGTGGAATTTTCGGGCAGTACAGGAGAGGGAATTCTATCGAATTGATCATACGCTTACTGCTATGGGCGTATTGATTCACCCCAATTACGATGAGGAAAAGGCCAACGGAGTGGCCGTAACGACGGACATTCTCTATCGCACGGAAGGGACCTACTACCTGAATACTCAGGTGGGAGAGGATCTCGTCACGAATCCGGAGGAAGACTCCATTCCAGAGGAACTGCTCCTAGACTGGTTTGATGCGGGGAAGACTAAGGTCATGCGTCGTTCCAATCACGCCAAGGGTGGGCTCATTCTCAGCGCGAAGCATCTGGAGCAACTTCGCGAAGGGCTCGGAATTATTCATAACCGTTTTGCGAAACTTTATGGCTACTCATACGAAGCCAAAGACTTTGCGATGGAATTGGAATTTAAGGTTACAAGAGAAGGAAAACTCAGCATCAAGCAGGCTCGGCCATGGATTTTCTCGGAGTAAGCCTTTCTTCGTTTGTGGCCGCTGGAACGCAGGGAACTGAGCATAGAATAGAGCCTGCCCATAGACCTCTTGCTATCTGACTTAATTTCCATCACGCTGGGGGGCCGTAGCATTCAGAGACCTTCTACGGGGCCAGAATTCGATGAGAGTCACCCGGATATTTTTCTCAACCATTCTTGTGGTCGCGCTCAGTGGCATGTGGTCAAAGGCGCAGGAGAAAAGTGCGCGCGTGGATATATTAGAGATCCCCATGGCTCCGCCTGGAGCAGGTGCTCGTTCAGGTTTTCTCGGAGTGAGCGCTGAGGAGCTAACCGCGGCTGAGGTGGAAAAGCTGGGGATCGCCGGAGGTCTCCGCCTCACGGAAGTTGAGAATGCCAGTCCAGCGAATAAAGCAGGTGTTGCGATCGGAGATATTGTCCTGAGGGTCGAGGGAGAAGAAATT
>DIHT01000084.1 GCA_002420305.1 Akkermansiaceae bacterium UBA5689 | reverse complement strand
CTGCCCAGTGACCTCCTGTTTGAGTTTAACCAGAATGCGCTCAAGCAGAATGCCCGCCTTGGCCTTATGCAGCTCGGCATGCTGATTGATCGAAATCCCAAAATGTATTGCATTCTTGAGGGCCACTCCGACCTGTTTGGAACCGAAGCCTACAACATCGAACTCTCACGCAAGCGTGCAATGGCCGTGAAAAACTGGTTGGTTCGCTCACTCGGGCTTGACGAAAGTCGCATCATTGTCAGGGCCTACGGTCACGCCAGACCCAAGGTCCTTACTGGTGACCAGAAAGCACAGGCAATCAATCGCCGTGTTGACATTCTCATGCGGAAAACCGTTCCACCTCAGGAGGCTCTTCCGGTTCGGATAAAGCCCGCAGTGGCCCTGCCTGTTGCACCCGACCCACTGAAACCGGCCACTCCTCCAAAAGCCCTCCCTATCGAGGAAGATATTCAACCTCCGCCGCCGCCACCAGCACAAGCACTACCTGAGCCTCCTCCAGCCCGCGCAATTCCCATTGAAGAGGCGCCACCCGCTCGAGCAGTCCCCATTCCGGAGGAGAGCCCCTCACCCCCGGAAGAACCCGGACAAAGCCCCTGAGACATCGCCGGGATCACGAGCGATTCAGTCCTGCTCGGGCGCTGTCTCTTCTCCCGCTTCGGTTTTATTGCCCTCCTCAGACTCGCTATCAACAGGTGGATCAGCGGGGGTCGTCTTCACCTGCAGGCCCTCTTCTCCCTCTGAATCCGCTATCGGCAAGGAGTCACCCCCCTCGGCGGGATCTGCCTCAGGCTCCTCTCCCAATCGGACCCGGTCATCATTAGAGATCAGATTTTCCAGAGCTTCCCACCCTCCGGGCCTTTGAAGGTTGAAGAGATTCAGATAGAGCGAAACGATCCGGGGGTTAAAATCGGCATAGAGCCCATCGACAGTTTCACTGAGCTTGGCCGGGTCCAACTCGTCGGGCAGAACCCCCTCGACCGATCCCTCCCCATTGTGCTCGATCCCCATCCCGTCACAGAACCTGATGAGTAGTGGCTGCTGAAATTTCATGAACCAGACCTGAAGCAGATGCTCTCCAACGGTATCACTTCCGCGAAGTTTCAGGGTCTTGTGCATCCACGTAATCTGATCCGCAACCGACTTTTTCTGAACAAACACGGGACGTAGTTTGCGGGACTGTGCCAGACTCGCTAACGCACTCTTATACACATCGCGATCTTCCTCTCGGAATGTGGTGAAGAGCTCCGTAACAATGGCGGGTTCTACTTCTTTGAAAATTTCGTGTGGTCTCACTTTGATCTGCTTTATCTTCTCTCAATCGTCTTGGGTCAAGGCGGTCTTCCCTACTCGACCTCCGAAAGGGTCAGAGAGAGGTAGTTCTGAATTTCATCTCCGGGGACATTGGCCCTCATCAGGGATTCCCCTACGAGAATCGCATTCGCCCCTGCATCGAGAGCAAACTGTGCATCATGCGCCGTCTTTATTCCCGATTCCGAGACAACCGTGACATTATCAGGCACCTCATCGGCTAGTGTTTCAGTTGCGGAAAGATCCGTTTCAAAGGTCTTCAGGTTTCGGTTATTGATCCCGATAAGGTCCGCTCCAAGGTCGATAGCCCTCTCCATTTCCGGCAGATCGTGAACTTCCACCAAGACGTCCAGCTGAAGATCTTTGGCTATCTGGTAAAACCGGTGGAGCTCTTCATCCTTGAGACAGGCAACGATAAGCAGGATTGCGTCAGCCCCGGCAATCACTGCCTCGTAGATCTGGGCTTCATGTACGGTGAAATCCTTACGTAAGAGAGGCACTTGGGAATCCTTGGAAATTTCGGACAGGTAAGTCAGCGATCCCTGAAAGTATTTTCTGTCTGTCAGGACCGACATGCAGGAGGCCCCTCCATCGATGTACATCCGAGCCTGCCGGAGAGGATCAAAATTCTGGTCGATCACCCCGGCCGAAGGAGAAGATTTTTTCACCTCCGCGATAACTCCCAGCCGATCAGGACCACGATCCAGAGCAGATCGGAAACCTCGAAATTCGTTTCTCTGCAGGGCTTGAGCCTTGAGCTTGGCCGCGAGAGGAACAAGGGGCTCTACCTCTACACGTTTGTGGGCAATAATTTCATCAAGCTTGTTCATGCGACTGCAGGGGTTTAACCGGGAATCTACCCTCATGGATACGAGATTTTTCGAACAAAAGGGACCAAGTCTCTCCCAACGGGAAGGAAAAAGGACTTGCCGGTCGTTTCCCGCGGTGTATCTAGGCCCTTCACGGATGCGGGTGTAGCTCAGTGGTAGAGCGTCACCTTGCCAAGGTGAATGTCGACGGTTCGAATCCGTTCACCCGCTCCATTTAATCAGCCGGGAGAGGCCATCCTCTCCCGGCTGACTTGTCTCTCCCCGGGGACAGGATCCCCGAAGGACAATCAAAAGAGCTGTCCCACCACGCATGAACACCCCGGGATGCCGCCGACCAGTCTCCCTAAATGTCGAAGTCCAGAATCATCCGGGACGTCTGTTCCCTTCTCGAGGGCCAGCTCGCAATCATGCAGGCTGCAGCAACTGAGGCTCGTCACAATGCGACCGGAGAGGAAACCAGGTCCGAAGGCAAATATGACACCCGGGCCATTGAAGCGTCCTACCTAGCGGGAGCACAATCCGCACAAGCAGAAAACATCGCTACCGCCATTGGCATCCTGAAGTGCTTTGAGCCTTCTCCCTGCCAGGAGGGAGAACCCGTCCGGTCTGGAACACTTGTCGAAGCTGAGCATGAGGGAACAATCGTCTTTTACCTCCTCGCGCCTGATGGCGGAGGGTCAACGGTTGAACACGAGGGGTTTGATTGTACCGTTCTTACCCCGGAGTCCTCCCTCTACCAGAGCCTTCTGGGGGCACATCTAGGGGACCTCGTTGAAGACAGTTCCCTACTCATCCTCGGTGTAAGCTGAGCCCCCAAAAGAACCATGGCCAACAGAAGAGGCCGCTGAATTTCGCTTGATTATGTGAGGGATCTCCCTTGATTCATCTCATGGCTTACCACCTGAAACTGCGAGTCACCTTGCTAGCCATGGTTGCATTCCTTGGCTCTCACCCGATTCAGGCCCAGAACCCGCCAGCAGGCTTTGAGAAAATTGACCAGAATATCGTGATTTCGGCAATCCGGACCCAGATGAAGTATGACGTTCAGTCCTTCACGGTAAAACCCGGTGCCAAGATCAAACTCACCTTCAGGAACCCGGACGAGCTCCCTCACAATCTGATTATCTGCACTCCAGGATCCTCCAAGGGACAGGATAAGGGAGCGGAGTTGGTGAACGCAGTTCTCGCATTGGGCGCGAAGGCAGCAGAACTCGGCTGGCAACCACAATCACATCCAAGGATGTTACATAGCTCCGGGATGATTCAGCCCGGCAAGGAGGCTGTCCTATGGTTCCAAGCTCCCGCAAAAGAGGGAAAATACCCCTACGTGTGCACCTATCCAGGACACTTCACCCTGATGAATGGAGTAATGAATGTTTCCCGGCGCGCAGCCGTTGGCATTGTGAGGGGCAAGCAGCGGAGTGATCCTTTTTACACCACCCCAAGCATGCGTCAGCGGCCTCAGGTAAAGCGTATCTTCATGCCCGAGGCTGGGCCGGCCGCGATCGCGGTAGCTGTAAACGATGACCTGCACTACTGCTGGGATGCTGGCGAGTGCCGTCTACGCTACATCTGGCGAGGGGATTTCATCGATGGCTGGAACGTCTGGAAAGGTAACGGCAACGGATTGGCCTCGATTGAAGGAGAAATCCTGCTCCGGGAAGATACCAGTCCGCTGGAAAATTTACTCTCTCAGGAATCAGAAAATCCGAAGTTCCTCGGTTATTCAATTGCCAACGGGCTACCCTCCTTCCGATGGAAAACCAACAATTTGCATGTCGAAGAAACCATTACGCCAACCCCGGACGGGAAAGCGCTATTTCGTAGCTTTGATATCAAAAACGTGAAGGGAACATACCCCATCACTCTCAAGTTCCAGTCCTCCGAAAAATTGGCGGTCTCTGGAGAATCCCAGATCCTAAAGGGTCCGGGACGCCTGACCGTCACCATGACTCCCCGCCATGATCCGTAGCATTACTGCCCTCGTTCTCACCTCCTGCCTCGCCTCTGCCGACATCTGGACAGACGCCTTCCGCATAGAAAAGATATCTCCTCCGCCCGGAGTCGATGCCCAGATTGGGGGTATTGCAACAACTCCAAGCGGTAACCTTGCGGCATGCTTTCATCGCGGCGAACTCTTTATCTACAATCCCAAGGAGGACACTTGGAAACAGTTCGCCTCAGGCTTACACGAGCCATTGGGTCTCCTCGCAGAGAGCGATTCCAGCTTCCTGGTGATGCAGCGCCCCGAACTGACACGAATCAAGGATACAGATGGCGATGGAGTCGGAGACCTCTACCAGACCGTCTTCGATGATTTCGGGATGACTGGAAACTATCATGAGTTCGCCTTTGGCCTCGCTCAGGATAAGGAGGGGTTCATTTACCTGGCCCTCGGTACAGCCTCGAATGGTGCCGGCATCCGTGAGGAAATCAGGGGACCCTGGAGCGCTATTGGTCTAGATCGGAAGGATATGCTGAACGGATCCGATTGGCGTAAATACAAGGGCCGTGCAGGCCGCATGTATTCTAGAGTTCCTTACCGGGGATGGGTGATCAAGGTTTCTCCCGACGGCAGCAAGTGGCAGCCTTTCGCAAGCGGGTTCCGATCTCCGGAAGGGCTCGGTTTCGACAAGGATGGGCGTCTTTTTGTCGCCGACAATCAGGGAGACTGGTTGGGAACTAGTAAAGTCTTTCATGTGCGGGAGGGGCATTTCTACGGACACCCCGCATCGTTGGTCTGGAAAGAAGGCTGGAACCGGGACCCTTTGCAGGTCTCCGTAGCAGAGCTCGAGAAATTGCGTACCCCGGCGATGGGGCTGTTGCCTCAGGGCGAGCTTGCGAATTCGCCTACAGAACCCCGCATGATCCCGCGGGGTGTCTTCGGCGGGCTCAGTGAACAGATGCTTATTGGGGAGATGAACAGCCCCACTTTAGTGCGCTTCCTCCCTGATCCCGTGGGAGCTGTCTCCCAAGGAGCTGCAATCCCCTTTCTCCGAACCGGAGCGCTGGGAGCGGGAAATCATCGGCTGACCTTCACTCCTGATGGATCCCTCTGGATCGCTAAGACCCACCTTTCCTGGGCTGGAGGGGAGGGCCTCGTCAGAGTTCGCCTCAAGGAGCAGGCTTCCAATTTTCTTGCCATTGACCAAGTCAAGCTGACCTCCAGAGGATTTTCCCTCGGGTTCACACAGCCAGTCGACCCCGAAAGTCTCAAGAAGATTGAGATCACCCGCCACACCTACAGATATCATGCGGCATACGGTTCTCCAAAGGTCGACAAGCGGGATGTCCTCATCAAAGGGGGGGCAACCCTGTCGGAGGGAAATCGCTCTTGCGTGATCAACCTCAAGAACACTGGAGACCTTAAAAGAGGGTATCTCTACACGATCCGCCTCCCCGAGGTGCGCTCAAACGCCGGAAAGCTTCTCCTAGGCGACACTGTCTACTATACGCTACACGCAAAACGGTAGAATGTTCATCAGGCTCCTCCCCCCTTCGTAGCTTGGCGTTTTAGCATGGCAAACTCCGATCGCCGATCCGTGCTGGGATTATACGGGCGAGGAGTTTAGATTCTACATATGCGAGGATTGCTACTACGAGTTGTCCTCCTTCTTGCTGTGCTTTCCCTCGCTCTGACAGCGTGGAGCCAGCGCCACTGGCTCACTACGACGATCGAACAGTTACACGTTTCGCAACGCAGGTCCGGACCAGCTCCAGACTTAGCCACCTACCAGACTCTTTCGACGGACCTCGAGGAGCATCGGAAACGCCTTGGCCAATCCTACCTGAAGGCCTCGATTGGACCCGAACAGGAAGACCTCCTCGCCCAAACTCGCGAACTTTTGCAAATGAGCCTGCCGCGCCTGATGCGATGCTGGCTTGGCACACCGTGGGATTTCAACGGAACCGCCCACGAACCAGGAACAGGAAAGGTCGCCTGTGGTTATTTTGTCTCCTCCGTACTTCAGGATGCGGGATTCGAAGTTGAATGGGCACGTCTTGCTCAACAGGCCTCACAGAATATCTTAGGCACGTTTCTCCCTCCGGAAAAAATGAGAATCAGAGTCGGAATGGACTACGACGCCTTCCTCCAGGAGGTCCTTCTCTCCGGACCCGGTATTTATATTGTTGGGCTCGATAGCCACGTGGCTTTTCTCGTCATTACCAGCAACAGGGAGATTCGATTCATTCATTCTTCCGGCTCCAGCCCCTACTGCGTGATCGACGAACCTAGGGAGCATTCTCATGTCCTTCGCAGCTCAGACTACAGGGTAACCGGCAATCTGACAGCAAGCGACGAGGTTCTTCGTAAATGGCTCCTTGGAGAAAAATTCAGGACCCAGACTCGCTGAGCTCGCGAGACTGATTCTCGCTTCGTTGCATTTTCATTCGTCAGTTGGACTACCCCCCATAAGAGCAAGGCAGTCCTTGCGTGAACGAGGTAATCTTCCGAAGGCCCTTTCCAGCGCCGCCCCTGCATTCACCCCGTCATGACCGACGCCAAGAAGCTCTGCTAGCCTTCGCTCATAGTGAAGAAGCGCACGGCGATCTGCCGCAGATTTCGACAGGTAGCGAAAAGCTCCACGTAAAAGATCGAACAACTCTGGGACAGGGTGCTCCCGCTCGACGACGGCCTCGAGAAGCTGACAAAAGTATGCGGCCACCATGGTTTCAGCGTATCCCCGCCGCAACTCAGTATAGAAGCCTGACACCTCAACTTCCTTCAGAATATGCAGATCGCTTTTCCGGCTCTGGCTCCACACCAGTTCTGCCTCCACAAAGAGGTCAAGTTTCCCAGCAAACGGACTCGTTGCGCGACGAGCTGCCTTCGCAACAGTCTTAATTAAGCCTGCTTCCCTGCTGCACCAGTGCACAATGAGACTCGTATCACCCAGCTTGGTAACTCGAGTGACAATTCCGCGCGCCTTTTCCATAATCAAAGTGCTGCTTCTCTCTAAACCCGGCATATCCAGACTCAGTCATACGAACATAGTCTGGACATACTCTCGGAGGAGCATCTTCCTCAAACCTTCAGATCCTGCCTCACCCTGTCAAGGATGCGAAGATCCGTCGGCCGCTTGACGGTTTCGATGGCACCAGTCCTTCTTCTCTGTTAAGCGTTCTCCTGTAATAATGTCATGTCTGCGCTCGCCTCTCTTCTAGGAATCGTTGTTCTTCTGGGTGTTGCGACAATTTTTTCCTCCAACTGGCGTGCCATCCGGCTCCGCACCGTCAGCGGGGCCCTGCTCCTCCAGATAGGGCTGGGCGCCTTTGTCCTTTTCACCACGCAGGGTCAGGCCGTCCTGGGCTCTCTCTCCAACTTGGTCCGCGCCATTATTGCCAGCGGGGATAAGGGCATCGAATTTCTGTTCGGGACTCTCGCAGAGCAGGAGTCCATGGGCTTCATTTTTGTCGTTCGCGTCCTCCCGGTAATCATCTTTTTTGCCTCGCTGATCGCAGTCCTCTACCACCTTCGCATCATGCCGCTGGTCATTCGCAGTCTTGGCGGTGTCCTGCGCATGCTACTCGGCACGAGCCGGGCCGAGTCCCTCTCAGCCACTGCAAATATTTTTGTGGGCCAGACTGAGGCTCCCCTCGTCGTGCGCCCCTATATCCCCCGCATGACTCAGTCAGAGCTCTTTGCCATCATGGTAGGGGGGCTCTCCTCAATTGCAGGCTCCGTCCTGGCAGCGTATGCGGGCATGGGAGTAAACCTCGAGTATCTCCTTGCCGCATCGTTCATGGCGGCACCCGGCGGATTACTTTTCGCCAAAATCCTCTTCCCGGAAAGCGATACTCCAGAGGAACACCTCCCCGACGAGGATAAGAAAGACAAGCCTGTCAATGTCCTTGATGCAGCAGCACAAGGGGCCTCCGCCGGGTTGAAGCTCGCATTGAATGTTGGCGCCATGCTGCTTGCCTTTATCGCGCTCATCGCCCTGCTCAATCTGGGCCTTGGAACAATAGGCAGCTGGTTTGGCTCTCCCGACATTTCTCTTCAGCAGATTCTCGGAGTCATCTTTGCGCCGCTCGCCTGGATTCTAGGAGTGCCTTGGGAAGAGGCCAGTCGGGCTGGAAGCTTTATCGGCCAGAAGATCATTCTCAATGAGTTCGTCGCCTATAAGGCCCTCCTCGACGATGGCTCGCTCTCTCCTATCTCGGAGGGCATTGTGACCTTCGCGCTGTGCGGTTTTGCAAATCTCTCCTCAATCGCCATTCTTCTTGGCGGCTTAGGCGGAATGGCTCCAAGCCGCCGCCCGGATATCGCCCGGATGGGCCTCAAGGCTGTATTCGCCGCTTCCCTCGCTAACTTTATGAGTGCTGCGATCGCAGGGATTTTCCTCACTCTGGGCAGTTGAACTTCCCCACGCTCATGACCGGCAACACAACAACTTCACGGAAAACAATGATTGAGATTCTCCTCGCCCTTATCGTCGGAATCGTTGTCGGCATTATTTTTAGCGCCTGCAAACTCCCGGTTCCTGCACCACCCGCTATTGCGGGAGTGATCGGCATTCTGGGAATTTACCTGGGGGCTCAGGTATGGCCCTTCATTGTGAAGATTTTTTCCTGAGCCGACTCCAGCACTGGACCCTTACCCCATGCCCTTTCTTCCTCAGGAAATTATCCGGCGAAAACGCGATGGCCACGCCCTTGGCAGGGATGAAATCCATTATCTCGTCAATGGGCTAACCAATGGAAACATCAGCGATGGACAGGCTGCCGCATTCGCCATGGCAGTCTATTTCAAGGGCCTTAGCTCGGAAGAATGTGTCGACCTGACCCTCGCAATGCGCGATTCGGGAATCGTTCTGGACTGGTCGAAACACCGCTTAGACGGCCCGGTAATCGACAAGCATTCTACGGGTGGTGTGGGAGATCTGGTATCGTTAGTCCTTGGTCCGCTGCTCGCTGCTTGTGGCGGTTACGTCCCCATGATTTCCGGGCGCGGGTTGGGCCATACAGGCGGGACTCTCGACAAGCTGGAGGCGATACCCGGCTACAATACTACGCCGCAAAACAGTCTTTTCCAGAAGGTCGTGAGCGACACAGGCGTGGCTATTATTGGCCAAACAGACCTTCTTGCACCAGCTGATGGACGCCTTTACGCCATCCGGGATACCACCGCGACTGTGGAGTCCATTGGGCTGATTACCGCCTCTATTCTATCCAAGAAGCTTGCCGCCGGTCTCGGTTCCCTCGTCATGGATGTAAAAGTCGGTAATGGTGCTTTTATGGCTACCGTTGAGCAGTCACGAGCACTGGCCCAGAGCATAGTCAAAGTCTCAAGCGGAGCAGGAACGCCCGCCTCCGCACTGCTGACTGATATGAACCAAAGCCTTGCCTCGAGCGCGGGAAACGCCATCGAGGTGAGAGAGGCGATTAATTTCCTCACCGGTAATCAGCGCAATGAGCGACTCGAAGCAGTCACCCTCTCTCTCTGCGCAGAAGTTCTTCAGACCTCGGGACTGGTAAAAACAGAAGGTGAAGCCCTTGAAAACCTTCGAGGGGCTCTTAACTCCGGGCAGGCGGCTGATCGGTTTGCACAGATGGTCTGTGCTCTGGGAGGGCCCGCGGACCTTTTGGAGCGCCCAAGCTACCACCTGCCGCTCGCGCCCATCACGAAGGAAGTTTACCCCTCTCAAGCAGGATTCGTTACTTCTATCAATACTCGTGAACTCGGCCTCGCAGTGGTGAGATTGGGAGGGGGCCGAAGCGAGCCGGGACAGGTCATTGACCCCCGGGTTGGTCTTGGAAAAATTGTCCGCCTCGGAGAACAGGTAGACCAGCAAACGCCCCTTGCCGTGATTCATGCTAATTCGGAAGACTCTGCCCTGAGAGCCATAGGTGACCTGCAATCGGCATTTACCATCAGTGCCCGGGCCCCGGAAATGTTCCCCGTTGTTTTTGAGCGGATTGCCTCGCCATGAAACGCGTTATTCTCCTGGTTATGGACTCCCTTGGAATTGGGAGCGCCTCCGATGCCTCTTCCTTTGGGGGCATCGGCTTTACCGATGAAGGAGCAGACACCCTCGGTCACATCGCCAGCACATTATCTCTTGCCGGAACTCCTCTCCAGCTACCCCATCTTGCAGGGCTTGGGCTTCTCGAGTCTTACAAGCTCAAGAACGGGGTCTACCCCGCTGGAATGATCTCTCCCGACAAAATCCATGGAGCGTGGGCCTACGCAAGAGAAACGAGTCGCGGAAAAGACACGCCCAGTGGACATTGGGAAATCGCCGGAGTCCCAGTTCCCTTCGATTGGTCTTACTTTCCCAGAAGCACCCCGTTCTTTCCAGAGGCACTTCGCGACCAGATTTTCGATCAAGGGCTTGTCGGGGGGTCACTGGGCAACTGCCACGGATCAGGGACCGAGATTATCAAGCAGTCTGGAGAGGAGCATATCCTATCCGGTAAGCCGATCTTCTATACTTCAGCCGATAGCGTTTTCCAGGTGGCAGCACATGAGAAGCATTTCGGGTTGGAGCGCCTCTATGAGCTTTGTCGCTGTATTCGCCGCCTCCTTGACGATAGCGACCTCACAATTGGTCGTGTCATTGCTCGCCCGTTCACTGGCAAAAGCCCACAGGATTTCAACCGGACTGGCAACCGGCGCGACTTTGCCGTGCCTCCTCCGGGCGCTACAATTCTGGAGAAACTTCGAGAAGCAGGTGGATCGGTCATCGGAGTTGGCAAGGTCGCCGATATCTACGCCCATACTGGAATTACGCGAGAGATCAGGGCTCATGGACACCCAGCCCTCTGGAGGGAGACCCTCTCTGCCCTCAAACAAAGTGAAGACAATGGCATCGTAATGACTAATTTTGTTGATTTCGACGCCCTTTACGGTCACCGCCGGGACACTCACGGCTATGGTCGGGCCCTCGAAGAATTCGACCGAAACCTGCCTACCTTACTCTCTGCCATGCACCCGGGCGACCTTCTGATCATTACCGCTGACCATGGAAATGACCCCACATGGCCCGGGTCGGACCACACCAGGGAAGACATTCCCATTCTCTTAACAGGAGACAAATCCACCGCTGGCACTTCTCTGGGAGCCCGGGACACCTTCGCAGATATTGGGCAGACAATCGCTGGCTATTTTTCTCTGGAGCCTTTCCCTAAAGGCACCTCTCTTATCTAAACTTCCTTTTCAAAATGTCTGCTCCCACTCCTCACATTGAAGCTATTCCCGGAGATTTTGCGCCAACAGTCCTCATGCCTGGTGATCCTCTAAGAGCCAGACACATTGCCGATGAATTTCTCTCTGACGTGCGACAGGTCAACGGCGTGCGTGGAATGCTAGCCTTCACCGGTGAACACCAGGGGGCCAAGGTCTCCGTCATGGGTAGCGGGATGGGAATCCCATCCATTTCCATTTACGCCCGGGAACTTTGGACCGAATACGGAGTAGAAACAATTATCCGTGTGGGCAGCTGTGGGACCTCTCACTCTGAGGTAGGCCTTCGCGATATCTTGATTGGCACCGGGGCATGTACGGACTCCAAAGTGAATCGTAGCCGCTTTAAAGGCCACGACTTTGCTGCTATTGCTGATTTTGACCTCGCTAGAAAAGCCGTCTCCGTCGCTGAGTCCCTCGACATCCCAGTCAGAGCCGGAAACCTCTTTTCCGCGGATCTTTTCTACACCCCTGACCCGAGTATGTTTGACGTCATCGAGGCCATGGGAGTTCTCGGGATTGAGATGGAAGCTGCCGGACTTTACGGATGTGCTGCGGAATGCGGCAAGCGGGCACTTGCAATCTGTACGGTCTCAGATCACATCCGGACCGGCGAGGCAACATCCTCGGAGCAACGGCAAACCACTTTCACTGACATGGTCCGGGTTGCACTCGGAACTATCTGATGAGAACACCCACCACTCAGAGAAGCCCTGCCAACTTCTTCACTCGCCCCAAAAGGACTTTCACCCTGCGGCTCCCTTCCTGAGTAGTCACGAATTGGTCTTCTCTCCTTATCTCAAGGGCGGAGGAGACCCGATGGGTTCCGAACTCAACCTCGGTCACGGCCACCTTGACCCTGAGGAAGACCCCGGGGCCAAACCACTCGCCAAACCGTTCTCTACCAAGAGCATCTCCCTCCCGAACAAAGCGAAATGTCCCACTAGTTCCGCTCCCCGGTAGTATTTCAAAACCATCACCTTGAAATACGGTGATGATCGCGCGCTCGATATTATACCGGGGTGCAAATTCGATTTTCCGGGATAGAGGAAAACCTGAACGGGTTCGATCACCATCTCCAACTGCCCCGCATCCCGAAAAAAGCACCCCCGGAACGAGGAAAAGGACGATTCTGCTGAGATTCTTCCAGTCTTTGAACACGACCGTTACCCTGAGCGGGATCTCCCACTTCGCAAGGATTGCTTGCCCCGGGACACACCGGAATTGCCCTTTTTAAGCTGAGACAACACCGCCTTGACTCCCAATCCGTGATGACCACACTCCGGAACAGATGGCCGAAAATTCATTCAGCGATGACCTCCAGGCGCTCGACACTGCAGCTCTAAAGGGCCGCCTGTCGGAACTCCGGAGGTATCTTTGACGTTCCAGTATTGGAAAACACCATCGCTGACATCGAGAAAAAGATGGAGGCTTCCGATTTCTGGAACGACCAGAACACTGCCCAGCAAACGGTTCGGGAGGCCAGCAGGCTCAAGGGGAAACTGCATCCTTTTCTAAAACTCGAGGATCGTCTGCACAATATCGAGGCTGGAGTTGAGCTCGCACGGGAGTTTGACGATGCCGAATCGGCTCGTGAAGCAGTTGCCGAATTTCTTTCGCTGCAGGGAGATATCGACAGCTTTGAGCTTGTCACTCTGCTAGACAAACCCTCTGACCCCAACAATGCCTATCTTTCGATTCAGGCAGGAGCAGGAGGCACGGAAGCCTTTGACTGGGCCCAGATGTTGCAACGGATGTATATGCGCTGGGCCGATAGCCGAGGATTTAAGGTTTCCATCACCGACGAACAGGAAGGAGAAGGCGCAGGGATTTCCAGTGCCTCTCTTAAAATTGAAGGGGAATATGCTTACGGTTACCTGAAGAACGAGCGTGGAGTGCACCGACTCGTCCGCATATCCCCCTTCGATGCTGCTGGGAAACGTCACACCTCATTCGCTGCGATCGACTGTACCCCTGAAATTTCCAACGATATCAATATAGAAATTCCCGAGAGCGACGTGGAGATTCAAACAACCCGCTCTGGCGGCAAGGGGGGGCAGAACGTCAACAAAGTTGAGACCGCGGTAATCATGAAGCACAAGCCCACCGGGATCATGATCCGGTGCACTCAGGAACGCTCGCAGCTGCGTAACCGGGAACTGGCCTGGGAGCTCATGAAGGCCAAACTTTATCAGATCGAGGAGGATAAGCAGAAAGCAGAAGCCGACCGTACCTACGGTGAAAAAGGCGAAATAGGCTTTGGAAGCCAGATCAGGTCTTACGTTTTTCAGCCATACCAGATGGTTAAGGACCTGCGCACTGGATGCGAAACCGGCAATATTCAATCCGTTATGGATGGCTCCATCGGCCCATTTATCGAAGCCATGCTAAGGGGTCAGGAAAACTCCTGATCCCATCGTGATTGGAAGTTGGCTCGTCTGACATATCTGCTAAACCATTCAGCTGATGAAGATTTTTCTCTTTCTTCTACTCGCTCTTTCCTCACCCGCTGTCGCGGACCTCGAATGGCGTAACTTTGAGAACGCGGAAAAGACAAAATCGTTTCAAGGGCGACTAGTCGGTTATAACCCGCTCACCAAGAAAGTCACTGTCCAGCGGCAATCAACTCTGCGTCCTGTTACCTTCAGAATCGACCTCCTCTCGGAAGAACATCGTAGGTTCGTCGAAAGCCGCGCCGTCGAACTTGAAGCGGCAGGAGGCCTGCGCATGATGTTTTATGAAAGCGTCCAGAAAGTGGGGAGCGCACGATCTGGCAGCACTAAAACCAGCACCTACGACGGAGGTTATAAAATCGAAATCAGGAATTACCTCCGTCGGGCAATTCAAGATGTCTCCGTAGACTTCCTTATTATTTACCGGAAGGACTCGACAAACGGTAACGGCACAAGGTCTATCAAACGCGGAAGCAGAAATCTCACTGCTCTGGTGCCAAACTATGACGAAAATATTGTCATCGGCGGCATTCCACTTACGAGCTACTACAAGGCAGGGTCCGTAACCGCGGTAGCTGGTTCTACATGATGTCGAGGAAGTGGTGCGGTCAGCGCCACAAGGTCACAGCGAAGCCGGGACGCCCTGATAGGGTGTATTGCCCGGATCAAAGTCGGAGGCCGTGTGGTCAAAACTGAAGCCTCCAGTGCGGACGTCCTGAGAAAATATGGTGACGCTTTCGAGGGTCCCGGTAACCCCTAGCGCGGAGCGATCAAAAGCGGGCTGCTTGGCTACTCCTTAGCGGGAGGCAACATCCTGATCAGAGGCCAGTAGTTCTCCCCAGAGTTGCTGGGGAGAATGGGAGGGGCCAGTCATAACAAAACGGGGGACACAGCTCGGGCCCATCCCGAGCTCCGCAACAAAGTCAAAAAAGAGGTCCCTGATACCGTCCCGCACCGCCGGATCCGAATTGGCTGGCAACAGAAAAAGCAGGGCCCGTCGCCCGTTCTCGTGGTAATTACTCAGGAGAGTCTGCCTTGGGAGTATTTCCAGAAGATCGCAAAAAGCATCCAGCGGATCTGTTTCGCCCGAAAAATCAAAGGGCACGCTCACTAGAGTCGAAGGGACAGCATAGGAAGCGTGGGTTTCTACGGCGCTCTCCATCGCCGCATAAAACTCCAGCTGACTGATAGCTCGATGATCGAGTTCTTCTCTAACAAGACCTTGATCGGTGCCTCCACTACGGTCACAGACTGCCTTCATGAGGTCAAATGTGCTGGAAGTGATTTTCTCCAGCGGAAGATCCTCCACGACGAGAAGATGAGAAGGCGCCCGGCCTACCCTGCAAATAGGATAGGCTGCCAGATAACCAGATCTACGAGTGGAGGGCGTTTTCAAGAGAGACTTTTGCACAAGGAAGCAGCTCCGGGCCAAAGCCTCAGAAACGATTGGATGATCCTCTTGCCGTAAATACTCAGGAAAACACTCAACCCCTCCTATAGAACTAACACGGGTAAGAGTTCTGGACCCGCATCCACTGGGAAGCTCGTAGACCGAGGCTTTCCTCGCATGAGTAATATGAGCTAATCTTTCGAGGATCGCAGCAGGAAGAAAGGAGTCCGTTGCCTCTCGCAACTGAGTAATTTTCTCGTCGATTGCACTGTCATCAACTCCTCGGAACTCCAGCCTTTGCTGGAGATCCTGCCGAGAGAGAACGAGGAGCTCTCGCTCCGCAACATGCTTCTTGTTTTCTTCGAGAAGGAGATCCCTCTCCACCCGCAATCGTGCACTCTGTCCTTCTCTCGATCTTGAGGCGAAGCCCACTAGAGCCCCGAGAAGAGGTAGGGCAACCATCGCGTGGAGGTGATCGGAACTCACTCCGGTCTGGCCTATCCAGAAGCTTGCCAGGATTAGGAGCGATGTGACAATTCCCCCAGCAATAAAGCCGCCACGGGGCCCATGCCTCACTCCAAGAAAAGCCGGAAGCAGGAGAAAGGGAGTAGGGTTCGATAAGAGCCAGCCAGAATTATGAGGTGCCAGCAGAGCGTTCAAGCCGGCCAGCAAGACAAATAGACTCGCGAACCAGATTGAAAATGCGCGCATCCCGCGCACAGGTGCCAAAATGGGTGTTCCGGTAATAGCAGACAAGGTCCGAGCAGACATTGACGAGAGAGGGGACAAGGGTGAATTCATCCTCCTGCCCAGGGTGGACCCTCGAACAGGATCCCTTAGCTAACCGGAGTAACTGGACCCATCCAAAAAGAATTTTAGAAATGAAATTAAGCATGCCTGATATCCAAGCATGTTTTCAATTGATGCAATTCTTCATCAGGGCCAAATGATCAACTCCTAAGCAATCAGTAGAGGGTTTCATCTCGAGGCTAGAGTAACCTGAAAGACAGAGAGAAACGGCTCTGGTGCACTTGCAGGCGCTCACTTTAAAGAAACTGCCATGGCCCCTACTCGTTTATTGAATGGCTATCTTCTTGGGTAGTCACACGGACAGGAAAATAAGCTCCAGTTGGATCCACCATTGAGACTTGATGTTCGGCCCCCTTAACAAAATATCACTGTCGAGAGCCGGGAGTCACCTCAAGGGTAATCCTCTTCCCTTTGCGTAATACCGTGATCTTTACCATCTCTCCAACCTTCAATGATTCAAGTACGTAGGTATAATCATAGATGTTCTTCACCGCTTTCCCTGCCACGTCAACCACGACATCTCCACCCTGAATTCCCGCCTTGTCAGCTGGCCCACCCTTGGTTGCTCCGGATAGTTTAACCCCAACAACATCACCCTGCGAATAATCCGGAACAGTCCCTAGGTAAGCCCTGAGATTAGCTCGCCTTCCCTGTCCCTCTGGGCGCTCCACCTTGACGTAATCAGGCGCTTCTTCTGCACCCGCTAGCCCTCTGGCAACAAGCGCCATGAAGCGGGTGACTTTCTCGGTCCCGGGGTAGTTTATCTTATCTGCCGTATCCCTCGGTGTATGGTAGTCGTCATGAGCTCCCGTAAAGGCATTCAGAATCGGCACTTCCCTTAGGTAAAAAGAGGTCGCGTCAGTAGGAAGGTAGGCATCACTCTGGGTCTTGATGGGAAGACCGACGGGAACATTTCTTTGCTCAATAACCTGGGGCCATATCGAACTGGACCCTGTACCTTGCAGAACCAGTGATTTGTCAAGGCGACCCACCATATCCATATTGAGGTTGGCAGCAAAAACGTCATTCAACTTGGCATCCTGATCTCCCTTGAGCCTCTGGGCCGTCTCCTTCACAAAACGCGAGGACCCAATCAACCCGATTTCTTCTCCGGACCAGGCAGCAAAGATCACATCTCGCTGAAGGCGAAGTGCACCTGCATTCTGTTGGGCCGCAAGATACTGCGCAATTTCCAGCAGGGCCGCGACCCCTGAAGCATTATCATCCGCACCGTAGTGAATCTTCTTGGCTTCTTTCCCGGTAGCCCTCGAGCCACTCCCGTAAGATCCAAGGTGGTCGACATGCGCCCCAAGAATAAGAGCGGGCCGGCGGCGGGCCTCTGTATCCCGGGCGACCAGCCGCCCAACAACATTCCGCCCTACCCGCTTTTGCTGAACGATATCGATTGTGGCCTTGACGGTGACCTTTGGAACCTTGATCCCCATCATCATCTCACCCTTATCGAGAGCGGTCTGGATCTCCCCCAGATTCTCCCCTGTGGCAGCAACAAGTTTCTCTCCTATTTCCTTCCTCAGGGAAAACGCAGCTATTCCCGAGTCGGCCATCGAAGCGTCGTATCGCAATCCCACCAGCTCATCCTTTACCTCGGTATTCGGACCAGCTACGAAAATAATCCCCTTCGCCCCCTTTTGCCTCGCGGTCATTGCCTTGTAGCGCATGCTTGAGTAACGGGCGAACTGGCGACGGCGCTCAGCGCTGACGTTCTCGGGCATGAAGCGTAGAACCATCACCCACTTGTCCTTCACCGCCAGATGGTAATAGCTGGAATACATGCCACTCTTTTTCCCATCCGCACCGACCTGTCCCTTGGGAATCTCGATTCCGTAACCAGCAAATACGATTTCCTCGGCGCTAATCTCTCCAAGCTGGGAGAACGATAACGGTTTCCAGTCCTCGTTGATCTTTAGCTCCATTTTCTCACTACCAATGGTGAGAGCCAGCTTGTTTTTTTCTCCAAGGTCGACACCCGCCGTAAATTCGAATGGGTGAAAATAGTCGTCGGCTAAAAAGGGCTTTAATCCGAAAAGCTCAAACGCCTTGCCTACATAGGCGGTAGCCTTCTTCTCGCCCGGAGTCCCCGTCATTCGCCCCTCCAGATCGGGACCTGCGAGGTATTCGATGTGGTGACGCAGATCATCCTTGTCTACCTTCGCATTTGTTGATGTCAGCCCCTGAAGGGCTTCTGGGGAAGGCTCCAGCTCCTGAGAGTCGGGGGAATCGGGCGCCGCCCCCCGGATTGGGGCTTCGGCCAGCAGGGCGAGGGCTCCCTCATGATTCCATTGCGCCAGAAAAATCTGCGACCCCGAAAGCCCGGAGCGCTTACTGGTCCACGAAAGACGATTCCCGTCCGGAGAAAAAGCAGGCAACCCGTCGAAACCGTCCACCCATGTTACCCGGACCGGCTCTTTCTCCCCGGCCGCATCGACGAGATATAGCTCAAAGTTAGCGAATCCATTCAGATTTGTTGCGAAGATAAGATAATCCCCGCTGGGGTGAAAGTATGGGGCCCACGACATCGCACCAAGATCCGTGAGCTGCCTCTCTTTTTTTCCGGCGAGCTCCATCGTGAAAATCTCAGCCTGATCCCCCTCCCGGTTGAAACGCCGCCAGCAGATATTCTTTCCCCCGGCGTCGAAGAAGGGCCCACCATCATAACCCTCTTTCGAGGTTAACCGCTTCACGTTAGAACCATCAGAATCCATGATGAAGAGGTCCATGAGAAATGATGGGTTCAGCTTGAACCAATCACGATCCTCCTCACTCAATTCCTCCGCCTCGGAGTAGCCGAGACGATTCGAGCCGAAGACGATCTTGCTCCCATCCGGAGAATACGCCCCCTCTGCATCATATCCTACCGTCCTGCTAAGGTTCCGAGACTTTTTTGTT
This sequence comes from Akkermansiaceae bacterium UBA5689, assembly GCA_002420305.1. GTDB lineage: Bacteria > Verrucomicrobiota > Verrucomicrobiia > Verrucomicrobiales > Akkermansiaceae > Roseibacillus_B. The sequence goes on along the minus strand of DIHT01000084.1, from coordinate 1,999 downwards.
TCGAGGTCATACTCGTAAATCTCGTAAAAAGGGTCGTAATCCCACGAGTAGCGTTTTTCCGTTCCTTCTGCCCGGCGCTTCAGCGCCTCTTCCTGTTTCTTCTGCGAGTCGGGATCACTATGGGTGGACGCAAACATCACTTTCTTGCCGGAAGGATGAATCCACGCACAGGTTGTCTTCCCGTGGCCGGGTGAAATGCGCTGAGTGTCTCCAGTTTCTAGATCCAACAGGTAGATCTGGAAAAAGGGATTATCCTTGGACCGCTCACTCTGGAAAATCATCTTCTTCCCATCGGCACTGAAATACCCTTCGCCTGCCCGCTTTCCCGCAAAGGTCAGCTGTCGAACCGAGCTGAGGAGTCTCTCCTCGTTTTTTACAGTTTCATCCGCAGTATCTTCCGCAGAGACCGCTAGGTTTAAACTCAGAACGAGGGACAGATGGAGGGAGAACGCTCTCATGGTGTGCAAATCTAATAGAAGCAGGCTGACGATCCGTCAAATATACGCTGGGAATTGCTTTTCCTCCGTAAATTCCCGATGAGGGGCAGATCATGCGTATTGATATCCTCACTCTCTTTCCCGAAATTGCTCTGGCTCCACTGCGCGAGAGCATCATTAAGAGGGCCCAAAAAGCGGAGATTGTGGAAATTCATGCCCATGACCTGAGGTCATGGGCTTTGGACAAACATCGTAAAACGGATGATTACCTCTGTGGAGGGGGCCAGGGCATGCTCCTCAAACCAGAGCCGGTCTTTGCTGCCGTCGCCGACCTCCGCAAGGAAGGAACCAAGGTCATACTGACCACTCCTCAAGGACTCCCTTTTAAGCAGGAGAACGCCCAGAAGCTTAGCTCCTCCGGCCATCTGATCTTCATCTGTGGTCACTACGAGGGCGTCGACCACCGGATAGTCGATCACCTGGTAGACGAAGAGATCAGCATCGGAGACTACGTCCTGACTAATGGGGCGCTAGCTGCCGCCGTCGTTTGCGATGCCATCATCCGCCTCCTTCCCGGAGCCCTTGGCGACGACAGGTCTCCCGCAGAAGAGTCCTTCTCCAACCCAGACCTGCTGGAGCCTCCGGCTTACACCAAACCCATCGATTTTATGGGGCTGAAAGTTCCTGAAATCCTTCTGTCTGGAAACCATGCCGCAATCGAGGAATGGAAACAAAAACAAGCTCTGGAGCGCACCCGCAGGAATCGCCCTGATCTGATTGATCCCTCCGGAGAAGGCACGTGAGCCCGCGGCAACCCTCCAAGCCTTCCGGAAAGTTTAACTCTGGCCACTGGTGATCACTCACCACTACAATGAGGCATGCAAAGTATGACCGGATTCGGGCGGGGGGCCCACGCAACTGAACACATCGTTGTTCGCGTGGAGGCGTCCTCGGTCAACCGTAAGCAGGGAGAGGTCCACCTTTTCATGCCACGAAACCTTGCAGAGCTTGAGCCCCGCCTCCGCAAGCATGTCCTCGGACGGATCACCCGCGGGAGAGTAAATATTAATGTGTCTCTTGAGCATACCGGTGGATTCGAAGAGAGCGTCAAGATAGACGCGGGGAAAGCACGCGCCCTGCAATCTGCTTTCGAGGAATTATCTGAGAGCCTTGGACAAAAGCTCTCTCCTCAAGCAGCAGACTATCTTCGTGTTCCCGACATTTTTGTCTTCAGCGAAGGCTCACAAGTCGAGGAAACGCTTGAGGCCCTTCTGCCAGCCCTTGATGAAGCATTGGACAATCTCATCGAGATGCGGGCCGAGGAAGGGGCAGACCTCCGGGCTGAGCTGGCACGAATCCTGAAGACTCTCGGGGACCTGACCAAGGAAATCGAGGATCACTCTCCCTCCATCGTTATCGGACACCGGGAAAACCTACTCTCACGCCTCGGAGAAGCAGGCCTCGAAATTGACCTCAGTGACGAACGGGTCCTCAAAGAAATTGCCCTCTTTGCTGATCGCTGTGAAATCACGGAAGAACTGACGAGGCTAAAGTCTCATTTC
>DIHT01000136.1 GCA_002420305.1 Akkermansiaceae bacterium UBA5689 | reverse complement strand
CGCCCCTCCCGCGCCTGGCTGACGGCCCATACGAAATCCTCCATCTTCCAGTCTGGACCAGCGTATCCAGTAGTAGGAACCAGTAGAGGATGATCAACCCCGGGATCATAGGCTGGCCCTCGGCCACCCCGGCCGCCATCCTTGAATTCCGGTCCTACTCCCCGCCGCGCAAAAAGATACTTCAAGCGCTGTAACTCCGTAACGCAGGCGGGACTATGTCCGAATCCGGGATAACAGAAGGTCACCGGCTTGCGGATACCGTATTCCTTGCACCGCTTCTCAATATGGAGGAGCTCGTTTCTCATCTGCTCGGGAGAGAGCCTCGGCATATGCGGATGGGTCTTTGTGTGGTTTCCAATCTCGAAACCCATCCTGTCCAGCTCGACGATCTCTTCCCACGTAACATAGTTCTCCTTGTTCCGGAGAAATCCGAGCCCTTCGGTCACATAAAAAGTAGCGCCAAACTTCTTCTCCTTCAGCACCTTGGCCACAAAGGACCGGTCAGACTTGTTGCAATCATCAAAGGTCAGGACCACCAGACCATCCGGAATTTTCCTGAGCGGCTCCCTTCCCGAAGAAACTCCAATGAGGGATCCCACAAAAAGAGCCACCGCGATAATCACCACCTGTTTCATTACCGTCTGCTCTCAATCGAGAGAAAGGATGTCAATCATACAGAGGCTTTGGGCCTCAGTTTACCCAGCTGAGCCTGAAAAAAGACTGCTAAAACAGAGACTCCCAAAGCCCCCATAACCCTATCGTTCTCTATTACGATCTCGGAAAGACTGGCTTGATAGATCACCCTGTCTGCTGACCGCTGTCACGAAGCGGGGGTCGTGATCATGACATTCCTCGAAAGCATTCTGGCTCTCAACCTTCTTCCCGGTATCGGCCCCATCAGAGTCCGGCGGCTCATCCAACACTTCGGCGGGGCTGAGGGAGTATTACGCGCTCCCCAAAATAAGCTGACTGCTGTTTCTGGAATCGGGTCTGAAATCGCAAGCATGATCGCTTCATGGGAGGACCACGTTGATCTTCAGGGAGAGCTTGCTTCTATTAAGTCGAGGGGCCTCACCCTTTTGACCCCGGAGGACTCAGCGTGGCCCCCTCCCTTTCATCACCTTCCAGATGCGCCTCTTCTTCTTTACGTCTGGGGAAACGTCCTTGAGACCGATTCGCGATCCCTCGCCGTGGTGGGATCCAGAAAGACAACTCATTATGGACGAGACTGCACCCACAAACTATCGTTCCAGCTTGCCCATATGGGATTGACCGTCATCTCGGGGCTCGCGCGCGGAATCGATACCGCTGCCCATGAGGGAGCACTGGCCGCAGAAGGCCGGACTATTGCGGTCCTCGGCTCCGGACTGGGCCAGCTCTACCCTCCCGAGAATATGGCCCTTGCGGAGCGGATTGCTGACGGAAACGGCGCAGTGGTATCCGAATTCCCAATCAACACCAGTCCCACCCGCTATACCTTTCCCCAGCGGAATCGCATCGTTGCAGGTTGGTGCGAGGGCATTCTGGTCGTGGAGTGCGCCAAACGGTCTGGTGCCCTCATCACTGCCAATCTCGCCGCAGAATACGGCAAGCATATCTTTGCTGTTCCGGGCGGAATCGACCGCCCCAGCTCAGAGGGCTGTAACGCACTGATCAGGACGGGAGCGATTTTGGTCACCGAGGGCTCTCAGATCATTGACGAACTTCCACCCCTGGCACCGGAAAGCAGGACCAGAGCTCCTCTACACGATCCTGACTCTGCCTCGGAAAATCTGCGGCTGAGCGAAAGTGAAAGCCTTGTTCTCGCCACCCTGAGCAAAGAAGAGCGCACCATGGACCAGATTATCGAAGACGCAGAACTCGAAGCCTCCGTGGTCGCCGCAACCCTCCTCCGCCTTGAGATGAGAGGGCTTGCGATCCAGCTCCCAGGCTCTCATTTCGTGCAGTCCTCCTAATTTACAGGCTATCCGCCAAGCTTCTCGAGCCTGTTTTATGGGCTCATCCCCCCGACCCGGACTCGCCAGACCATCCTTTTCCAGGAAGCTCCTGCAATGGATGCGCCCTGCAGCAACTCACTCACAATCCCAGAGTTTCAGTGACCAAGAGACCTCCCCAGAAGGACTTGGTTCGAGGCCCTGAGAGCCCAACAAAGAGATCTTCTGAAAAAATTCCTCTTTTCAAACCCGCCTTCCGGCGCGTATGTGCCCTCACCGAATGCCCAAAACCCTCATCATCGCGGAGAAGCCTTCAGTCATGACTGACCTCTCCCGCTCTCTCGCCAAACACCTCGGCAAGTTCGAGAAAAAGGGGAAATCGCTCGATGCCAGATACTTCGAAAACGACGAAGCCATCATCACCTCGGCAGTCGGGCATCTTGTCGAACTCAAGATGCCAACCGGGCCCAACGGAAAAAATCTTCCTTGGAAATTTGACGTTCTTCCCGCCATCCCGGGCTCATTCGAGCTCCAACCGATTGAAAAAACCGAGGGCAGACTCCGCCATGTCCTGAAGCAGGCCCGTCGCAAGGATGTTGATCTCATCGTGAATGCCTGTGACGCCGGACGGGAGGGTGAGCTCATCTTCCAGTACATCCTCGACATTGGAGATATCGACAAACCCGTAAAGCGCCTCTGGATGCAATCGATGACCACCGGGGCTATTCAGCAGGCCTGGGATAGCCTCCGGAATGGTGAGGACATGGGCGACCTGGCGGATGCAGCCAAGTGCCGCTCAGAGTCGGACTGGCTGGTTGGCCTGAATTCAACTCGTGCCCTGACCTGCTTTCGCTCGCGTCATGGTGGGTTTAATATCACTGCCGCCGGACGGGTTCAGACCCCGACCCTGGCAATCCTCGCAAAACGCGAAGCCGAGATCCAAGCCTTCAATCCGACTCCCTACGCGGAAATTCATGCCGAGTTTGGAGTGAATGCAGGCGACTACAGCGGGCGCTGGATTGATCCCGCATGGAAGAAGGATCCCGCCAACCCGCTCTCAAGAGCGGAGCGCATCTGGGACAAGGAAGAGGCGGAGAGGATTCGCGCTCGCTGCGAGGGAAAGACGGGTGCTGTTACCGAGGAAAAAAAACCGACCAAGCAAATCTCACCACAGCTCTACGACCTCACCACCCTCCAGAGAGAAGCCCCCTTCACGGCGAGAAACACCTTGTCCTTTACTCAAGCTCTTTATGAGCGGCATAAAATGGTGACTTATCCGCGGACCGACTCCCGATATCTTCCGGAGGATTACCTGCAGGACGTCATTCGAACCACCGAGGAGCTGGCAAAGTCTAATCTACCCGTGGCCAAATGGGCAGCCGACTCCCTCGAGAACAACCGGATCTCCCTCCAAAAACGGGTCTTTAACAACGCCAAGGTCTCAGATCACTTCGCTATCATTCCCACTGGACGGGTAGTCAGCCTCGCCAAGGAACAGGAACAGCACATCTACGACATGATCGTGAAGCGCTTCGTCGCCGTGTTCTTCCCCCATGCAGAGTTTGAGGTCACCAAGCGACTCACCACCATCACCCATGGTGAGGCTGAGGACACCTTCCGGACAGATGGAAAAATTCTCGTGACCCCGGGATGGCTGGGTGTCTACGGCCGTGCCGTTGGAGTAGCCAGCGGAAAGGATGAGCTAGTACCCGTCGACGAGGGTGAGCCTGCTCTTACCCGGGAAATCGAACTGGAGGAAAAGGAAACGAATCCTCCTGCACGCTACACGGAGTCTACTCTCCTCTCCGCGATGGAAGGCGCCGGAAAACTGGTCGACGATGAAGAACTCCGTGAGGCCATGTCCGAGCGGGGCCTCGGCACCCCAGCAACCAGAGCCAACATCATCGAGGGTCTGCTGAGACAGAAATACCTTGCTCGCGATGGACGAGATCTCAATGTCACTGGAAAGGGACAGCGCCTGATCGGACTCCTGGACGAGATGGATATCAAGCCTCTGACCTCCCCCTCCATGACGGGAGACTGGGAGGCCAAACTTCACCAGATGGAAGATGGCAAGCTCGACCGTCAGACATTTATGCAGGAGATCACGACCTTTACTGAAGAGGTCGTCAAGAAGGCCCGGGCCCACTACGATGAAGCCGTCTCTCGCTCGTTTCCTCCTCTCCAATGCACCTGTCCAGAATGCGGGGTGACTGAGTTGAAACAGACCGACGCAACCTACGAATGCGAGGAACTGGAGTGCAAGTTTCGGATCTCCAAGTACATTGCCGGCCGTCAACTCAGCGAGGATGAAGCCAAGGAACTCTTCTCCACCAAGTTTCTCGGGCCCCGTGAAGGATTTATCTCTCGTTTTAACAAACCCTTCGAAGCGGCCATCGAACTGGTTCAGGCGGTCAGCAAGACCGGAAAGAAGGGGCGCTTTAAGACCAATTTCGTCTTTGAGCAGGACGAACCAGAAGAGCTATCGGAGGACCAGATCGTTGCCAGTATTACTTACGAAGAAACGGCCCACGATCTCTATGAGACCGGAAAGAGCTACCTCGTTCCCTCGCTGAAAACCAAAAAAGAGCCCGATGGCGTCAAGTTCTCACGTACTATCCTTTCCGCCGAAATTCCTCGCGAGGCGGCTATTCGGATGCTCAACGGGGAGAAAAGCGAACTCCTCAAGGGATTCGTCTCCAACCGCACCAAGCGGAAGTTTGATGCCTTTCTGAACTACGACTTCGAGCAGGGGCGGCCCACCTTTGAGTTTCCGCCGCGCAAGAAAGCCGCGAAGAAAAAAACCGCGAAAAAACAGTAGTCTTTTCGTCTGGCATTTCGGCCCTCGCCGATAAGAGCTAGCGTCTGGCTGGGGCTTGGGCGCCCGCCTTCCCCACTTGACGATGCCCATTGGGCACTCGACCTCTGCGAGAACAGAGATTAGCCTCTGCGCGTGATTCGTTTCCGTCTCTTCGGCTTCCCGGTCACGGTGGAACCGTGGCACTGGGCCATCCTCGCCTTCTGCGGAGGCGCCCTTAAGATCAAGGAACCAGAAGACCTTTTGCCGGTTCTTCTCTTCATGGCAGCAGGAGTTGTCTCCCTCATTATTCACGAACTCGGACATGCTCTCACGATGCGTCTCTTTGGAGGCCGGCATATTTCCATCGTTCTCCACGGCTGGGGCGGACAGGCCGCCTCCCAAGGGGCGCCCTTTAGCCGGGGGCAGCAAATTCTGATCAGCTTGGCTGGACCGCTCCTCCAAGTGGCGTGCGGACTTGTTGTCTTTATTGCGGTAGCAATGAGCGCAGACACCAGCAGCGGCTCAACCGTGTTAGAGGCAAGTCCCGTTTATCAGCTCCTGTATTGGTTTGTATTGATCAGTCTGTGGTGGGGAGTACTGAACCTAATAATCCCTGTGTATCCTATGGATGGAGGACAGATCCTCCATGGAATTCTCGGTCCCCGTCGCATCAAACTCACCCTCCAGATCAGTATTATTGCCGCGATTATAGTCGGTGCAGTAGGCCTCATCTATCTGAACATGTTCCTTCTCCCAATCTTCATGGTGTTTTCGGTCGTTGAAAACTACAAGGCCCTGAAACGTACAAGAACCCCGGGAGGATGGTAAGAGGCAACTGCCCTAGAAGAGGAAAAGCCTGCCTCCGGCAACAAGAGCAAAGAGAATCACGAGCCACTCAAAGAGGCGCTGCGACACCACGTGAACAAGGTGCCTCCCAAAGAAAATTCCGAGGAGAATCACCGGCAGGAGCTTGAGATTGAAGAGAAGACTCTCCCCGTTGATGAAGCTCATTCCCCCGAGGAAGGGTGCCTTGAGGATGTTCACGAGTAGAAAGAACCGCGCACCCACCCCGATGAGTTCCAGTTTCTCAAAACGCCGGGAAAGCAGGTAGAGCTGGAAGATCGGTCCCGCCGCATTGGCCACCATCGTCGCAGTACCCGCTGCGAAACCCGCCGCCAGCCCGGCCTCCCGGGAACGGGCAAGGCGATCAAAACGCTCCCGGCCGACGTTACGGAAAAGCTGCACCCCTACCATCGCCACGATGATTCCCCCCACCACCGAGCGAGCGGACTCCTCAGCCATCCAGTCGAGCACGAAGTAGCCTGCTGCGCACCCCAGTAGTGTAGGCGGAAGAAGTTTCCACACCGGACCCCATGCCCCGTGTTTGCGGAATACCGGATACACCGAAATATCCGCAAAAATCAGCATCGGCAGAAGAATTCCTACCGAAGGCTTACCAAAAAGCTCCACCATGATGGAAACCGCCACGAGCCCGACTCCTCCAAAGCCGGTCTTGGAGATTCCCACCGCGAGGGCGGCGATAACCGCCCACACCCACCCGCCTGTCGTTAGCTCGATCTCCATTCCGGGAGGTAGTGTGCCCTGCCGTCAAGGGGACACAAGCCCACCCCTGAGGTAATCTCATTCCATATTCTCTAATCTTGGTTCTGGACTCTCGGCCCTCTCCTTTTAACTTCCGCGGCGATGAAAATCGTCGTCGCTTACTCCGGAGGACTGGACACCTCCGTCCTGCTTACCTGGCTAAAAGAGACCTACAGCGCGGACGTTATCGCCTACTGCGCAGACGTGGGACAGGGAGATGAGCTGGATGGCCTCGAGGAAAAAGCCCTCAATACCGGCGCCAGTAAATGCTTCATCGGCGATCTCCGGGAGGCCTTTGCCCGGGATTATATCTTCCCGATGTTTCAGGCCAATGCGGTCTATGAGGGGCGCTACCTTCTGGGCACCTCCATCGCACGCCCCTGTATCGCAAAGGGCATGCTCGACGTCGCTCTTGCTGAAGAAGCGGATGCCATCGCCCATGGAGCAACAGGAAAAGGAAACGACCAGGTTCGCTTTGAGCTCAGCTCAGCAAGTCTCGCACCCGAGGTTGAGGTCATTGCTCCGTGGCGCCAGGAGCGCTTTCGTAAGCAATTCCCCGGTCGGACCGAGATGATTGCCTACGCGGACGCTCATAACATTCCGGTGCAGGCATCTCTGAAAAAGCCCTACTCCATGGACCGGAACCTCCTCCATATTTCCTTCGAGGCCGGTATGCTGGAAGATCCATGGTATGATGGAACTACGGAGGCAGATCGCGAGATGTATGTCCTGTCCGTCTCCCCTGAGGAAGCGCCCGATCAACCTCTCTACCTCCAGCTCCTTTTTGACAAAGGCAATGTGGTGGGATTCCAGTGCGAAGGAATGGACGAGATTCTCTCCAGCCTCGAGGACGTCAATGTCGAGGGTGAACGAGACGGATATACCCTTCTGAGCCCCTACGGAATCATGCGAGTTCTCAACACCCTCGGTGGCCAGTATGGCATCGGGCGGGTCGACATTGTGGAAAACAGATTTGTCGGCATGAAATCCCGGGGAATCTACGAGACTCCAGGAGGCACAATCCTGCTGGCGGCTCATCGAGACCTCGAAACCCTCACCATGGACCGCGAGGCCATGCAGCTGCGTGACAGCCTCATCCCCAAGTATGCCCAGTTGGTCTACAATGGATTCTGGTTCGCTCCCGAGCGCCTCGCCCTGCAAGCCCTGGTAACCGAGACGCAGCAAACCGTTACCGGCGAGGTCAGGCTGAAGCTTTACAAGGGCAACATTATGAATGCGGGACGACGCTCACCCCTTTCGCTCTACAGCGAGGATGTCGCCACCATGGAGGGTGGCGCCGAAGAAGCCTACAACCAGGATGATGCCACCGGCTTCATCGCCCTTAATGCCCTTCGCCTCAAAGCCAACGCTCAGCAGAAGGACTGAGAAAAGCCTGTGATCCACACACCCTAGCGGCCTCAAGCGACCGCCAGACTCATGATATCCTCCTGCGTAGCGCTGCGGACATCGGTGATCTCCCCGGTGATCCTTCCCTCATGCATGACGAGGACCCGGTCGGCCAAGCCCAGGACCTCAGGCAACTCAGAGCTGATCATGATGATCACCTTGCCCTCGGCTGCCAGCTGCTGGATCAAAAGGTAAATCTCATATTTGGAGCCCACATCTATTCCCCGGGTGGGCTCATCAAAAATGATGACCTCACAATTCTGTTGAAGCCATTTCGCAAGCACCACCTTTTGCTGATTTCCCCCGGAGAGATTCTGTGCCAGCTCCTCCTGATGCGGCACCTTGATCCGCAGGGAATCCACGAACTTACCAAAGCTCGTTCGCTCATGTTTACTGTCTACCATCCCCCAGCGGGAAAACTCCTCCATGTTGGGAAGACCGAAATTTTCCCTGACGGAGTGCATGAGAACGAGTCCCTGCCCCTTGCGGTCCTCCGTCAGCAGGCCGATACCCGCCTGAATGGCCTGACGTGGGTGGTTCAGGGGCAGAGCCTCCCCATCAAGAGATATTGAACCAGAATCCGGCTGATCCGCCCCAAAAAGGAGGCGGACAGTTTCTGTCCGCCCCGCACCGACAAGGCCGGTGAGGGCCAGGATTTCCCCTGCGCGAACCGAAAAAGACACATCACGTACCGCTGACCCTCTGTTCAATCCCCTGACTTCAAGGCGCTCATCACCAATCCGAGGCTCGTGCGAGGGAAACTCATTCTCCAGCTTTCGACCTACCATGAGCTCGATGAGAGACTCTCGTCCAAGCTCTCCCGTTGGCTTGGTCGCAACATGTCCACCGTCCCTCAGCACCATGATGCGATCTGAAATCTCATACACTTCTTCCAGTCGGTGACTGATGTAGATAATTCCTAGGCCCTGTGCTCTCAATTCTCGCACGATCCCGAGGAGCCGCTCTACCTCCTTGGGCGTGAGGGTGGCACTCGGCTCGTCCATCACGAGAATCCGGGCATTCTGGGACAGGGCCTTGGCAATCTCAACGACCTGCTGCTGTGCAACCGTCATCTCAGCGCACCGCTGCTCAGGGTCAATCGAGGTCCCCAATCGACCGAAGAGCTCGAGCGCCTTTCGGCGCTCCTCTCCAGCGTCGATAAAACCTCCCCTTCCTCTTTCCTGCCCGAGAAAGATATTTTCCCGCGCGCTAAGGTGCGGCACCAGATTGAATTCCTGATAGATGATCCCGATTCCTGCCGCCTGACTCGCGTTAGGCGTCGACAAGTCCACCTTTCTCCCCTCTACCAGAACACCTCCACCTGTTGGAGTATGAGCTCCACCCAGAATTTTAATCAGAGTACTTTTCCCTGCTCCATTTTCTCCGAGAAGCGCAAGGACTTCCCCGCAACACAAATCGAGGTTGACCCCCTTGAGAGCCTGTACTCCCGGGAAAAACTTATCGATCTCCCGCATTTCAAGCAGGGCGCCTGATTTCTCTTCTGTCCTCTCGCCCATGAATATTAGTTCTCCCAGCCCGGGGTGGCGGTCCGTAAGTGAAGCTTGATGCCCGCGGTTGCAATCCACGGACTATTCGCCTCGTGGAAGCGAGGGAAGACCCTCAATTACTGAGGATCTTTAGTAGTTCTACCTCAAATACCAGCATGCCCTCTGGCGCAGTGGGTGGCGGAGCCGCTCCGTAGGCCATGTTTGTTGGCACCCAGATCCTCCTCGTTTCTCCCTCAACCATCATCTGCACTCCTTCTGTGAAGCCTTTGACTGTCCGCTTTAGAGGGAGAATCTTTGGCCGCTCATTAGGCAGGGTGCTGTCTACAACCTTTCCGTCCGTCGTCCAGACCGTGTAATGAACCTGCACGTTATCCGTGGGCTTCGGCTTCGCTTCACCAGTTCCGGCCTTGATGACCTTGGATGCGACCCCGGAGGGATTAGCGGCGGCATCCTCCGGTGCTGCCGTCAAATTCTCAGGAGTCGGATGAGGGCGGAGAATTTTGATCAGCTCAATATCAAAACAGAGTTGTCCGAGAGGTCTTCCCGGGCGCTTTCCGTTCTCCCCGATGGGCGGAAGCTCTCCCTCCAGCTTACCGTAAGCGAGCTCGCCAGGAATCCAGAAGCGGCGTTTCTCTCCTTCAACCATCAGCTGGACTCCCTCGGTCCACCCCTTGATGACCTGATTCAACCCAAAGGTTGCGGGAACACCCCGGCTCAGTGAGCTGTCAAAATTGTAGCCATCCGTCTGCCATCCAGAATAGTGCACCCTTACCTTTTCATCTGCCTTGGGGTGACTGGTTCCTGTTCCTTCCTGAAGAACTCTGGAGGAAATGCCAGATTCGGTTTTCTCAGCGCCCTCTGGCGCAGCGGCCACATCTTCCGGAGCGGGCTGGCTCTTGGGAACCGGAGGCGCGGGAGGCTTGGGCACAGGCGGTGTCGCTGGTGGGGCAGGCTCAGCGGGTGCGGGCTCACCGGGTGCAGGCTCAGCGGGTGC
>DIHT01000073.1 GCA_002420305.1 Akkermansiaceae bacterium UBA5689 | reverse complement strand
CTCCTCGATAACGAGAGATGGTCTGATGCAGGTTACAGTGGCAATGCAGTGGGGCAGTTTGGCTACCTGCACGTGGCACCCGTCAAGCCGATAGCGCGGTGGAATCCAGCTCAATTCAAGCGGTTGATCGACCATCTGAAGACCAAGGTCAATATCGATGAAAAGCGGCTTTATGTCACGGGTTTCAGCATGGGAGGGCAGGGGACTTGGAAAATCGGATGTGCGGACGAGCACGGGGAAGGGTATCAGATTGCCGCCATGATGCCCCTGGGGGCTTGGGGTTGTGAAGAAGTCCAGCGAGGGACTACAGCGGAGACGTGCCGAACATTGAAAACTGCGGTGTGGGTTCTTCACTGCCCGCTTGATCATGTCTCAAGAATCTCGGAGCAGATCCCTCTCTACCAGAATCACCTCGATTGTGGTGGGTATGGAAGATTTACAATGATTCCCGGTAGAGGCCATATCAGTCGTCCGCCGGGGAACGACAAGGAGGCTTTCAGTATGCGAATGGCATGGATGCTCTCCCAGACTTACGGCACTCCCTTCAACTATTGCGTGGAGCTGAGTGGGGGAGTAATTATGGAATTAGTCAGTGGGAATCGACCCTTTCTCGGTGATACCAGCAAGTATGGGTTCTTTGAGCCCGGAAGTGTCATTCGGGTGACCGCGCCAGAAAAGCAAGGGGAGCGTCCCTTTGTGAAATGGGTGGCTTCCGGGGGAACCTTCAATGACCCTGAGAGCCGAAGGCCTCTGTTCACAGTGGGTGCGGCGGACGCTCAAATGACTGCGATCTATAAAAGGAAGCCTGAGCTGGTGGTCAGGGGGGGAGTGGCCGTGCCCTTGCAACCACAGGCGGGACAAATGGTTACGGTGACCGTCTCTGAGCCTGAGAGTCCGCGGGCACAGCAGGTCCTGCACTGGACCGCTGATGGTCCCATTACGCTGACACAACCCCATCTTGAGCAAATCAGGTTCCTGATGCCCTCAGACGATGTCACCATCGAAGCTCACTGGACAAAAACAAAATAGAGGGTGCGGATTTTCTTCAGTAGACGCAGATGGTGCTAACCTCTACAGGTTTCCGGGATGAAGTTTTTGATTCTCACTCTTTCTGTCCTCAGTCTGACCGGATTCGGTGTGCTGAACGCCGAAGACCTTAAGTCAGGGGAATATAAGATTTCACAGTCATGGAAGCAGGAGCGTTCTTTTGAGCGGCTTTATGTTGTTTCCGTTCCCGAGGGCAGGAAGGGGAAACGCCCTGTGGTCATTTTCCTGCATGGTGGAGGGGGGAACGCACGGGGAGCCTTCAAGGGATTCATGCGTCGTCACAGGGGAATGGCGAGGCACTACATCGTGATATGTCCAGAGGGCTATTCCCGAGGTTGGAATATTGTTTCTGAGCGATCCAAGGCCGATGACCGTGGGTTCATTGAGGAGATCATCAAGAAGGTGTCGGAATGCGATAATGTCCAACGGGAAAATTTTAGTATCATTGGAAGTTCGAATGGGGCGGCTCTGGTGAATCAACTCGCGATCGAGTGTCGTTTGCCGAACATAAGGAACTATGTGAGCGGAGTAAGTCCGCTTAATGTGTACCAGCACGACGGAAAAGCGTTCAAGGCCAAGGGTCCTAATAATGCCTACCGCAAAGCAGTAGTGCCTATGAAAGGGAAACGGCTAATGAATATCTCTGGAACGGAGGATAATCTGGTCCCTTACGAGGGAGGGCTTTCGAGGGCTATTCCTGCGAAGGGAGGAAAGCTGGGGTTTGTTCACGCCGAGCATTCGACCTATCTCTGGGCAAAGGCAATGGGCTACGAAGGGGAAAAGTTGGCCAAACCAAGCGAGGTTGACGGAAACTTGGAGAAGTTTTCCTACCTCGATGGCGCGGTAGTGCATTACAAGGTCAAAGGCGAGGGTCACGGGGCCATGGGTGCAATCAGAGAGGATCGGCTTCTCTCCTTCTTGGAGGGTGGAGAGAAATAGCTTTCCGGTTCCGGTTGCTCTACCGGGCAGATTTGGCGTGCCGCTGCTTCTCGTTTAGAAGGGTGCGCAATTCTTTCAGTCGATGTTCGTGCCGAGTCCCCCCAGCGAGGTTGTTTTTCTCTGAGGGATCGTTGGTGAGGTTATAGAGTTCCTCTCCATCGGGCCACCTTGCGTAGCGCCAGCGCTGGTTACGGATGGCGTGCCCCAGACTGTTGCCACGGGAAACGACACTGTAAGCATGTTTCTTTTTTCCCAACCGTCCGGGGTGCCGGAGAAGCGGACGAAGGGATGTTCCCTGCAGGTGTTCAGGTGGCTTGAGTCCGGTGAGATCCGCCAGCGTAGGGTAGAGATCGATCAATTCAACCATGGCCTCGGAAGTGGTTCCACGCGTGGTAATTCCCGGAGCTCGTATAATCAGAGGAACCTTTGCTCCAATATCAAAGAGAGTCACTTTTCCCCATAGGAAGTGATCGCCGAGGTGATAGCCATGATCGGAAGTAAAAACGATGATGGTGTCCTCCCAGTGGCCGCTCTGCTTCAAGGCATCAAAGACCAGTTTCAACTGAGCATCGATAAAGGAGATGCAGGCATGATAGGCCTGCATGTATTCCCGGCGCAGGGTGTTGTTCTCCTTTCCCAGTTCAAACCCGAAGGCACTGTAGCGCTTCGAGATCGCTGATTGAGGTAGGCTGTCCCAGAGGTCGGGTTGGTCGGGTCGATAGACAATCTCATCTATTGGGTAGAGATCGAAGTATTTATTCGGGGCAAGGAAGGGGACGTGTGGCTTCTGAATGCCGCAGGCAATGAAGAAAGGCTTCTCACCGGGGGTGTCGGCTCGCAGCCACTGAGCGACCTGTCGAGCATTCTTGCCGTCCTTGTGCTGTGCATCGGTCAGTCCGCTTCGGCCCCGTCCGGGAGGGGTCTGGGCATCCAGTTTTCCCGAAACCTTCTTCTTCAGTTCTCGCCACCTTTTCCGGTTGGGACGATCCTCGATTGATCCGTACTGTTCCTCGAATTCCCCGCGCGCCTTCCGCACGATCTCGAGTTCGTCATTTTGGAAGCGGAGGACTTCATGCCATGCGGGTTCGCCATGTTCGTGTCGGGACGAGTGAAAGATCTTGCCCACACTCGCGGTCCAATACCCATTCTCCTTGAAGAATTGTGGCAAGGATACCGTGCCAGGGCGCTCCTTCCGGATGTCGGCTGTATTGTTCAAAACACCCGTTGATTCAGGGTAGAGGCCACTGAGAAAGGAGGCGCGCGAGGGACCGCAAACCGGATACTGGCAGAAGGTGTGCGTGAAAGTCATTCCTTCGGTAGCGAGCCAGCTGAGAGTAGGTGTATGAATAGGGTCATACCCGGACGGAGAGACATGCGTGTTCAGATCGTCGCACACGATGAAGAGGACGTTTTTCTTTTTTCTGTTTGCTGGCTGGTCCTTTGATGCGTTGTTTTCTGTTCCTTGGATTAGAGGATTCGCTCCCTTCTTCCAATGGAAGGATTCGCCATCAATTACAAGGTCGCGCCGACTATTCAGCTTTTCGCGGGGTTCAGCGAAAGTAGCAGGGGCTGCCTCGCGCATCGTGGTCTTCAGCTCGGCATATTCAGGATCATCCGCGAGGTTTCTCCATTCATGAGGATCCTTCTGCAGCTCATAGAGTTCTTCGCCGTCGTCTCCGTAGCGGATGTAGCGCCAATTACGATTAATGGTTGCATACTCTCCTGGATGCATGTGAGGGAGGTAGACGGTCCGGTCTTTGGCCTCGTCAGGATTCCTGACAACAGAGGCGATGGATGAGCCTTCCAGTTTCTGGTGAGGAGCGGGAAGGTTGCACATCTCCACCAGAGTGGGAAACATGTCGATCAGGCTTACGGTGACATCTGATCGTGCGCCCCGAGCTATACCCGGACCGACCCAGATAAAAGGGACATTTGAAGTGCGCTCCCAGAGGGTATGTTTTCCCCAGTCTCCCTTCTGGCCGTGATGATAGCCGTGGTCGCTCCAGAGTACGATAATTGTGTTGTCAGCGTGAGGGCTTCTCTCAAGAGCATCGAGAACGCGCCCCATCATTGCGTCTGCATAGCTGATGCAGGCCAGATATCCGTGAATGGCATCATCAAAAGCATCCAGCTTACTCAGTTTTTCGATAATTCTTGAGCGCGCAGTTTTGATCTTGCGTATTTTTTCCGGCAAGTCGGCAAGGTCGCCCTCCTTGAGGGGAGGGAGCTTGATGCTCTCTGGATCGTAAAGATCGTAGTATTTCTGGGGGCAGTAGTTAGGATAGTGGGGAGCGTAGATCCCAACGCCGAGAAAGAAGGGCTCCTGATGCTTTTTCTGGAGTTGCTCTGCAGCCCAGTTGACGCGGATAGTGTCAGCCATTTGCTCCTCTTGTTCATCTGGGAGGGCAGCCCATTCCAGAAACATCCCGCCGGTAATTTCCCGCCCTCTGTTGTAGATGCTGGCAGGAAAGGGGTGCGGAAGAGGAGTCTCGTCGGACCATGAGTTGAGAGGCCACCCACTGGTGCGCTGGGATTTGTTTCTGAGGAAAAAGGTATCCCAGCCGCGCTGGTCAATTGCCCCGGCGGGGTGATGAAACAGTTTTCCTGCACCGAGAGTCGTGTAGCCGGCCTTGGCAAAGCACATCTGAAGAGCATCTATTTCCGGAAGGTGTACAAAATAATTTGCGGTTCGGTAACACCCCGTAGTCGATGCAAACTGGCCGGAAAATATGGCTGCGCGGGAGGGGGCACAGTAGACCCCGGCGGTATGAGCGTTAGTAAAAAGCACGCCCCGCTTCGCTAGCTTGTCGAGATTGGGGGTGATCGCACTGGGGCTGGTGTCCATACACCCGAGCCAGTCATTCATGTCATCAACGGCGAGGAAGAGGACGTTGGGTTGCCGGGCTTGGGAAGACAGGGTGAAGCAGAAAAGGAAAAAAATGAGGTTGAGCGGGAGGCGTTTCATTCGAGGGCCGGGAGAGAGTCTCAAATCAGGGCAGGGATTGGCGATCTCTTTTGTGAGTCGAAGTTTCAGCATATATCTACTGGCGCCGTTCTCCCTTGTGTCTTCCTGCACTGTGCGTTGTGCTTTGGCTGTCGAGGAAACCGTTCTTTGACTGAATTCAATGATAATGAAAATCCTGCTCCCACTCTTCTGTGCGGCGGGGCTGTCAGCCCTTGCGGAAGACTGGCCCATGTGGCGTCATGATGTTGAACGGACGGCTGAGAGTCCGCAGGTATTGACGGATGTGCTGAGTCTTCTCTGGAGCCGTGAGCTGCCCAGGCCTCTGCCAGCCTTTAACGATGTCCGGTTGCAGTTCGACGGAGGTTACGAGCCGATCGTAAAGGGAAAACGTCTCTTCCTGGCATCCAACCGGGAGGATAAGATCATGGCCTTCGAGACCAACTCGGGAGCATTGCTCTGGGAAGCCTTCGCGGACGGACCAATACGGTTGGCTCCTGTGGCGTGGAGGGATAAGGTTCTTTTCGGGTCGGATGACGGATGTTTCTACTGCGTGGACGCAGCAACGGGTAAAGAGGTCTGGAAGGTCAGACCTGTGCCATCAGCACGGAAGCTGATTGGGAATAAGCGGGTCACCTCGGTATGGCCCATTCGGGGCGGTCCCGTCGTGCAGGAGGACCGGGTGTATTTCGCGGCCGGAGTCTGGCCGTTCGAAGGCGTATTCATTTTTTGCCTGGAAGCGGCAACGGGAGAGCAGATCTGGGTCAATGATAGCACCGGTCACCTCTACGGCGGGCAGCCACATAATGCGGTGGCAATTGGGGGCATCGCCCCACAGGGATATTTACTCATCGATGGTGAGGAGCTCGTTGTGCCTAGCAGTAATGCCTATCCGGGTCGCTTCGATCTAAAGACGGGCAAGCTTAAGGATTTCAAACTTCCTCTTGGTGGGCGGGTGCCAGGGGGCTGGTACGCTTCTCTGGCAGGAAAAAGCGAGGAGAAGAAAGGAAAGCGCAAGAGTTTGCTAGCCGACATGGGGATTAACTATGTTCGTCACGAGGACCGCTTGCGATATGAGGGTAAGCCGGAGGTTCGAAGCACCATCAGGGCGGGCGATCAAGAAATCCGTTTCGCAAATGGCTATGAAAAGGTCCCCGGAAAAGTTCACTCCATGGTTGTTGCGGACGACAAACTTTTCGTTACCACTGCGGCTGGCGGGCTTTATGCGTTTGGAAGCGGGACTCAGGCCGAGAGCCGCCGCCACGAGGCTACGCCGCCGCCACCGGGCAAGGCTACCGCCTTTTCGAGCCAGCTCCTGGGTGAGATTCCGCGGCATGGCTATGGAGTGTTCCTTGGTTCAGTTGATGCCGACACGTTGGTGCATCTCGCTTCCGAAACCTCGCTCAGATTATTGGTTGTGGAAGAGGAAGGGCGCCGAGTAAGAGCCCTCCGGGAGGACCTCTCCCGAGCGGGAATCTACGGATCGCGGGTTGCGGTGTGGCAAGATGACCCGGCCGGATTTGAGATGCCACCTTACTTTGCTGATTTTGTCCTGCTCCGTGAGGAGATACCAAGCGACGAGCGGGAGCGCATCTTTGAATCGGTCCGTCCTTACGGAGGAAAGTTCATCGTGCAGCATGGCGAGGAACTCGAGACCAGGTTGCGAGCGGGCGCTCTCCCTGGAGCGACTAACTACCATGGCGACTTCAAGCCCAGCCTCGACGAGCTGGTTAAGGCCCCGCTTGGAGTACTCTGGTTCGATGATACGCTGGGCCACTTCAAGCGCTCCCCGCAGCCCAAGGTTATCGATGGGGTGATGATTACGACCACCAAGGACTGGCTCGACGCCTCCACCCGCACGATGAAGGTTGACTACCGCCTTCTGCCTCCGAACTTTTCGGACGTGTATACCGGTCGTGTTTTGAGTGCGGAGGAATCAGCGCTCCTGAAAGTGCAGGCCGCAGCCAGAGTTGACCTTAAGACGGTGCAACCGAGTCAGTATCGGCCGTCTCACCAGAAAAACGCCTGGAAGCCCGAGGCTCCAGTGGCTGGGCACCGGCAGAATCCCCTTACGGGAGAGACCGAAGCGCGTGCGTTTCCTAAGAGTTACGGATGCGATGGCGGGTTTGACTACGGCCATATCTACACCATGCGCTCGGGAACGGCTTCCTTCTACGACAAGCGAATTGATAGCGGGACCATCAATATCAGCGGGCCTCGTTCGGGTTGCACCAACAGTATTGTCCCGGCCAATGGAGTGCTGAGCATGCCTTACTTCTACAAAGGATGCACCTGCAGTTATCCGCTTCCGACCGGGCTTGCGATGTACAGCTTGCCCGAAAGTCACGAGCAATGGACGACTTGGGGACGGATCAAGAAGGAAAAACTGGCGGGCAAGATCCGGAGGATCGGGATCAATTTCGGAGCGCCGGCCGATCGCATGACCGAGAGCGGAACGCTCTGGCTCGATTTCCCCAGTATGGGTGGGCCTTCCCCGGAGCTCGATCTCGTTACGGTTCCTGCAAAGCCCAGGAGCTACTATCATCACTCCATATGGATGAGGGATGATGCAGGCTTGCCCTGGGTTGCAGCGTCCGGAGTTGAGGGGATGGAATCGGTAACGCTGAGGGGCCTGAAGCCCGGGAGTTACCGCGTAGGACTCATCTTTGCCAACCCTGCCAGCGACGAACGCCGTTTCGACATTCAGCTACAGGGGCAGACGGTCAGCACGGATTTCAATCTAGGTAGCAGGCTGACGGCTGTTGCCGTAGTCTTTGACGGTATCGTAAGTGAGGGCAGCCTCCAAGTCGCTCTGACAGCAAAGAAGGGCGCAACCCAATTGAGCGGAATCGAAATTGTGCCCATGGACTTGGCGGAGTGAGGATTTGTGGGTTGTAGAGGAATAGAGCCAATGCCCTTTTCAAAGGTTGGACTCGTAATTAGTTCTCGCTCGCTGAACCAGGTTTGGGACAGTGGGGCATGAGGATTTTGATTCTTGTCTGTGCCTTTTTCTCCCTTGGGTCACTCTCAGGTGGAGCCGAAAAGATTGCTCTCTTCGATGGTCAATCACTGGAAGGGTGGCATTCGGTGGGGTCGGCCAAATGGAGGGTCGAGAATGGAGCTATTGTTGGTGGGCAGGATGGGGATCCGAGAAAGAGTGGAATCCTGATGACCAAGAGATTGTTCAAGGACTTCGAACTGGA
This sequence comes from Akkermansiaceae bacterium UBA5689, assembly GCA_002420305.1. Lineage (GTDB taxonomy): Bacteria > Verrucomicrobiota > Verrucomicrobiia > Verrucomicrobiales > Akkermansiaceae > Roseibacillus_B. Next base: position 6,078 of record DIHT01000073.1, on the reverse strand, counting down.
GCTAGAATTCAAAATTGATGAGCACGGAAAATATAACAGCGGGGTATACCTTCGGCATGGGCCAGGAGAGGGGCGACAGCGGGGTTATCAGGTGAACATTGGTCGTGGTGCTGCTGAGGAATATGTTGGTCTTCATTACAAGGAGTGGCTCGACAAGGGTGATGAGAAGGACGAGATCAGGAAACCGCTGAAATGGAATCACCTGAGAATTCGAGCAGTGGGCGCTCACATCCAGGTGTGGCTAAATGGCAAGGCGATCGTCGATTACACGGATCCGAACCCTCAGCCTGAGCATGTGGCTGCGGGGGTGATCGGTCTGCAAACTTACGGAGCAGAAGGTCACGCAGGGTGGGTCAACTTCAAGGGCTTTACGGTAACAGACCTTGCTGCCACACCGTAACGGAAGTAGCACCTTTCCTACTTGCCGCGAGGTTGCGCGGCGGGGAGCTCGATCTGGTTCTCAGCTGCCCATGAGGTGGCGGCTTGCTCGTCCTGCCTGCGCCACGCTCCAAGGGTATGGCTGGTCATGCGATTCCGGAGGTCCTGATTTTCGATCGTGGAGGCCCAGTTTACCGCGGTGGAAGGATCGTCATAAGCATGGGTTGCGGCCTTGGCGAGGCCGGTGACGCCATTGTCGTAACTTGGCCCCGCAGGCTGCTCCCCCAGCCAGTTGGCTGCGGCCTCTGGGTCAGAGGTAGTCCAGTTCCACATGACTTGACCCATTGCGCCGGCCTTGCCCTCGCTCTCCGGCTGATTGCCAAGCCATTCAGCGGCTTCCGCGGGTTCCTGCTGGGCCCAGTTTCGCGCGACCTCACCCACGACTCCGGCCCGCTCCTCTTCAGGCATCTGGTCAACATATGCCGCGGCCTTGGAGGGGTCTGAAACAGCCCAGCTCCCGAGAGCTTCCTGCAGGGATTCCTCGCGATCCAAGTCGCTGAGCGAATTGGCCCAAGCCACCGCTTCTGCGGGGTCCTGTGCTGCCCAGGATTCTGCGATCTGCCCGAGCAATTTCGGGCGATCGTAACTATCAAGACTCATGGCAAGGGCTGCGGCTCGCTGTGGGTCACTTTCCATGATGTTATTGATAATCCCGGCATACGCTCCTGACCTCTGCTCTGGGTCGAGCGATGAGGCCCATGCCAGAGCGGCATCAGGATCCTGCCGCGCCCATTGTTCAGCGATGCTTCGGCTTAGCATTGCACCCATCCAGGGTTGTCTGAGAAGAGAGTTTTCAGGGTCAGTCAACCAAGCGGCAGCGCGCGCAGGGTCCATGGCGGCGAGAGTGCTGAGGACTGTCCCTGCGTCCGCATAGGCTTGTTTTCCGCCTGCGGAGGAAAGGCTCGCTAACGCGGCATCCGGATCTTCCTGCGTCCACCTGGCGAGGAGAAGACGCCGGAGCAAACTTGTTTCGGCGTCCATCTTTCCTTTGCCGGATCGAAGAGCTCCCAGATAGCCTTCGATTTCATCTGGATCGAGGTTTTTGATGAATGCGAGCAGGGCCTCATAGCGCTGGAGGGGATCCCCAATAGCAAGAACCTCATCGAGTGAGCTGTAAGAAGCTGTTCCCGGGCTTTTCGTGTTGCCCTCCTTGATAGGAGCTCTGCGGTCAGAGAGGGATACTTGTTCGAGCGAATTGTCGGATCTCGATGATTTTTGATCATCCGATGCTTCCCCGGTCGCGCTCGAATTCTTGGTCAATTGCCAGGCATTCAGAGCCACAGAGAGGATCAGGAGTAGGGGAAGGACTTTTTTCATCGTTTAGACAGGACTCTACATGAAAGTAATCGGCGTCAGATATGAATCAATATCAATTCGTCTCCGAGCCCGTAGCTCGGTTGTTCTGATTCGCGGCCGGGAAGGGGGCGATGCTTGTGCAGGCGAGAGCTTTGGACATTGAGCTGGGCTTCACTGCTGAACCGCTCTTAGATCCTGCTTGATTCCGTGAGCTCAACTGAAAGTGACACATTGCCCGCTCCACTGCATCTGGTGCAAGGGCTTCTTATCGTCGTCCTCACCCTTGTGCAGGCCTCGTTCCTGCCGGGGCGACCCAATATTCTATTGATCGTATCCGAGGATAATGGGCCAGAGATTGGGTGTTATGGAGAGCCCTTCGTAAAGACGCCAATTCTCGATAAGCTTGCCGCCAACGGAGTCTTGTTTGAGAGAGCCTACGTTCCGCAAGCGGGGTGTAGTCAGTCACGGGCGGCGTTGCTGACAGGGCTTTATCCCCATCAGAATGGGCAGATCGGGCTGGCGACCTGGAAATTCGGACTCTACCACGAGGATACCCCCAATTTGGTCCGCAGTCTCAAGCAGGCGGGTTATCGCACCGGGATCATTGGTAAACTTCACGTCAATCCTGCATCAGCCTTTCCTTTCGATTTCAAGCGGATGGAATCCTCGAACTTCAGTCGGAACAAACTTCAAAATTATGCGCGCGAAGCGGAAAGGTTCATCAAGAAGTCCAAGCGGCCCTTTTTCCTCAGCGTGAACTATCCTGATGCTCACCGTCCTTTCCTAAAGTCCGTCGGGGGAGTTCCCGAGAATCCTCTCACGGGAGCTGAGGTGAAGTCGCTCTCTTACTTCGGATTGGATACTCCGGATTTGCGCCAGCAGACGGCCGACTACTATAACTGCATGGGTCGGTTGGACTCCCAGGTTGGTGAGCTTCTGGAAGTTCTGCGTAAGTCCGGAAAATATGAGGATACCCTGATTGTGTATCTCGGGGACCACGGGGCAGACATGTTGCGGGGCAAGCGGACCTCCCTCGAGGGAGGATTACGGATCCCGCTGATTATGTCGGGTGGAAAACACTGGAAGGGGGGCGAAAGGTGTTCCGAGTTGGTCTCCACCATCGACTTGATGCCCACCCTTCTCGGGATAGCGGGTGTTTCGCCACCTGGTGAGCTTCCCGGTCGCACTCTCGTCTCTTTGCTCGAAGGAAAAAATGTGGAGTGGCGCAAGCATCTCTTTGCCGAGTTCCACCTTCACTCCGCACATAATTATTACCCTCAGCGGAGTGTAAGAGATGCCCGATTCAAATTGATCCATAATCTCATGGCAGGAGAGATCAACCCGGGTTACGAGTTCACACTTAAACGATTTTTTAAGGGAGTTGAGGAGGCGATCTTAGTGGCAGGAGAGCCAGTCAGGGGTGCTTACCAGCGAATGCGTTATCCTCCTGAGTTTGAACTGTATGATCTGGAAAACGATCCTCACGAATTCGAGAATCTCGCGGAGGATTCAGATCATGCGGAGGTCCTCCGGCGATTAAAGAAGCGTTTGCTGCAATGGCGTAGATCGACGAAGGATCCCCTTCTCGATCGGAAGAACGTTCTCCAGTTGAAGTCCGAGATCGAGGCTTGCATGAAGGGCGGCACTCCCAGCAAGGCCGACCTGAAACTTAATTATCGAGAATATTTTTTTGATAAAAGCCGGTGAAGGTATGAGAAATCTTGTGATTGGATTTGGGTTTGCTGCCTGCGCGCTTTCGCTCTCTCTCGGAGCACAGCGCTCTCCCAATGTTTTGTTTATCGCGGTTGATGATCTGCGCCCTATGCTCGGGTGTTACGGAGATAAGGTGGCACGAACACCCAATATCGACCGTCTTGCGAGCGACGGCACTGTCTTTCGGAAGGCCTATTGCCAGCAGGCGGTGTGCAGTCCTTCGCGCCTTTCCCTCATGACAGGTCGTCGACCCGATACCATTCGAGTATGGGACCTGAGTACCCACTTCCGTAAAGCTCTGCCACATGTGGTTACCTTGCCGCAATTTTTTAGAAAACAAGGATATCACTGCCGCTCAATTGGAAAGATCTTCCATGGAGGAGGTCCTCCTTCAAAAGATGAGCCCTCTTGGTCCGAGGCCCCGCTTCATGATAATGTCAGAGCGGCGAATCTTCGTTATGCTGCTCCCGAAAATCTGGAGGGTGAGGGGCTCAAGCGGGCCTCCTCGGAGGCGGCGGATGTGCCGGATGAAACCTACATCGATGGAGTGGTTTGTGAGGCAGCTCTTGAGGCGTTGGATCGTTTGAAGACGAGAGATCAGCCGTTTTTTCTGGCGGTCGGTTTTCGCAAGCCTCACCTGCCGTTTTGTGCACCTCGGAAATATTGGGACCTGTATGACCGCGAGACCCTTCCGGCCCCCGCCTCGGAGTTACATCCAAGGGGTGCGCCGGAGGTTGCGGTGAGGAGTTGGAAAGAATTGGAGGGGTATACTGACATCTCTCGTAATGGAAAGGTCTCTAAGGAGAAAGCGGCTGAATTGCGTCACGGCTATTATGCGTGTGTGAGTTATGTGGATGATCTTGTAGGCCGCCTTCTTGATCAGGTAGATGCACTCGGGTTAGGTGAGGAGACAGTAATCTGCCTTTGGGGAGATCATGGCTTCCACCTCGGAGAACAGGGTCTCTGGGCCAAGGCGAACAATTATGAGTTGTCAGTTCGGGTTCCTTTGATTCTTTCAGCCCCTGGACAGAAAGAGAGCGGCGCCGAGAGTAGCGCTCTCGTAGAACTCGTGGATCTTTACCCCACTCTCGTCGAGGCCTGTGGTTTTGCTGTTCCTGAAGGTCTTCAGGGAACAAGCTTCCGGGTTCTTCTGGATGAGCCTTTTCGCCCATGGAAAAAAGCAGCTTTCAGCCAGTATCCCCGGGCCTACCAGGGCAACCGCCATCGTAGCCATGGAGATATCATGGGCTATTCAGTCCGGACCGACCAGCACCGCTACGTGGAGTGGCGGGACTGGCAGAGCGGCGAAGTGAAAGCCCGGGAGCTCTATGACCATGAAACAGATCCGGGTGAGATGCAGAATGTCGCGGGGCAGGAGGGATATGCCGAGACACTCGACCGGCACGGTGCGATTCTCAAGGCTGGTTGGAAACAGGCTCTGCCTTGAAAGGGTCCCCGGATTTCCGGTTTTTCGAGAGCCGCGGGGGTTCGTTCCGAAAGCAACATTGGCGAAAATCCCGGGGAATATGCTGCTGAGCTGGAAATCTATGCCCGGAGTTTACCCGGGACTTATGATCAGCCGGAGCTACAGTTCCTGTATGCACAGCCAGCGCAATCTCTTGTTGAGGGGATCACTGTTCCAGACATTCCCGGGGCGAGGAGTATTACCTTCGAACAATGGTCCAAGAGCCTGAAGGACACATTGCCCTTGAGCTGGCACAATTATCACAGCGGTCAGAATGAATTCTCGTATTTCATGCTTCTCTACCATGATCTCGTTCATGGTGGGCGGATTTGCTGTGGCAGCAGACAACCTTCAGGATGTCTCTCCGAAGGCCACGGTCCTATTGGAAGCTTACTGCATGGACTGTCATGGAGAAGATTCGCAGAAAGGCGATGTGCGCCTCGACAATCTGGCAGGCATGGCATTGGAGGCACGGCTGGAATTATTCAATCGTATTCAGGAACAACTGTTCCTGAAGCAAATGCCACCAAGGAAAAAGGAGCAGCCAAGCGATGAAGACCGGGAGTTCATCATGGTGTGGATAAGCGAAGAACTGGGTAAACATAATGCTTCCAGCCTGGAAGAGAAGCTGCGTTATCCGGGTTACGGAAACTATGTCGACCACGATAAGCTCTTCAGTGGCGAGGTGAAGGAGAAGGCTTGGTCACCGGCAAGGAGGTGGCTGTTGAGTCCGCAGATATTCCACGAGCGGATCATGGATGTGTTCCGGCTAGATGGCAGCGAACGGTCCGGTTTCAGGACACGCAAGTTTCACGGAGTGACTAATCCCTTCATCCTGCCTGATCATTCCGGAGTGCGCGACTACGATGTGACCGCTCTTGACGGGGGACATTTGCTTGTGATGCTCAGCAACGCCAAGTGGATTGCCGGGAAACAAATCTTTGCGGCACAACTCAAGTCACCCCGGAAGGAGTCGTTGCTGGCAGCATTGAATGCTCAGGACCGATGGTATCCGAGGGAGACCAACCCGGCTTTTGAGGCGATTGTGCTTAAGGAGGAGATGCCGACCAAATTGGAGATGTCGGCGGCGATTCAGCGCCAGTTTGAGCTTGTCCTCCGAAGGGGAGCAACGGATCGGGAAATGGAAAAATACCTGTCACTTCTTC
>DIHT01000029.1 GCA_002420305.1 Akkermansiaceae bacterium UBA5689 | reverse complement strand
AGGGAGGCTTCAGTCCCGTCCCTCTCACCGTAGGAAGAATTACGGAGCAGGCCACCAGTCGCAGGCCTTTGCTCAACACGCACACCATCCGTAAAGGCCCAGTAGTCGATCCGAGCACTACCCGCAAGGGAGAGCCCTGCGGCAATCCCCTCATGAATTCCACGCAGGAAAACTCCCCCGATGAGTTGCTCACCACCGGCTCTTCGTTGTCGCAAAAAGGCCCCATCGACAAACCCTGCCAGCTCATTCGTCTCGCCCCTCAGCCGCCTCAGATCCGCTCCAAGAATGACCTTCATATTCTCCACCGGGCTCAGGGCTGCAGTAAAGCCGCCACCAATTCCTTCACCCGGCACATCAAACTGATCAAGGGCAGGCACCTCGCTGCTCCGATCCACCGCGACCTTCGCAAAAAGCGCCTCGAATCCACGGCGCTGGTAATATGCCAGACCCTGCCATGTCATAGCGGGGGTGTTTCGGGTAACCCGAATTGATAAATCAAGAGCCTCGGAAGCATTCCTCGAAAGAACAGTACCGTTGCCCCTTTGTTCCGTGTGCAAGGACACAAATGGTTCGATGGTCAGCTCATTGTCCGGACGCCAGACGATACGGAAATCGGCACTGCGCGTCGCCAGCCCCAACCGGCGATCCACTGATCCACGCTGACCCTCCTCTAAACCGTGGAATCCGCTGGAGATAAGGGTGTGCACAGCCGCTTGAGCGGCCAGACTGGCATCAGTATTCTCCCTGCTACTCAGGAGGGTCAATCCGCGGATCCCATGGCTTCCAGCGACAGTCTGTATTCTGGTCAGGTGGCCCGACGGATCACCTCCAGTGAGGTGCACCACTCCTGCAGGACTCTGGTTGCCCCAGACAGCAGCCTGCGCGGATGGAATAATACGAGCGGAGTTCAAGGCTCCAGGCGCATATCGGGACCAGGAAACCCATCCACCAAAGGGGTCATTCTGGGGAATTCCATCCCGCAGAATAAGGGTTCGTGCCGCCGCACTGGCACCGGCCCCTCGAAGACTCACTCCTGCAGAGGTCGGGTTGCCAAAAAGGGCGGATTGTCTCCGATACAATGAAAATGAAGTATCACCCGAGAGCATCTGGTCGACAGTCCGGGGCGCCTCGAGCGCGATGTCATCCGCAGACCAGAAAGCAGCCGCTTCATCCCCCTCAATGAGCCGCTCTGCAGTGACCCTCGTCTCCGGCAGAAGTAAGACCTCTGGGAGGGACTGAGCACCGGCACCCTCCGCAAGGAGCAGCCCAAAGATGACTAACCCGCCTCTGGGCCAAAATTGAACTACCAAAAGCTTTGTTCTACCCCGGGATTTCAGGCACTCGAGGATCATGATTGTCGAAGTTTAGGGCAATCTCGGGGAAAAGCGATTGCGCGGACTGAATTTGAACAAGTTTCAAATGATCGAATGACACAAAATACATTCTCCTTCCACCCAGTTTACCCCTAAACTCCCCTGCCGTGAAAACCCACCTCGCTTTATTCGGAGCGGCTGCTCTTGTGGCCATCTGGCCATCCGCCGGTAGCTCTGCTCCAGACCCTCAGGATTGGCCAGTCTATCTGGGCGGAAAAGAGCGCAACCTGTTCTCTTCCCTCGCTCAAATCAATCGCAAGAATGTCAAATCCTTGGAAGTGGCATGGACTCATGACACAGGTCACCAGTCGGAATACCAGGCCAATAATTTGATCATCCAGGGAATCCTTTACACCCCTACGGCAACGCGTGAGATCCTCGCCCTCGACGCAGGGACGGGAAAGACCATCTGGAAATGGGATCCCGGGCAGGAGAAGACTGGGCGCGGCGGGCAGCGCCAGCGAGGGCTGGTCTACTGGGAAAATGATCAGGGCGGCGAGCGAAGACTCCTCACCGGTGTGAAGGGACACCTTTTCGCAGTCGATCCTGACACCGGCAAAACCATTCGGGAATTCGGAGAGAATGGATCCATCAACCTCGGCTCGGGACTCAATACCCCAGGAGTCATCTACCGGGACCTCGTTATCGTGGGAGGCGTTGGCGGTGTGGGCGCGGTTCGTGCCTACGATGTCCGGACTGGAAAACGTCGCTGGATTTTTAACCTCATCCCCCGCCCCGGTGAGTTCGGATACGAAACCTGGCCACCGGACGCATGGAAAACTGCTACCGGGACCATGCCCTGGTGTGGGCAGTCTCTAGACGACAAACGCGGTATTGTCTACGTGGCTACCAAGACAGCCGAACCTGACTTTTATGGAGGTAAACGTCACGGGATGAATCTTTTTGCCAACTGCCTGCTCGCTCTTGACGCAGCAACCGGCAAACGGATCTGGCACTTCCAAATCGTCCACCACGATCTACTCGACAAGGACCTTGCATGCCCTCCGGTCCTCCTCACGGTCACTCATAAGGGAAAAAAAATCGATGCCGTGGCACAAGGAACCAAGCATGGGCTACTCTTTGTGTTTAATCGCTCGACCGGAGAACCTCTCTGGCCTGTAGAGGAACGCCCTGTCCCCCAATCAGACCTCATCGGGGAACAGGCTTGGCCTACTCAGCCATTCCCCACCAAACCCGCACCTCTCATGCGCCAGCGCTATACCGAAGCTGACGCTTCCAATATCTCTCCAGCCACCCACCAACTGACTCTCGACCGCATCCGGGCGTCTCCCAACTTTGGCCCCTTCCCCGCTCCCAGCCTGAAGGAGACCATCATGTTTCCGGGCTTCGACGGAGGAATGGAATGGGGCGGTGGAGCTGCAGATCCAGATGGCATCTACTACGTGAACATCAACGAAATGCCATGGATCGTACAGATGATAGAAACCAAGCGCGCGGATGGCACTGGTCTCGTTAGCGGCGAACGGGACTACCTGATCAACTGTAGCGCTTGCCACGGAGTTGACCGCAAGGGCAACCTGGCCGCAGGATTCCCCCCCCTTCTTGATATCGGAAAACGGAAATCGCGGGCGGAAATCGAAAAAATTACCCGTGAGGGAGCGGGAAGAATGCCCCCCTACGCCTCCATGCCTGAGAACAAGCGCAAGGCTATCCTCGACTACATCCTCAATGTGCCGGCGCGCAGTGGGGAACAACCGGAGAATGAAGGCCAGCCCTCATACGCTTTTGGTGGATTCCGACGGTATCTGGACCCGGAAGGCTACCCCGCTATCAAGCCCCCCTGGGGCACCCTTAACGCGGTCGATCTCAATACAGGGGAAATCAAGTGGAAGGTAATCCTCGGCGAATATCCCGAACTCACCAAAAAAGGGATCCCTCCCACCGGAACAGAAAACTACGGAGGACCGGTTGTCACTGCCGGAGGGCTCCTCTTTATCGGCGCTACCGCCGATGAAACTTTCCGCGCCTTCGATAAGGATACCGGGGAAATCCTCTGGAAAGCAAAGCTCCCCTTCGGAGGGAATGCCACTCCCAGCACCTACATGGTGAAGGGACGCCAATACGTGGTCATCTCTGCCGGAGGAGGAAAATCCAACCGCCCTCGCGGGGGGATGCTGGTAGCCTTCGCCTTGCCTGAAACCGGGGGACCAGAGCAGAAATAGCGCCCCTTAGCAGAGCTCACATGGCCGCATAGCTTTTACGCTACTCGCCCTTCTTGGATGGACCGATCAGTTCAATAAAGTTTCCATCTGGATCTCTGAATACGGTCAGAAAATTAGGACCTCCAATGGAAGCCGGAGTTTTCCCAAGGGTTTTCACTCCAGCTTTTTTAAGGCGTATCATGACCGCATCCATATCTGTGACAAACAGGGTTAGGTAAGAGACCCCCAGCGTACTGTGGATAAATTCCTGATCCGGCTTCTTACCCTGAGCTTTGGGGAACGCCATCATCTTGAGCTTTGACGCAGGCTTGCCGGCGGCATCCACGGCGACAAAGACCCGTGCAGTCACATCCTGATTATTGGTCAGGCCAAAATCACCAGTGACCTTTCCAGGCACCTTGAACCCATTGACTTCCTTAAGGCCCACAACCTCAGTATAAAACTTGGCAGACTGGTCAAGATCGCGAACCACGATTCCCAGATCGATCACTCCGTTGGTATAGAGCTCCCTGCCCTCCTCCGCGGCAGGGGCCATGGGCATCATCAGGATCGCGGCGAGTGAAGCAGAAAGAAGTTTGGTAGTCATTGAGAGCTCACGCTAGGAACCACTACCAATCGCGCAAGAAGTTTATCCTGATGCTTTGGAGCGACCCACGCTGGGCAAGCCGGCCACCCGAAAGCCGACCGAACTCTCCTGAAGGCCCCTGGCGCAATAATTAGCGCACGCGGGCAGCAATCCACCTCCAGATTTCTCTTCCCCTTTTTCTTAGCCAAAAAGGTCCATGACCGGCTCCGTAACCCCATCCGGAGTCACATAGAAGGGCCTTTGCTCGACCGCATAGTGGTGATCATGGGGGATACCGAGCGCCCGATAGATACTAGCATGTAACTGCTGGGTATTCACCGGATTCTTCACCGTAGTACAGGGACGTTCATCCGCAGTCTCCCCATAGACAAAACCTTTTTTGACACCGCCTCCAAAGAGAAGAACGCTTCCTGCTCCGGTGAAATGGCGATGCATCCCGTAATGCTGGGGACCATCAATCCTCGGAGGTACGTTCACTTGGTCTTTCACTCGTTTTTCGGGCTTACCCTCCATCATCATGTCCCTGCTGAATTCACTGGCCACCACAATCAGGGTTCGATCCAAGAGCTTACGTTCCTCGAGATCGAGAACCAGCTGAGCGATTGGAGCGTCGATCATCTGCTTGAGCTCCTTCATTCTCGTATGACCATTATCGTGAGTGTCCCAGTATTTAAATGGATAATACCCATGCGTAACCTCAATGAAACGGGCCCCAGCCTCGGTAAGGCGTCGGGCAAGCAGGCAGCCCAACCCAAAGCGCCCACCCACCTTGTATGTGTCGTAGCTTTCCTTTGGCTCGAGGCTCAGGTCAAAAGCCTTGCGAGCCTTGGGACTGGAAAGCAGGCGATGAGCATTGTCGATCGACTTCAACAGGGAGCCACGTTGATACTCAGACCCATGCTGCTGGATCGGACTGTCAGCCAGAAGCTTCTTATAAGCCTGATACCGCTTCGAAAAACGCTCGTCACTCATCCCCGGAGGAGGCTTCACAGCCTCCACGGCCTGATCAGGCTCCACGAGGAAGAACGGCCCAAACTCACTTCCAAGGAATCCAGCGGTATGAAACGCCTTGAGAGATTCTTTTTCTCCACCATCGAATGTTTGCCCGATATCTATAAAGGCCGGGAGATCCGGATTCAATGGACCCAGACTGCGCGAGATCCATGATCCGATATGAGGCGCCGCTACGGTGAGAGGCGGCTCGTATGCGGTGTGCCAGTGATACTGATGCCGGCTGTGAAGAATGAATCCCAGATCTGCTGCCTGGTATGTCTTGATCAGGGTCCCCCGATCCATCACCCGACCGATCTTTTCTAGACCCTCCGTGAACTGGAGGCCATCCACCACGGTATCGACTGCCGGAAAGGTGGAGAGAACTCTCTTCGGATCCAAACCCTTTTCGTAAGGAACGTAGCGCTTGGGGTCGAAAGTGTCTGTGCTAGCCATCCCTCCACCCATCCACAGCACGATCACTGTATCCGCCGTGGAGTTGAGAGGTGCCCCGCCCGACTTTGCGAGAGCGCTGCTCGATGGGTAACCTGCAGCCAATGCGCCCAGGGTCGCGGCCGAGGCTGAAGAAAGAAAATCGCGGCGGTTTTTTTGGTTGGTCATAGCCTTAGCGCTCTACACAGTCGCTCAGTGGATTAACTGAAATTCCGGATGCATTACCAGCATCCACAACAAATCTTCTACCCCACGCGCGGTTTCCGGTCGACCGATAATCTCCAACGCCGATTCCAGCTCCTTGTCCGAAGGAGCCCGAGCGAACGAACTCACGAACAGATCCTCTACTAGAGCTGTCGGAGCCCGCCCTGAATCAAGCCATTCCTTTCCCCCCTTCGCTACCAGGTCGGCCACGGACCTGCCATTAGCCAATTCGATGAACTGCGCGGTGGTAGCCCTCGATTCCCGGCGGGTTACTACCACGTCCCTCTTTGGCCTTCCCAGCGTCCGCATCAACCGGTCGAGATTTCGCGAACCAGCACGCTTAAACCCGGTTCCACGCGCTGCCGCCGGCGAACTCTTTGCTGCCAGAATGATTTGGTCCAATCCATCAAGAAACTGCTCAGCGAACATCCGCCGAACCACCGGACCGCGGAAGACAAACTCATCCGCCTCTTCATCCAGAGAGACCGCCGGCCTCTGGTAGGCACGAGAATTAAGAAGAACACTCATAGTGTGCTTCAGGTCATACCCGCTCTCCGCCAAGTCAACAGCAAGCCAGTCCAGCAGGTCAGCATTCCATGCTGGGTTGTCCATCTCGTCGACAGGCTCGACCAGTCCACGGCCAAAGAAAATAGCCCACAACCGATTAACCATCGTGCGGGCCATTCGGCCGTTTCCCGGAGAGGTCATGATCTCTGCGAGCTGCTCCACTCGTTTCTCCGGAGGCGCCCCTGGGTCGATCGTGCCGAGCTCTGGGTAGAGAAAGGCCGGCTCTGCCTTTTCTCCCGTAGGCTTATCACAACGATGAATATCAAGTGGCCCACCAGCGAAAATTGCCGCGAATGAATACGTCTCCTTCAGAGTCCAGTCATTGATGAAGGAATCATGACAGGAGGCGCATTTGATGTTCAGTCCCATGAAAACCTGCGCCAC
>DIHT01000134.1:6887-15293 GCA_002420305.1 Akkermansiaceae bacterium UBA5689 | reverse complement strand
CCTCAGCTATCAGACAGCGATAATGATGGTATCCTGGACGGCGATGAGGACGCTGATGGCGACAGCCAGAGCAACCTTGCCGAAATACTGGTTACCGGGACGGACCCCCGGGACCCTTCTTCCCGCTTTGCTCTCACGGTAGCTGCGAATCCCACGATTCCCGGAGAATTCCTCCTTTCCTATCCCACCTTGCTTGGAAGGACCTACACGATCTTTCGCAGTAACGACCTTTCCAACTGGCAACCTGTCTCTTCTAACGCCGGAACAGGGCGGATACACCTCCTCTCCGCAGCTCCAGACCCCCGGTCTTCTTCTTCCTTTTTCAGGGTGGAAGTGACCATGGAAAGATAGCTTTCGTGCGACTGCTTGCCCTTGCGTCCAAGGCGATAGCACCCCAGTCTCCCCGCCGTGTCTTTCCCCCTTCCCGGCCAGCGGTGGACCAGCGCATCCCAACCGGAACTCGGTCTTGGACTGGTCATCAGTGCAGAGGGAGATCGCGTGGAGATGTGCTTCCCCGCCGCCGAGGAAGTGCGTCAGTATGTTTTCTCTTCTGCTCCACTGATCCGGGTGCACTTCAAAGAAGGGGACCGCATCAAGAACCAGGCCGGAGAGGAATTCACTGTTGCAGCCGTTGAGGACCGGGACGGGCTCCTTGTTTACCTTTCTGGAGAGGAGGAAATCCGGGAGGAGCACTTGTTTGATGCCCTGAGCTTTATCAAACCGGAAGAGCGTCTCCTTGCCGGGCAGTGCGATGATCTCCGTTCCTATGAACTTCGAGCGCAGGCCCTCCAGCAAAATGGGAGATTTCGCAGTTCTCCGGCACGAGGGTTCTCGGGCGCCCGCATCGACCTTATTCCTCATCAGCTCGCCATCGCAGCCGAAGCCGCCAAGCGCCTTGCTCCCCGGATTCTTCTAGCAGATGAAGTTGGCCTAGGGAAAACCATCGAAGCCTGCCTTATCATGCACAGGTTGCACCTGACCGGGAGGGCCGACCGGGTCCTGATCCTGGTTCCCGAACCTCTGGTTCATCAATGGTTCGTGGAGCTGCTTCGTCGTTTTAATCTGCTCTTCGCCATTTTTGATGAAGACCGCTGCAAGTCCATTCAGAGCACTGAGGAAGATCTCAATCCATTTTTAGACAGTCAGCTTATCCTCTCTGCAACCGAATTTCTCACGAACCACCCCCAGAGGGCCGAACAGGCGAGAACCGCAGGATTTGATTTACTGATCGTCGACGAGGCTCATCACCTCCAGTGGAATCCAGAAACCCCAAGCCCGGCTTACTCCGTCATTGAGTCCCTTTCCGAAGTTGCCGCCTCGTTACTCTTACTGACTGCCACTCCTGAACAACTCGGCCCGGAGGGCCATTTCGCCCGTCTGCGCCTTCTCGACCCTGAACGATTCCCTGACCTCTCAAGCTTTCGACAGGAGGCCAAAGAATACGAGCCCCTTGCCGACGTGGTCGGCAGACTTTCAGAGGGAGCCCCCCTGACCCCCGACGATAAAGCTATTATTTCCGTACGCTCAGAGCGATCGGCGACTCTCCTAGCCGCCCTCGGAAACGAGGACTCTGCCAGCAGGAAAGACCTCGCGCGGGACTTGGTCGACTGTTTTGGCACCGGCAGAGTCATGTTCCGGAATACCCGGGAGCGACTTACGGGCTTCCCTGAGCGTAAGTTGCACCTCGTTCAGCTTGATCCTCCTGCAGGTGATGAAACGGATCTCCTCGAGGCCCGCATAGATTGGCTGGCTGCTTTTCTTCAGGAAATCCCTCGGGAAAAAGTCGTCCTGATCTGCGAATCTGTCGAACTTGCTGAAACCATACGATCCCTTCTCCTCGCTCGTATTCAGATCGAATCTGCACAGTTCCATGAGGACCTCACTCTCCTTCAGCGGGATCGCAATGCTGCATGGTTCGCCGATCCCGAGGGAGCACGAATCCTCATCTGTTCGGAAATTGGATCGGAGGGTCGGAATTTCCAGTTTGCTCACCACCTCGTCCTCTTCGATCTTCCAACCAACCCGGAGCTACTCGAGCAGCGGATCGGTCGGCTTGACCGGATTGGCCAGACTGAGACTGTAAACATTCATGTTCCAGTCGTGAAAGCCACCAGCGAGGAGCTTCTCGCGCGATGGTATTCTGAAGGCCTTGATGCGTTTGAGCACCCCTTGAAAGGAGCCTCTACTCTGTCCGCGGCGCTCGGAACGGAACTGAAGCGCCTGCAGGAGGACAGAGAGCCCGAAACCTTCGAAGATTTTCTCAAGCGCACTTCCTTGATGAAGGAAAAGGTCTCAAAGGGTCTTTCCTCTGGCCATGACCGCCTGCTTGAACTTGGTGCGCCGTCATCAGAAAGCGCCGAAACCCTCATCGAACACATCGCAGAGGCCGATCACGATCCGGGTTTCGAGAAATTTGTGATTAGCCTCTTCGACTACCTCGGCCTCGAAGTTGAAGATCTTTCCTTGCGAAGTTATATCTTCAAGAAAGGAGAGCGGCTCAGCGAGGACTTCGCGGAATTTCCCGAGGACGGCCTCTCTGCAACCTTTGATCGTGATTTTGCCCTCGCACGGGAAGACATCGCTCTGATAACCCCGGACCACCCGCTCTTCCGGGACGCAATCGAAGTTCTCCTTAGCAGGGAACAAGGCAACTGCAGCTTCGCCCACTGGAAAACTGCCCGGGGCAAAACCATGCTCCTGGAATGCCATTATGTTCTGGAGTGCCTTGCCCCCTCCCGCCTTCATGTGGACCGATTCCTTCCTCCCACCCCCTACCGTACGGTCGTTGACCACAAGGGTAACGATCACAGCTCCGACGAGGGCTTGCGATCTGCCAATCTTGAGCCCGGAAGCCCGCGTAAGCTCGTGTCCCAGAGCGTCTTCAGACAAGAGATCCTTCCCGGAATGCTGACAAAGGCCGAGCAAATTGCGAGCGAACAGGCTCGCACGCAAATCAAGCAGGCGGTGGACATAGCTGAAAAAGCATTAAGCGGCGAGATCAAGCGTCTCCATAATCTGTCAGAAAAAAACAGCAAGGTCTCTCCGGCTGAACTTGATGACCTGACAAGCCACCGCGACGAGATTCTTCAGCTTCTCGGCCAGTCGAGACTCCGTCTCGATGCCCTTCGACTGATCTGGCGGACCCCTGCCTGAGAGGCATTATTCGAGCTCTTATGGCCCAGAGGTTTCCCTTTTCTGCCGATTGGGAATCTTCTAATCTGCCGTCATGAGTTTCTTTTCGTCCCTTCTGATCGCACTCCCTCTTTTAATGAACACAGCCTCAGCTCACAAACCCGAGAAAAAGCCTGCGGCTGTCATTCATCTCGATGCCGGACAAGCCTCTAAGATCATGAGTGCTCCCAACAAGGAGAAAAGGCCAACGATTATTGACATCAGGACCTTGGGTGAATTCAAGGCTGGACACCTTGAAAGCGCGATTCACATCGACTTTCTCAAAGAGGATTTTCCAGCCGCCATTCAAAAGCTGAAGAGGGACAAAGCCTATCTGGTCCACTGTCAAAGCGGCGGCCGAAGCTCTAACTCGCTGGAACTCTGGAAGACGCTGGGCTTCACAAAGATTTACCACCTCGACGGCGGTTTTCTCGCCTGGAAAAAGGCGGGGCTGCCCATTGTCAAATAAACAACTGCGAACAAGATGCTAAGAACATCAATCGGCAGACTGAGAGCCGTCAGCCTGCTTGAAGGCCTCTCCTACCTCATACTTCTCTATTGCTCGATCGTGATGAAGAGAATTCAGGGGCACGAGGACGCCATATATCTCCCTGGAATGATTCACGGGGTCCTTTTCGTTCTGCTTTGTCTTCTTCTCTGGTTTACCCGAAAACCCTCTGGATGGAGCTACCTCAGATGCGCTCTCATTTTCGGAGCTGCCCTTCTGCCCTTTGGCCCCTTCTTCCTTGAGCCATGGCTGAAACGCGAGGATGCCAGAATGAGGTCGATGGGGCAGAATACGTCCACCTCGAAAGCTAACGAGCACAGTTCTCGCAGAGATCGGCCTCAGGCTTCTGCTCGAGACGAGCGTAGCTGATCCAATCCTGACAGCTTTCGCAAATACCGTAATCCCCCTCATCCATTCTGCGAAGGGCCTGCTGAAGCTCGTGAATACGCTGATTTCGACGACGGGTGGCATCTTTTCGGACTTCCTCCATCTGCATCGAGTCCAGTCGCGACAGGCGGCCAATCGCAACATCAACAGCGACAGCCTGAGGATCAATCTCCTCATTAGCCGCCTCTCTCCTCAGATCCTCAAGCTCTTTTCTTGCCCGGATTTCCAGTTCGATCTGCTCGTCGATGGTAAGCACCCTCCTAACATGCAGAACTCTCCCCGTCAGGCAAGATTGCCTGCAAGAATCCTCGCCACCATCCTCTCAAGTTGAGAGCCTTCGGCCATGAAATCCGCCGTGCTGTGCGCCTCCGTGACCCTGAGCATGATTGCTCCGGGAATCGCACACCCGGAACATGAGTTCATGGCCGGGCTTTCAGCGCCCTCTCCCGCAACGGTCCTTCTCATCACCGGACACGATCTGGTCGACTCATGGAAGCCCTTTGTCGCTTGGAAAAAGCGCCTTGGGAAACCGGTCCGCATCCTTAGCACCACCCAGATATCGGAACGCTACGAAGCAAAGGATCTTCAGGAAAAAATACGCCGCTGTATCCGCAATCATACCGATCACCTCGGCACGCGCTGGATTATTCTCGGGGGGGACAGCGAGGAGAATGGAAAAGGGGTAGTTCCTGCCAGAGACACTCTTCACCGCACTCAAGCGGGTGAGCTCACCAAGGTCCCTACAGACATATACTATCTCAGTAAAAAGGACTGGGATTCCGATAACGATGGGATCTACGGGGAATGGCAAGAAGACAAGGAGTCTATCGATTATCCGGATGGCGACGTCGGCCTGGGCAGAATCCCTGTTCGCCGAACCGAGGACGTCAAGGCCTATACCGACAAGGTGATCGCGTATGAGTCGCGCTACCCGGAATCGGAATTTGCCATTTCAATGGCCTACGCTTCATCAACCCTTCCCCTCGGCACGGAATTACGAACCAGCTGGAATCAGCAGATTTCCAAGGTCCTCGAAGGAGGATCCCTTCGCTATTTCTTTTCCGCTCCGGGGAAGGGCAAGACCTTTGGACCCGCGGAATGGCTGACCCTCGTTAACAGCTGCGCAAACGGCAAACTACACTTTAAGGGGCCAGGGAACCACGACGGCTGGCTATTTGAAAACAGTGCCACGATCACTAAGGCGGAGGTTTCGCTACTGACCAATAGGGAGGCTTATCCTATTGTGACGACAACCTCTCCTTACACCGGCCAATTCGACCGCGGAGAAGACCCGTCAATCGTCGAAAGCATGATTCGTACGCCCGAGAGAGGGGCTATCGCAGTGGTTGCTCCATCAAGACACGGCCCCTCCTCCGGGCAGGAAGAAATACTGAGTCAGTTCTGGGAGTATGGATTAGGGCAAAAGGTGAGCGCGGGCGCCGCCCTTTCCCTCCTGAAAGCTGGTATGGCACAAAAGGCCACGGCAGCGCCCTCGGCTCATCTCCTGGCGTGTGAGTTGAACCTCCTCGGGGACCCTACCCTTGGGTTACGAGGAACAGTGCCTCGAACGCCCACCGTGAAAGGCCCCCGGGAACTTCCCCCTGGAAATCTTAGCCTTATTATCGAGTCCGATGCTCCCCACTCTATTGTTTCTCTGCAGGACGACTATGGTCTCTATGCCGTCACCCTTGCTGACGAATCAGGAAACGTGGTCTTTCCTCTGAATGTCGTCGAGGACAGCACCATCACTATCACGGTGTCAGGGCCAGAGTATAACGCGGTGACACTAAGCATTCCTGTCCGGTAGAGCCTCTCCTGCCTAACAGACCAACCAAGCCGCTGCTTCCTGCAGAGCCGGTTGCTTGCCCTTCCGGGGGTCTCTCCATCTATTACCAACTCACTCCATGACCATCTTTTCCGCTGCACTGCTCCTCTTTCTTGTAATGGATCCTTTCGGAAATGTTCCCCTCTTTCTCTCTGTCCTCAATCCCATTGCGGCTGATCGTCGCCGAAAGGTCATCATCCGGGAACTCCTTCTCGCCCTTGCAGCTCTTATCCTCTTTCTCTTTCTCGGACGTTATATTCTGAGCGCGATTGGAATTTCCGAATCCATTCTAACGACTGCAGGCGGAGTGATCCTCTTCCTCATTGCGCTGCGGATGGTCTTTCCGCCTGCCCGCGGCCCCTATCCAGTGGATGTCGATGAGAGCTCAGGTGAGCCCATTCTTGTCCCCCTGGCCATTCCTCTCCTTGCCGGTCCCTCTGCACTTGCGTCAGTCCTTTTTCTCATGAGCAGTGATCCGGGCCGATGGCCTGACTGGCTTGCTGCCGTTCTGATAGCATGGGCGATGACCGCAACGGTTCTCTTGCTCTCCTCTCCTCTCGCTCGTCTCATCAAAAAACGTGGATTGATTGCGATCGAGAGATTGATGGGCATGGTTCTTACCGCAATAGCCATTAAAATGATTCTGACAGGCATAGGAGATTTCTTTGGAATGCGGCCCTAGACCCAGAGCAAATCCAACCGGGTGTTCTTGATACACGTCCGTTCGCTCCTCCCCGAAACATCGATCCGAACATGATTTCCACTGCACGGGCCACCAAGATTCCCGTCCGAACCGCTCCTTCGAGGTCACCTTGCAGGGCTCCCGGGGTGAATTCCTCTTGTATGACTGCTTCCGGACAGCGAGCCTGCGCCCAGCACCAGATCGAACATCTCCGATGAAGACCACTTTTCTGGCCTTTCTCCTCCTAGCCTCAATCTCAAGCTGCCTCGCCGGACCGGCACTCGAGGCCGTCAATTTCGCCCTTGGCACCAAGGGCCCCTTTCTTCCCATGGCAGAAGCCGTCAAGAGGCTGGGGTGGAGGCCGCGCCTCGACGAGGAAAAGGGAACCCTGACCTTGAATAAAAAAACATTCTCCACTGAGAAAATGAGATCCTTCGTTGATGGAAGAATTCTTATCAGCGTGGCAGACCTCACAAACGCAGGAGCTCGCGTCAGAGGCGGAGAGGGTGACGATCCCCTAAAAATCTCGTTCGCCGGCCGGTCCTTCAAGGTCATCCGGGCCGTTAAGCGCGCCGAAATCAACCTTGCGGAACAGCGCCTTCGGGCCTGGGAGGGATCTCGCCTTGTCCTGGAGTCTCGTATCAGTTCGGGGAGAGGACGCTCTACACCATGCGGCGAGTTCGAGGCGGGCCCCTACAAAGCACGCAAGCACTATTCGAGTCGCTACAACAACGCCTACATGCCCTTCAGCGTACAGGTTACCGGTAATATTTTCATACACGGATTCCGTAGTGTTCCACAATATCCAGCGTCCGCCGGCTGCATCCGTCTCCCCTACCTCACTGACGGAAATCCAGCACAGTTTTTCTACGAGTGGATAGACAGGGGAACTCCGATCGCAATCGTGAAGGAATAGCCTTACTGGAAGACTCCTGATTCCTGGTGCGGCGCACTTACCTTTCGATTCCTTCCTCGATGAAGGACCACATTAAATCCGGATAGAATCGATGACCCTCCTGCCCCCACCGCAGGTCGAAATGATCCGCCGCACCAGCTGCTATGAAGATCCTCTCAACAAGTGCCGCATTGGCCTCCACCACCTCTCTGCTATGAAGCCCATCCTTGACTCCATGCACAAGGAGAAGCCTTCGGGGAGCGACAAGCCCACCCAGATCTGACCAGTCACCCCAGTCCCTCAAGCCCGGAACCATACAGCAGTCGCAATGAAAAATAAATCCATCGGGACTCACTACTGAAGTGAATGAACAGCTAGGGACAGCAACGCTGACCCGCTCATCCACCGCAGCCGTGTAGGCGGTTACAACCCCACCCCCGGAATTACCACTCATGACAATCCGGGACTTATCGACCGCAGGGTGAGATTCAGCCCAGGTCAGCAGGCATTGCATATCCCAGACTCTCTCTCCGACAGGAGTCCTTCCCGCAACGAGGCAATGCATGAGCTGGGCCCTGCAGGGACGGCTCCCATGACGCCCTTTGGGATCGGGCACTAACACTTCATCTGCCAGGCCTCGAGTCGCTGGCACGAGGGCCACAAAACCTCGCCGCACTGCCAAGTCGGCAATATTACCCTGCCTTCCCAGAATCTTTTCCCGATGGGCATCATCGCGATAGACCCCAGCGTAGGAATGAAGACCAAGGCTATCATGGCCGTGCGGGCATAGAAACAGAGGGAAGCGTTGCTTGCCGCCTGTAGACTTGGGCACCAGCAGATAGAAAGGGACTGAGATGCCAGGTTCCGTTTCAATTTTGCAGAGACTGCGATGATAGGCCCCATCAACCTCCGTAATTGTTCCCTCGGTGACTACCGGG
>DIHT01000134.1:0-6514 GCA_002420305.1 Akkermansiaceae bacterium UBA5689 | reverse complement strand
GATCGGGCTTTCTTCTGCCATTCCCCGATTGCTCTGTCCCCCTTGAAGGCATGACGCTGCTCACCTTGCTGGATCCGCTTCAAATACTGCCGCGTCTCCTCTGGATACTTAACAAAAGGACGACTCTCCTGCCCGGTTGCCAAGAGAGCTCCAACCAGCAGTCCCACACACAGCGGCACTTTCATTCTCTCACTGCAACAGGGGAATCAATCCCTAGCAAGAGCAACCACAACCAAGTCACTTTCGATCTGCGTAAAGACCTTCCATCCACGCAATAGCAGCGGAAGGGATGATCTCGTGCCCTCCATCAAAGATCGTGACTGCAGCAGTCGCAGAGGAGCGATGGAAAACAGGCTGCTTATCGCCAAAGCTTGGATCAGGAGCAGCTCTCTCGAATACGTCGGGCAGCCGTGCCTCCCGGGTCATGAATGCAATTTCTTTTAGTCCTATCCGATCCTTTACGTCAGCAACTTCATTGAAGGCCAGCAATGAATGACTGATTGGAACGCTCCCACTGTGTCCGTCTGTAATACCTGTCGCAATCTGAAGGCGCACTCGACCTTTCGCGTTCCTCAGATAACGCACCGGTGACCGCTTCCGATACTCCTCGTCAACAGCCCGACTGTCTCCCGGCTTTCCTCCACAGGACTTTACGATATCACTCCAGTAACGACGACCGCTCCTGAGATTATCATGATACCATACTCTCAGATCTGATATTGAGGCCCACGCGGAGATGCCTGCAAACAATTCTGGGTGCCTGCCCGCCATCACCAGGCAGTGGTATCCCCCTCCCGAGGTCCCTACCAGAAATACTGCGTCGCTCTGAATTTTGGCAACCCTCTTGGCGTAGTCTACCGCACTGACAATATCTCCCACCACCAGATCTGAGCCAGTAGCCTCGGGTCGTCTTGCCGGCCCCCGGAAGTCGGGATGAATATAGGCCCACCCTTTCTTCATGCACCATTCACGAATAGGCTTGTGGTGCTCCTGTCTGAAATCACCAGACCAGGTATGCAGCGCAACCACTAGAGGAACTGGTTCTTCGGGCTTAGGGGCATAAAACATGGCTGACTGCATAGAATCATCAGCCTTGCTACGGTAAGAAACCTCTCCGAAATTCATACCCTCTGCCTGAAGGGCGCCAGCGAGAACTCCCATCACCACCACACTCTTCCACCCGAAAGGAGATCCAGATACTGTCATGTATCCATGCTGATCACTCACCCGGTCTCCCGTCAATGACCTACTATTGACATGCGATCATACCTCTGGAGAACGTCTCTCGACAAGAGCGGAACGGCTACTACACTGCCATCATGAAAAACGCTATGGCGCTCACGCTAACCCTTGCAGCCCTGACCCACGCCAGCTTCGGCAACCTGACAATACCACGATCCGTATTCAAGATGGCGGACCTGGAAGCCGCCAAGATCAAGGCCACCGAAAACGAGAAGCCTCTCATCTTTGTCTACACCGACCCGGGCTCTACCTGAGGCCCCTGTCTGGCCACCAGTTCGGCGGCCTTTAAATCATTTCGTAGTGTGGGGGTTGTGGTATTCGCGGATACTCGTAAGGACTCCGGCGCACTCCCTGCAGGCGCCAACCAAGTCCGAGCTCGAGGAGGCAATGTTATTCCGATGGTCTTGGTGACAACCGCTGACGGTCAAAAGGGCATCGACGCGATTCCCTATGCTACCCTGAAAAGTGAAATGTCCAAGTCCGTCCGGGCATTACGGAGCACTCTTGCGAATACGGATGTCGTAGGCGGGAGCACCGTCGCGAAGGACCTAGCCACAAACGGTTCTGGCAGCAAACCACAGCTCTCTGGCATCCCCGATTTCAAGCATTGGACTACTACCTCCGGCAGGACTTTTGAGGCTGCAGCCACCGAAATTGAAAATGGAAGAGTCCTCTTCCTTCTCCCTAACGGAAAAACCCTTTGGGGCGAGATTTCCAAGCTCTCTAAGAAGAGCCAGAAGAATCTGCCGGCCAACTGAGAGAAAACTTCCGCTAGCTGAAATTCTCAAAGCGCCTTTCTCTATTAGGGGAGAGGCGCTTTTTTATGACATCGACTAGGCCCGCCCTGGAAGAGAGGGCTCAATCCGGAGCCTGTCTCGACATGCCATGCCAATTCTTTCGCTGACCCCCATGCATGAAAAGCTTGCCATCGGTAGTCGCAATCATGAGCGCAGTCATCGCGTTTCCTATTGGACCTAGGCCAAGATACTGATCTCCACCTATGTTCCGCTTACCTCCGAAGTAGGCCGCTGAGCCTACCGCATTACGACTCAACTCAAGATAGGGCACCCATTCTGCCATCACTTCCCGGTGCGCCTTGGGGTTCACGCTCTTCAGTCCGGCAAAACCATAAATCAATCCGATCGAGGACATCGCATGGGCATGCCTCATTCGACCATGGTGAGTTGCGAGAGCCTCTGCCAACTGCTGGGCCATCCCTTCTTTCGCACCCGCTATTGCGAGCGCAGCTGCCATCGCGCCGGTCCGAGCAGCAATATCTGGACTTCGAGGAGCCTTAGCGGAATAGCCTAAAGCCCCGGTCCTCTCATCCAGCGAGGCTTCAACCTCCCGGTATGAGCGGCTCCATGCGATCTCATCTCTCGCATGGCCACATTTTTCTGCCAGCGCCCAAGCGAGGTGCGCCTGAGAATTGATGATCACCAGTCCGCCACCATTATAGGGGACATCAAAGTGGTGCCCCATTTTCCCATTCTTCGTCACTCTGGCGGCAAGAAGGTCACAATTCGCCTGAAGGAACTTGAAGAAAGACGCGTCACCCGTAGCAAGTTGATACTCTGCCATGAGGATTGCACTACTAGCTGCCTGCCAATTCTTGGGGCCAACTCTTGGATTTTTCAGATCGATGGATGCGGTGCTTTTCTCGTTGATAAAGCGGATTGCGGCCTTGGTCGCCGGCAGGAACCGCGGTTCGTCGGCAGCGAGAAGCGCCAATCCACAGAAGGCGGAGGTATAGACATCTGCGTCACCCCCCACCCCGGGCTGCCATCGTCCATTTTTCTGCTGCGTTGCAAGAAGGTGCGCGGCTATTCCACCCAATAACTTTTCGGGATTCAGTCCTCCCCCGGGGAGGCGCATTCTAAGTGGAAGGCGCTTTCCCCCTCGCCGAACCTCGACGTCAAGATCGTGCGGCACTGTGGCGCGAGCAGCATCATAAGCACGCGCAAGCTCTGTCTGCGGACCCGCCAGCCCCGTTTCAGTCACTTTTGAAAACCGTGCTGATGGGCCTTCTTTCGGGGAGATGATACGGTCTCCCACCTTCAAACCCGCTTTCTCTGCCACCCCACCTTTACCAACGTCCACAATGAGGATTTCACTCTCCCCATCAATAAGTCGCCCAGTCGCAGAAATGACCCCGAGCGGAAAATCATGATGGTCCCCTTTCTTACTGTTTTCCAGCTTCGGATGGTAAAGGGGATATTCGGGATCTCCCACGCAATCCATCCCGGGCAAAAGCGCCAAGAGCACCAGTAACCGTGACTTCATGGAAACGCGGGCCAGCTCAGCCAACCTTGAACTTCTCAACATCTCGCAGAAAAATGAATCAGTCCTACTTCGCCTTCGAGTGGGCCCAGCCAGGAACCGATCCATCTCCGGTTTTCTCTCCTCCGAGAACCCAGCTCAGGTTAAAACGGGCTAATGTTGATCCCCCTTTGGGGCCGCCCTCAAAATGAAGGAGCACGAGGCCTTCGGTGCTCGTCCCGGGACGACCGGAAGTCATCGCTGAGTAAGCAAAGGACCCCTTGAAAACCAGCCGCTTCAGCGGCCAGGTCTTTCCGCCATTAAAGCTTGCCCAGACCGTCCCAAGCCGTCGCCCACCGGGACTGTCACAGTTACTGTAAAGAAGGACGTCTCGACCTTTCACATTCAGCCGGGTCAGACCTGCCATGCATCCATAATTGGTATTTTGCGGCCCATCGGGAAGAACCTTGCAAAACGTCAGGTCCTTCCAGCTCTTTCCACCATCCGCGCTGGTCGCCGTCCAGCGCCGCCGAGGATCCGCCCCCTCCTGAGCCCAGTGCCGTCGGGAATTATAATACACAGTGCCATCACTCAGCTCCGCGATGGTGGCCTCTCCCGTTCCGTTGGCAGGGAACGGGTCGCTGGTTTCCCATGTTTTTCCTCCGTCATCGCTGAAAATTGCATTGGTGTAGTGCTCAGGCCACTTCTCACGGGCATTCGCCCCGGCATACCAGCGCGAAGGCCTGATGATTCGTCCTGCATGCTTTCCATGTCGGAGGGTAATCCCATGATCATTCATGTGCATCGAGGGCTGGTTCCCTTTCGAGTCTGGCTTGATCACCACCTCTACCTTCTTCCAACTCTTCCCGTGATCCACACTCTTAAAGACATGGATTGGCGCGGGAGGGTGGCGCTCTTCCACAAATGCAAAAATAGCGCCAGTCCCCTCATCAACCGTGAGACCACCACACTGGAATCCCGGCTTGGAGATCACGATCTCCTCTCCCCAGGTCCTCCCCGCATCTTTGCTGAGACGAGCCTTCACACTGCTGGTTCCAAAGGTGGCTACCACCGTCCCATCAACCCCCACCACGATGTTGGGGAAACGCTCCCCTCGAAACACCTGAGTCAGCTCCATCGTGGATTCACCGAGATGAGCATCAATCTCGCCCTCAGCGGGTAAACCTGAAGCCGTGGCTCCCTCTTTCGCCAATCCTCCACTGGTGAGCGTCCAACCGCAAAGAGCGGCAACAATCAGGCCGCGGACCATCTTTTCAAAGGTGTGTGTGTGCATGATAGCTTGGTAAGTTGACAAGGAGCACGATCCCCTTTGCAGTGGTCGTCTTCTCCCATCAATGAAGGCCCTACCACCCGTCCCCCGCACAGGCAAGCGGAAGAAACTCACATCTCCGGGTGCCTTGGTGGCAATCACACTCTTCCTTGGAGGGGCATTCACCTCTGTTCTGGCAGACAAACCCTTTCGACCTCCACCTTTCAAGGTCAGGGATGGATTTGAGATCAGCCTCGCGGCAGCTCCTCCACTCCTGAAATACCCGATGATGGCGTGCCTTGATGATAAGGGGCACCTCTATGTAGCTGAAAGCGATGGTCGCAACCTTACTACTCGCAAGGAAATCGAGAAGGAACTGCCTCGTTTCATTCGCCGCCTCACCGACACCAACGGAGATGGCCTTTTCGACAAGAGCACTATTTTTGCCGACAAGATGACCATGCCCGAGGGCGGTCTCTGGCACAATGGAGCGCTCTACATCGTCTCCGCACCATATCTCTGGCGACTGGAAGACACCAACGGTGACGGAGTAGCCGATAAACGTGAAAAAATTATCGGCGAGATGGAATTCGATGGCCGAGCAAATCAACATGGGCCCTACCTTGGTCCAAATGGACGTCTTTACTTTAGCGGCGGACACTTCGGTTACCAGTTCACCGGAACCGACGGCAGCAAAACCGGAAAAAGTCGGGCTGGCGGAATCTTCTCGTGCCTTCCGGACGGCAGTGATGTTCGCATTGATGGACAGGGGCCCATCAACCCCGTCGATGTCGTCTTCACCAGCAGCGGCGAAGTTCTTTCCACTGCAGCCATCTATGACAGTTTTGGAGGACGCCGCCACGACGCCCTGATCCACTGGTTTCCTCGCGGACTTACCCAGAGGCTCTACGGCGAACCCTTGCTCCCACAGACGGGACACCGCGTGCCCGCCACCATCCGTTGGGGACAAGTTGCCCCCGCTGGGATGATGCGTTACCGGGGAACGCACTTTGGAAATGACTACCGTGATTCTCTCTTTGCCTGTCACTTCAATTCCAACCAGATACGCCATATTCAGCTTAATCCGGATGGAGCTACGTTCACTGCCAAAGACACCCAGTTTCTTTCCTCTACCAGCAGGGACTTTCATCCGGCCGATATTCTGGAGGATGCTGATGGAAGCCTGCTTCTTCTGGACACAGGGGGCTGGTTAAGCTGGGGATGCCCCCATTCCAAAGCAGCCAAACCCGAGGTTCTGGGAGCTATCTATCGAATCCGCAGGACAGGCGCAGCGCCTTCACCCGATCCCCGCGGAACAATGATCACTTGGACTCGACAGACGCCCACAAGTCTTGCGCTTCTCCTGGGCGATCTCCGTCCTGCGGTACGCGACCGAGCCCGATCAATACTGGTTACCATGGGCACACAGTCTTTCGAGGTTCTGACCCAGCTTCGTCTTCCCTCTGTCACAAAGAAGGCCGCCGTCCGCCGGAGAGCCGTTTTCGCCATGGCGCAAATCAAACACCCAGACGTCGGAAAGGAGCTTCGTGCTTCCTTGCAGGATCCTTCCGCCGAGGTCCGTCAGGCTGCAGCTCGCTCTCTTGGTGAGCTCCGTATTGAGGAATCTATTCCGGAACTCGCTATCGCATTGAAAGACGAGGATCCGCTTCTTCGTCGCCTTGCTGCCACCGCCCTGGGGCGAGTCGGACATCCCGAAACCATTGCCCCGCTTTTTCTTTCCCT
>DIHT01000064.1:154272-155715 GCA_002420305.1 Akkermansiaceae bacterium UBA5689 | reverse complement strand
CTTGCTTCTCTACAGTGATAGCGTCGACTTTGAGATCGAAAGCAGGCTGGTAGCTGTCGATCTCCTTGGGTTTTCAGGCGATCCAGCAGGTTCGCAGCGCACCGCGTCCACCTGGCGGGTGGAAGCCGGCGAGGCGCTGAGCACCGTCGGGGTGCTTCCGGACAACGTCACGTTCGCTGTAAGCATGCACCAGAGTAATCCCAATGATGATCCTGGGAGTAATTCTGTTTCTTTGCCAGAAGACCGGACCGGGGACGAGGTTCGGCAGGGTGTGATTACCCTCTACCGGGCGGACACCCTCGACAATATGACCTTTGATGATCTTCTGGTGGACCTCGACGAGGCGCTCATTCGCGGGGGCTTCCGTGAGATAACTTCCGAGATTCAGGATGGTCTCCTCGTGCTGACCAGCGCCCATGCCTTCGAGGTCGAAGAGGGCGAAAATCTTCATATTCTGGGTATGACCGGGGTGAGCGCGGCTCCTATTGAGGCGGAGCGCCTTCCGAAGACCTGGCGCATCCAGCCTCTCGACCCGATGACCGCTG
Source organism: Akkermansiaceae bacterium UBA5689 (assembly GCA_002420305.1). GTDB lineage: Bacteria > Verrucomicrobiota > Verrucomicrobiia > Verrucomicrobiales > Akkermansiaceae > Roseibacillus_B. The sequence continues at coordinate 155,170 of DIHT01000064.1, read as the reverse complement.
CCACGGTGGCCGAGGACGTAACCATCGAGTTCCGCCTCGGTCTGGAAGACGGAACCGAGAGCGAGCATGCGATCACTCTGACGGAGTCGATGACCGGCGATAATGTGGAGGTAACGGATCTTGCGGTCGATCTCAATGACTTGCTTGAAGGTCTGTCTCTTCCGCATGAGGTCTGGGTGGAGGCCGTTGACGGGGCACTGGTGTGGATGAGTAGCGCCTCGTTCGAGATCAAATACAGCTCTGAAAATGAGTCGCTCCTGGGATTGAACGATCTTCCGAACGAAGAGATCGTAGCCAACCGGGCCAGTAGTTCGGGGATGCTGCAAGAGGATGTCACTCTGAACCTCTCGGTGAATCTTGGGACCCGGATCATTTACAGCGAGGTCACCGTCGCTAGTGGAGATACGGCTACCAATCGTCACGTCGTCGATCTCCGGGATGACATCCAGAACGCCTTGAACTCCGCGACCTGGTATTATCTCGACGAGGATGGGGGCTTTGTAGCGCTTCCCAAGGGTGACGATGGGATTACCACGGACTTCAGGGATGATCCGGTTACGACCAGTCCGGAGGCTGATCCGGATCCCCTGATCGAGGTTAAGCTGCAGGTGGGATCGCTCAGGTTAATCCTCACCAGTCACTATGAAATCCGACATTACCGGAGCTATGGGGATATGCCTGACTTTCTGCCGCCAGGTGCAGAGCCTATCGGAGGTTCCAGCAATGCCGGGCTCTTAGGGTTTGAAGGATTTGGTCTGGACGAGGGCTACCGGGTTTCCAGTCGCCCAATCAATATCTACGCCCCGGCGGATGGTTCGACCGTGACCCTGAGTTCCTCCGATCCCGAGGCCCGCTTCTACATCGCTGGGGCGATCGTCTCGCATAGCCAGATTGTCCT
>DIHT01000064.1:9417-153900 GCA_002420305.1 Akkermansiaceae bacterium UBA5689 | reverse complement strand
ATGGAAACCCTTGATGGCCCCATCAACCTGCACCTCGGGGAGGATGGGCATCTGAAGGGAGATCTCGTTGCCAGAGGGTCGGAAGGGGACGTCATCCTGACCGCGGATGAGACCATGACGATCAGCGGGCATCTCACCGCTGAGCGCAATATTCACCTGCAGGTGCTTACCGCAACGGAGGATGACAGTCTGCGGATTGAGCCGACCGCATGGTTGCGCACCCAGGGTCCGGAAGGTGATTCGCAGGAAATCCTACTTGCTGGGCCCACGGGGGTTATCATCAACGGCCCGATCGGATCGCTGCAGAACGAAGACCCCCGGAATCGGGCGGATGTCCGGGTTGAGACGAACGAGGAAATTATCGTAACCGAGGAGCACGGTTGGATCGAAAGCGAGGGACGGATTGTCCTGATTGCCCCGATTGTCGAGATGCTCGGAGTGATCAAGAATGCCTCGGCCGGAGCTCCTGATCCTCTTGATCCGGAAGCCCCGGAGACGGGGAGTTTCGAGGTTGTGATTGATGCCGGGGACCTGACTCTCTCCGGGGACATTGATGCGGTGGGCTCGGTCCTGATCACGACCGATAATGAAGCGGTGCTGGAGGGTTCGGTGGAGGCCGGGGGCATGGAGAGCTTTGAATTCATTTCTGGAAATCGAGGCTTCATAGAAGGTGGTTTTGAGGAGTTGCGGATCGAGGGGTCGTCGGTCCTGATTGGAGGAGCAGTCGATGAAGAGAGCGGTGAGACCTTCCCGCTGGGAGCCAATGTGACAGCCTCAGGTCGCGTGATCATTACCGCGGCCGGGAACGAGGGGATTATGGTGGCCACTGCGAGCGAGGTTGTCAGTCGACTCGATGAGAGCTCCATCGTATTGCGCGCGGACTATGTGGATGTCCTGGGATCGCTTTATTCTGGGCAAACACTGGCCCATGAAATCCGAGGAGTTGAACCAACGATTTCGTCCGGAACCTCTTTCTCATTCTCGGTAACGCTTCGTGGAGGAGAGGCTTTGAGCCTGAATATCACCCTCGGAGGAGATGGGAGCGTAGAAGCTATTGCAGAGGCGATACGCAGTAGCCTGACCGTAGCGGATATTCACGGGCTAGAGGTCGGGGTTGAAAATGATGCCCTGCTGCTCATCAGCAGCTTTGGGTTCGCGTTGACTGGGTCTGCGGTAGTCATGGAGTCTCTCGGTCTGACGGAAAACGGGGTGAGTGGAACTTTGACTTCCGATCGATCCCGCTCCCGCCTTGTCCCACTCGGGGCCAATGCAAACCTCAGGATTGAAACCGAGGAGATGGTGACCTTCGGTGGAGTGAGTCCAGCGACTGACCTTGACGTGGAGCAAGGATCTGCAGTGGTGGTGGGAGAGGATGTCCAGCGACCGGGAACTGCCTTTGCTACCGGATCAATCGAGATTGAGGTGGAGGGCGGAAATGCCGCCATGTTCGTGCTGCAGAATGGAAATCTTGTCACTGATGCCTCGGTGGTGCCGGAACCCAGTGGGCAGGCGAGTTCGATTGAGATCACGGCAGGGAGTGGGATTCAGGTCTTTGGTCCGATTGAGGCCCGGGATGACGGGGCGGATGTGACCCTTGTCTCGGGCGACGGTCTGCTCTGGGTTGACAGTATCGTACATGCAGAGGATGAGCTTACCCTCACCGGTGCGACGGAGTCCTACGCGGCCGTGGCCTCCAACCCGCTGGCGGTTACGGGAGCGCTCGGTGCCCAGGTGACCCTTTCCTTCCAGATTCCCAATGACGCTTCGTCGCTCCAGACCGAGGTAACATTAGAGGCCGGTACGGATTTCGGCGAACTCAGGGAGACTCTCAACCTTGCTCTGGAGGGAGCGGTGATTCGTGACGGCGTGGGCCTTTTGGTCGAGGGGATCAATGGAGCAGACTACCTCCAGGGCGTCATTGGGAACAACGGCCAATTAGTCATCAAGAGTGACCGCGAGTTCACGATTGACTCCACTAACTCCATCAATGCCGGTCTGGTTGGTTATGCCGGGGTTGAAAGCGGGGTCGACTCCATGGCAGAGCAGGTAAATTCCATCAGCGTGCTGGTCGGGCGCCTGACCTTTAGCACTCGGACACAAATTGCAGATACTTACAGGGTAACGGATGGAAATCTGGGTGAGAGTGAGTTTGCGCTCGATCGGCACAATCAACTGATCGATAGCTATGGATTCCGACTGCGGGTCAACACCGCTGGGCAGGTTGAGGTCAACGCGGAGAATAATCCACTGCTACTCCGGGACAGCTTCGGGAATCCGGTCCTAGGCGCCGGAGAAATCTACGTGACCCTCGACTTGGATGGTAATCCGGTGACTGTGGACCGGGAGGGCCGGAGGCTTGAGCAGGACGAGGTCGATGGGCACTGGTTCCTGGTCGATGCCGATGGTCAGTATCTCGATGCCGATGGATATGTGATCAATCCGGCAGGTTTGCGACTCACGGCGGATAGTGATGGTGGAGACATTGATGGGAGTGCGGAATCGGATTTCGTCGATGTCAATGGCTACCGGATTGATCAGGATGGCGCCTATCTCGATGGAACTGGTGCTGGTGCCGAAGTCAACCGGATCAACATCCGAGGGGAATTGGTGGATGAGTTCGGTAATCGCCTCAACGGCTCTGGAGAGCCGATTGATGAGTTGGGATTCCGGATTAATACCGGAGGGCAGTTGCTCAACTCCGGCGGGGATCTCTTAAATGGAGTGGGCGAAATCCGGACAGTGGTGGATGAGAATGGCGCAATCTACTTCTGGAGCAGTGGGTTGTTGTTTGATGTCGGGGGAAATGTAGTGGATCTCATCGATCTTCCGCCCGCAAGGCCTGGTGATCGTTTTGGTAACCTCGTGATCGATAGTGTCGACGAAACGACAAGCGAGCTTATTTCCATCCAGCGGGTTGACGCCGAGGGTCGACTCGTCAATGAGCGTGGAGAACTGGTGAACATGGAGGGAGAGCCTATCCTATTCATGGAAGATGCTGTGGTGATCGGGGTGCCGGACCCTCTCCGTAATGAAATTTTGCAGGCCCTCGAGACCCCTATTCAGGGTGGTCCGGCCGCAATGGGAGGAAATTTGACCGAGGGCAGCAATCCAATTGCGACCACTGGCCACGAAATCGTGGGGCGGTTGCCCGAGCCAATACGAGGAGGCACTCTTGCAACGGGAGACGGTGGAGTGATCAGGCTGAGTGGAGAGTCTGCGGTCGAGATCCACGGAATGCTGGGACAGGTCTATCTGGAAAACGGTGTCCCATCGGTGTCGACCTCGGAGATTCTTATCAACGACTACCGAGTAGAGGAAGGGGAGGAGTTTGGGATCAGCAACCCGGGAGATCTCTACCTGCGGAGCGACTCCCTCGTGAACGCCCGCAACCTCGTCAGTCTCCGGGGAAGTAATGTCTGGTCAATGGACCAGTCGGTGGTCCGGGTGCGGGCGGAGCATTCGCGGTTAGAGGTGGAGGCCAGTGGGAATGCGGCTGAGGGTAACGGCCTCGTGCATGTGTCGCGGAGTGAATTATATTACTTCCGTGCGCTCTTGGCCGCTATGGGAGAGATCGAGATTAGCGCCTACGCCATCGGGGTCTTTGGAACGATTTCGGTAGAAGGAGATCTTCTAGAGGAGGGCGAGGAAACGCTGTCCCGAGTCCTGCTTGATGCGGACCAGAATGTCCTCGTGCGAGGTGAGGTGCTCTCCGCCGGAGAAGTCACGATCAACGCTGGAAGCGAGAGTCTTCCGCTGGAGGGTAGTATCGTGGTCTCCGCAGAGGGCAAGGTGAACGCCGGGCATCTCTCAGGGCAGGCCGCTGATGTGGCCCTCGAGGCCACGGGAGAAGTGCGGTTGCTGGCCTTTGAGGATTCTTCTAACGATAATCTGGAGTTTGCGCCCGCCATCCTGACACAGACGATCCAAAGCGTTGACGTGGTGACCGGGTATCGCCGGGTAGAGGATGGCTTTGTGCTGCGCCCCGTCGTTCACTGGGTTCCCACCATTACCACCGAACCGGTTGATATCATTTCGGTTCCAGTGGGAAGTGAATTTGGGACGATGGAGCTCCAGCTGGTTCAGGATGGGTATTGGAATCCAGATGCTGATAGTGGCCAGCGCTTCCGTGAATATTTTGTTCCTGGGGAAGATTACGAGATTTCCGATTTGAGCTGGCGCGGTCAGGCGCCTTCGGATGATGTTCTCCTGCCGAGGGCGGTAATTGAGTCCTATCTCGGTGAGACGCTTGTTCTGGAGGAGGATTGGATCTCGTTAGCAGATCTACCGGAGGAATATGACGTTGCACCCATCCGGGGGGCCTTGGATCAGGTCATCAACTATGCCCGCCCAGGGGATCTGTTAGGAGCGCCTCTTGGAGCCGGGAATACTTCGTTTGACCAGGTGGCGGGGAATGCCGGTGCGGGGCAAGCTCCCATGTTATTCGCGATGCAGTCGGTTGGTATTGAGCAGGCTGCGAATTCGGAGGTTTCTCTACAGCAATTCACCCTCTTCACTTTTGAGCAGGCCTACGATTGGATCAGGAATGTGGAGATCCAGCCGTTCCAATACAGAACTTGGGACGATCTAACAGACAGCGAAAGGTCTGACGCGATTCTCGAGGAGCTTGGATACGAGCGGCTGTTTGACGTCCAGTTTCTTTCTGGGTTTCGCAGGGTGGAAACCCTTCCGCCGGACGGGTTGGTCGATGTTCTCCCTGCGGGATCTCTGGTTACCGACTATTTTGCCGGAGTAGCCCGGGATGCATTGCCCGGGGCTACGACTCATGTGAGGGAGGCGGCAATGTCTTTCCGGGACACGACGAGCGGCCTGAGTCTAACCACCGACCTGACCGCGGGAACGAGTCTGAGCGGGGATGGCTTGAGTCTGGAGCTTCAGTCCGCGTCTGATGCGCTCCCTGCCTTCGAGGGTCTTTTTGTCGAGTTCAATGCAGACGCTGAAGACAATCCGTTCGCGGGAGCAGACTTGGCCGCGGTGCTGGATCCGGAGGCGGAGCGGTTCTTTGTGCCAGGCGTCTTCGTCGATGATATTTTCCGACCGACAGTCCTCGACCTTGGGGCATTGCCCCAACTCGATGTGAACGTGGCGCAGACCTCGGAGTTCAAATACTACTTCGACTTCTGGTTCCCGGGGGTGAATCCGCTGCAAGCAGGGGCCGAATTTTCCGGAATCGATGGTCCAACTGAGCTCGACGGGGATGGAATTGCGCTCAATGAAGCCCACGCCCGTGCAAACTTTGTGCCTCCGGCGGAGCTGGAGCTTGCGGGCTGGACTGGGATGACTGAGCGTGAGCGGGAAGATCAGGTCTTCATAGCTGGTCTCGACTACAATGCCGGGTATTCCGATCCGGATTCAGAGGACTATATTGCGAGCCCTACTGCCCGTGCGGAAACCATCCTGGCCGAGCTTGGTTTTGAGAAGGTTTACTCCGTTAACGAGGGGCGTGGTTTCATTGATCGCCAGTATGAGGGTATCCCGACCAGGACGATCTGGGAGCCCAGTAATCTAAGAGATGGACGAGGCGTCGTAGACTATACTCTGGACGACGGGACTGCGATTTTCCTGAGAGCGCCCACGGATTGGTGGTATGATTACACCGGAACTCTTCGTGGAAATGATGGAGACCCTGGGGAGAATGACGGGGAGGACCCACCACGGAGAATCCAGCGACTGCAATATGTTCGCCACGCGAACACCTACGACGAAGAAGTAGGGGCGGTGCGCTACATCGCGGACCTGCTCTACACCCAGGAGTGGTCGACCCAGAGGGTGTTGCGTAGTGAGGGAACTCTTGGGGAAGAAGGCAGCCGTGTCGATGCAGTCGATAACGACGGATCCCCTGCGCGCTGGGTGGTCAGCCTGCTCACTCAGGCTGAGGCCGATCTCCACGGGTTGCTCCCTGAGGGGGAGGAGGTCACGCGAGTGCAACAATTCAGTATCAATGATGGACGGGAAGTTGAAAGCGGGGCCCGCCCATACGTCGGGGCGCTGCACACGGGACTCCAGCTCGTTTCTCCGGAGTTCACGGCAACCCTTGCCGGCGGAGGCTGGCTTGCGGATCGAGCGGTAGCGGATACCAGCGAGCTGGACTTCCTCCAGGAGATGGATGTTGGGGCCCTTTCGTTTAGCGAGGATCTGTTCTCGATTCGTCCTTTCATAGTGAACAACCCGGTCGAGATTCCGTGGGAGCCAGAGTGGAACCTTGGGCCAAGAGGGGAAGTCGACTCGGAGGGTTATCTGATCTATGAGGACGGGGATGGTAACGCCTACCGTGCTCGTATTTCTGCCATAGAAGGCGCGAGCCTTGAGAGGTTGCAGAATGGAGAGGTTGGGGAGGCAATCTCATCCGAGGTCGCTTTCGAGGGTAATAACTGGAGGGCCGGGCTTGATATCAACGAGACCCGTGTCTTTGGCCAGTATCTGCCTGGAAGTGTGAACGGGGTCCTGGCGGTGGCCAATGCTGCTACCCTCGAGCGCCTCGGCGAGGTCTCATCGACTGCCTTCAATGTTGGGGATGATCAGGTATTTGTCGGTCCGGCCTACTATATTACATCCGACCACTATAACTGGGCGGATGCTCGAACTTTTGCAGAGAATTGGGGGGCGCCGGATGAGGAATGGCAACTCGTCTCGATCAATTCGAGAGAGGAGAATGACCTCGTATGGGATTTGTTGGGCGGTGAGGACGCCTGGATTGGAGGGTCGAATGTCCTCAGTGATACCAGTGGAACCGATTGGAGTCTGCAGTGGGTAGATGGAACGACCCTCGCTCATGACGATGGAGGGTGGACTGGCCGCTTCCGGGGTGGTCAACCAAATAACGATTCTGAGAATGGTGAGGATCAGGATCATCTCATGATGGGCCATGCAGACGGCAGATGGGATGATCGTAATGGAGGCTTGGAGACACACGCGGTGCTGGAGAGGCAGCCTGGATGGGTCACAGAGGAAAACGTCAGTGAGAGGCAGACCGATTACGCCTACCGGATGACCACCCAGTGGGATCCCATCAGCGATGTGCGGACCGATCTTGTGTATCTGGCCTTCTCAAATGTGTATGATATCGAGGATTTTCGTCCCTACTACGAGACGGTGGAGAGCCTCGTTCCGGTGATCAAGATGGAGCAGGTCACGAACTGGACTTACGTCCCGGTGATCCAGACCCAGGCGCTTCCGGTGAGTGCCTCGGTAGGAAATGCGGACCCCTTTGATCTCGCAGTCTTCGATTTTGATACCCTGAGTGCCACCGGTGACATCACGATCGGCGGGACAAGGGTGGACGTGCAGGCCAATGTGAGCTCGAGGGGTCAGACCGAAAGGATGATCCTGACCGAAGCGGGGGAAGAGGATGGCCTTACGGTTCGCTATGGAGTGGCTCCCGATGGGCTCACTGGGTCTCTGTCCTTGACGACACTCGGCGCCGTTGAGGGTGGTGTTTATCGTGGTCTGTTGGCCGGGCTTCAACCGGGCACTACATATTACTACGAGATTTTCAGTGATGAGGAAGCGGCCGTGATCGTTTCGTCTCAATTCGATACGGATCCTGTGGGGGATGTGACGATTACCGCGACCGAGGGTAATATTGAGGTGGGAGACGCGCTTCCAGAAGAAGCTGAGTTGAGTGATTTCGTGAAGGTGGAGGCGTCCGCCATTGAGTTGAATGCCGAGGCCGGGGAAATCCTTGTGCGGGAGAGCGCGGTGCTCAGGACCGCGGACCTTGCGACAGATGCCGATTCGCTGGCGGCAGTGCGAGTGCAGGTCAGGGGTGCGGGAGACCTGATCATTACCGACGCCAGTGACCTCCTCATTCTTGACGAGGTCGAGGTGCTGGACGGCAATATCACTGCTACGACCACAGGAAGTATGGAGGCCTGGCAGGTCGAGTTATTGAATGACTGGGGTCGAAACTCCACGGAGACGGGATCTCTCTCTGCAAACGTAGTCAGCCTTGTTGCGGGTGGAGACCTCGATCTTGGGATGATTCGTGGTGGCGATCATGCTGTCGACGATATCGAGGCCGCGGACCTCCGCTTGCGGGCCCTGAACCAGGTGCTCGCAGAGATCGACCCCTTGAATGTAATTGAGCTCACGGCCGAGGAGGTAGCGGCCTTCAGGAATGTGCGAGCCAGCGGGTTCGTAAGCGCAGATCCCCTGATGTCGGTAGAAGAGGCGACCCAGATAGGCGCCGGATTACAGAGTATTTTCGGGGTCAACCTGGGCTTTCCAATGGAGGGCGATGATCCTGCTTCAGACCGGTCGCTTGAACTCGAGAATCTATTGAGCCTTCAGAGTTCGCTGGATTCCTATGCGGAGATCATCCTGACGGCAACGACTGGAGGTATCTCCGGGCTGTCTGCGCCAGATGGAACGGCTGATATCATCGGCGGCACTCTCCAAATGAGTGCGGGTACTTCGATCATCGGACTTGAGACCTCAGTAAGAGAGATCGAGGGCATCAGTGCCGGAGGGAGCGTGACTGGTATTGCTGCGGTTGGAGGATATGGAGATCCGGATAGCGGCGTGATTCTGGGTTCGGTAGAGGCCGGGCAGGATGTGGAGGTCAGCGCGGAGGGTAATCTGTTCGTCGCGGAGGCGCGGGCGGCGACCGGTAATCTGGAACTCCTGTCCGAGACCGGAACGCTCTTCGTGGGCCAGACGCCAGACGTGGACGGGGACCTCTTCGCGCTGAGTGCAGGGGCTGACCTTGTTCTTGGTGCTGGGTTTGATATCACCCTGACAGACAATCTGCGCTCGACTGGTCTGTTGACGATGACGGCGGGCAACGCCATCGGCACGCGGGGAGGACTCGTGGAGCTCGAGGCGGGAAGTATTGAAATCAATGCCGCTGGAAGTGTCTCGCTGGGAGGAGATCTGGACGGGTTGGAGACCCTGACGATTCGTAGCGGTGAGACAGTGAATCTGCCGGGGAATATCCCAGGGCGGGTCGGCTTGACGGTGGTGACTCCGTCGCTCTCACAACAGGCGCAGGATCTGGACGATCTCCGTGGGATTCTGTTGGAACAGATCGAGGTGCAGCAGGCGATAGAGCGGGAGGAAAGGCTGTTGTTGGAGCTTGAGGAAGGAGGGAGTGATCTTCTGACCCATAATAATGGAGCCGCACTCGACCAGCTGCTTCGCCTTCCGCTGCAACTTCAGCGGACGCAGGTCCGACTGCAACGCGCACCGGTGGTGGGGATGTTTGAGGCACAGGCCCTCGATCCGGAACGGATCGCCGCCTTGGAGGGCCTGGCGGGGAACGCCCTCGAGTTGTCTGCAGTCGAGGGGGCGCTCGCTGCCGATCGTGCATCCCTTGCTGAGAATCAACTTTCTATCTCCGAGGTGCAGGGCGACCTCGAGGCGATTGCAGGATTTGAGGCCCAGTTGGAATCCTCTCGGGCAATCAGAAACGAACTTGGATCGCTCCTGGCCCGGGTCGAGTCTCTGGGGAGGAACATTGGGCAGAACCAGCCGGGAGCGAACGTCAGTGTGGATCTTTTACCTTCCGCCCTGACGAGTCAGGTGCTGGCTGGGATGTCAACCGAGACCCTCGAAGCTCTCGTGGAGGCCGCCACCGCTGAGATCGGTATTCTCAATGATCAGATTGGTGTTCTTGGGACTGATATTAGTGAAAATGAGGGGAGTCTAGCGCTGTTAGGGCGAGACCTTGATTTAGCGCAGGGGGGTCTCACTGATCTTGAAGAGGAGTTGAGCCCTCTTCAAGATGATGTCAATCGCCTGAACGGGCAGCTCGATTCAATCCAGACAAGGATTTCTGATCGTCCGGGTCTCAACCAACTGGAAAATACGATTTTCGGACTCGAGAACAGTATTTCGATTCGGGAGGATCGGATCGCTGCACTGAGCACTGAAATTGCCTCACAGACAGCGAAGCTGCCGGAAGTGCAGGATAATCTCGATCAGGCCCAAGCTTTGCTTGACGGTCTCGAGAGAGAGCTTTCCGAGGAGCAGGCTGAGGTAGCCCGATTGACCTCTCTGGTTGAGGACCTTGAGGGATTTGACCCATCCTCGGACCCGGTAATTGGTGCTCTGGATCAGGAAATTGCGGAACTTGAGGCTATCCTCGAAGGGTTCAATCAGGCGGTGATCGATGAGCTGGGGCTGCAACTGCCAGGAGCGAGTGAAAGGAATGTAGAGATTGATGAAGCTCTAAACATGGTCATCTTGGATTGCGCTGCGGGGCAATTGGGGACCATCAACCCTAATATTACAGTCCCTACTGTTAATCTTAATAATGCAGGGAATGTTGCTGTGCGAGCCAACGATCTTGTTGTGAACCTTCCCGGGATCGATGATCTCGACGGGCTGATCACTTTCGATGGTAATGGGGTAGTGCAAGACCTCCAAAACCTGACTTGTCAGGATGTGAGCCGCCTTATGCAGGCAAGAACCGCGATTCGTAGCCAAATTACCGCTGAGGAGCAAGCCCGAGCGACTGCGCTTCAGGCGCTTAGCACGGATAACCAAGCCAACCTCGGGCAGGCGAGAGTAGATCTCGTTGTGGCGCAAGATGCCGTTGATGACTCAGAAGAAGGGATCAGGGATCAGGTATCGAGAGTCGTGCTCTTTCAGGGTGGCGAGACTGCGCTTGTTGAGGATATCAGGATCCTGACGAGGAGCAGAACAATTGTTGAAGATGAAGTGACTGCACTTGAGAGGGATCTGGCGGGCGCCCTTACGGAGAGGGAAGAGGTGACCGGGTTGGTGCAACAACGGGATATTATCGGCAGTGCGCTGGATTCTGCGGTGGCGCTTCGGAACGCCAAGGGAGGTGAGATTGCCGCGCAGCAGCAGGTCGTGGGCAATTTGGTGGCCGAGCGCAGCACGCAGCAACAGAGCGTGAGTGGCTGGGAGCAGGACGCAGCAGGCCTTGAAGCCTCCATAGCTGCTGATGAACTCACTCTGGCTGGTCTTGAACTCGAGGCGGCTGATCTGCAACTACAGCTCGACGAGGTGCTTCTCAATCAGGAGGTAGAGCGGAACACGCTGGTGGAGACCTTTATCTCAAATCAGGGCAACGAGGGATTGCTTGTGAACGCTGCTCACGAGTTGATCCTCGAGCAACATCAGGCATCACAGTTGGCTCTGACCACTGCCCTCCGGGGCTCGCTCGTTCATGGCGAGGGGAGCCTCAACGATCTCCTTGAAGAGCTCGCCCAGTTGGATCTCGAGCGACAAGCCGTGGAGGAGGCCTTGGCCTCGGATGGGCTCCAGGAGATCACCATCGTTGCGGGACAGGACTCCATGCTGCCAAACCGGGCTGATAGCAGCGAGATCCCGGGAGGAGATATCGTCCTGCAGGATGCTGAAACTGGATTCTATGTGTATCAGGTTGGAGAAGACGGACCAATCCTTTACCGGGACATCGGAGCGACGCCTGACCAGCCTGATGATGACGTCTGGTATGAGTGGCGAGGAGCCTTGGAGCCTGACCAATACGCCTTCGACGGGACCCTTTCCCTGCGAGTCCTTCTCGGGGAAACCAGGATGATGCGGACCGAAATCCGCAGGGGTGATGGGGAAGAGCGGGAGGTGGAAATCGAGATCTTTGAGCCGGTATTTGCTGTTCACGACTTCGCGATCACCCTGATCAAGGGAGCATCGGATACGGACCCCTCCGATGAGACAGAGTCCCTGCAGGTAGTGGTGAATAACCAACTGGGTCCACTGAGTGCAGGAGACATAAATGCGATTGATCCTGATGGTGATGGTCTGACTTCACTGAGTTCTCTGGTGCCGTGGCTGACCTCCAAAATCCGAGATGAATCACCTGACCCGAGTGGTGATTTCATCTCGTATGACGGGGAAGACAGCGAAACTCTCGAGATCGTCTACGACGGACAAGATCAACCTGGGGACCTCCAGGACGAGGATATGCTGGTGTATCTTATGGATCTTCGAGCGCAGTTGACGCAGCTGTCTGACGAGGTTTACCGCACGGCATTCGGAGCTCTTGCTGACGTCGAGTTTAACGTCCTCCCGGATAGCTTCGCGGAGTATTACTATGAGTTCGATGGTGATCACACCACGGCGACCCTCTTGAATCCTGTGCTAGAGGTCGAGGAAGAGGGGCATATCGTGATCGGGTCCAATACCTTGCCGGTCGTGCAGGGTCTTCTGGATGGGTTGATCCCGGAGGGTGTAGGACCCGCACCTCGAGTCGTCGGTGCCGCGAGCCTTGTGAGTCTTGATGCGGAAGGTCAGTTACGGGGTCTGGATCGGTTCATCACCATGTCTGCTGACGTGATTGATCTTTCCTCAGGTGCTGCGGAACGCGTTGGAGCAACCTTGATCGCGGATTCGGAATTGTCTCTTACGACCGGTGGACCAGAAGGTTTGCAACTTGATGGAGCCCGCCTTTCGGCCCCAGTGATCAACTTCGATGCGTGGGACGGTGGGATAAGCGGACCGGAGGGTGTGTTGGAGGCGACAACCTTGGTTGTCGATGCTGCGGGCCCAGTAGATCTGACCACAAACGTGGATCAGTTGCGCGTCTCCGCGGCACCTAACGCTGCGGTAACGATCAACAATCTAGGGGGATCCGGGAGTCTTGATCTCGTCCAGATCTCCGGGGTCGGGGAGTTTTCGGTCACCTCCGAGGGGGAAATTATAGCCCGAAACGTGAGCGCGGATGGGATTGCGATCGAGGCCGGTGGGGATCTGATGGTTGGTAGCCTTAGTTCCAGTCAAGCGGTTCTTCTAGACGCAGGCCGTTCCATTCAGGACCTTGCGGGATCGGGTAGTGTCGTTACGGCTGCTACTGCCAATTTGCTCGCAGGTGGGGGCATCCAGATGGATCGGACAGCTTGGGATGTTGCCCAAGGTTTCACTGAGGAGCCCAACTTGAGTATCTTTCTTGACGATTCTCACGATCTTACAGGAGGTAACCTGAATCTTACCGCAACCCGCGATATCATTATTGACAGAGCCATTGATATCGATGGATCGGTTCAACTGGCTGGCCGAAATATCCTCTTTACGGAGAATGGATCGATTCGCAGCACTTCGCCGAACACCGTGAACCTGTCGGCCACCGAGGTGATCGACTTTGGTTCGCCGTTCGTGGAATCCACGATTCTTGAGAGTCCGACCATTATCCTCGATGCAGAAACGATAAGGGGTACGCAACGCGCTGTTGTCAGTGGCGAGAGCCTCGAGGTAACGACTGCTTCGGATCTGGTCCTCGAAACGAGGGTGGCTGAAATTCTTGCAAATCTCAGCGGGGCCGGTGATCTGGTGATTCGTTCCCGCGGTGCGGTTGAACTTGGGGAGATCTATATTGAAGACGGAAGTCTTGAGGTGAGTGCGCCCTCCGAGATCGTCACTCGGAGCCTTAGGGTCAACAGTGACCGTTTTACAAATTCTGTGACGTTGAACGGGGGCCGAGGGGTCACCGTAGAGGAGCTTATCGTTGGCCCGAACGTGGAGTTGGTGATTCCGGAAAGTATCGCTGCGCCCAGTCCGCTCGGGGTGGAGATTTTGATGGATGCCGAACTTGGGCCTGTGATTGAAGACCAGAGCGCGTTGGTCACTCTCCGGATAACGGACCCCGCTGGTGTGTTGGTGACGAACGGGCAGGAGATTAGTCTGATGGTGGACTTTGGGGACGGAAGTGAACCCGTCAGTATGACGGTTCCGGTCGAGCAGCCCAATCTGGGGGATCCTGCATTCGCGATCGATCGGTCGGGAAGTGATTTCAATCTTGGGCGCTCGCTCGCGCTCGTGGATGTCAATGGAGATGGGTTTTCCGACCTTGTGGTAGGACAACCGCTCCACGACTCCATACTGCCTGGACCTGGATCGGGTGCTCTGTTTGTCTTCCTGGGCTCTGAAGAAGGTCTCAGCGAGACGGCCGACTCTGATCTTCTCGGCCGTTTGCTGAGTGTAAGCGGACTTGGTAGACAGGTTGTCAGGGCAGGCGACGTCAATGGTGATGGGTTTGATGACCTTATAGCGACAAGTGCCCATGAGGTTCTTCTGTTCTACGGGTCTGTCGAGGGTCTCAGCCAGCAGAGTGTGGTTGAGTTGGCGATTCCGCACCATGATGACGAGGAGGGCAACGAGAGTGAGCTGGTTATTGAGGTGGCCACGGCGGGCGATGTTAACCAGGATGGTTTCGATGACCTTCTGATCGGTCTTCCTCTTGAAGAGGCCCCAATACTCGATGCGAATGGGCAAGGATTTGAAATCGTGCCCTTGGCAGGCCGCGTCCAGTTGCATTTGGGAGCTAGCGACACCAGCGTGATTGCCCCGGCTTGGGTAGTGGAAGGAGCCGATCCGCAGGGGCTTCTTGGCGCATCCATATCCGGAGCTGGGGACATCAACGGGGATGGTTATGATGACGTATTACTTGGGGCCCCAGGGGAGGGAAGCAACCGCCAGGGGCAGGTGCATGTGTTCCTCGGTTCCGACTCCGGATTGGATACGGTAGGTGGTGAGATGCTTACAGGAACCGAGGTGAACGGGCAGTTCGGAGGAGCAGTGGCCGGGGTGGGAGACCTGAATGGTGACGGGTTCGAAGACGTTGTGATCGGATCGCCCGGTCACCCGCTGCCGGGTGGAGGGCTTCGGAGCGGGATGGTGCAGGTTCTGCAGGGATCTGCAGAGGGTCTGTCTGGGGTTGGAGTAGTCGAGGCGGGCCCGGGGGTTACGAGCTTTGGGCGTATCGTTATGGCCACGGGCGATACGAATGGGGATGCCGTTCCTGATTTCCTTGTGGGTGGCGTGGGGCATAATGATCTCGAAGAAGTCTTCCTCTTCAGAGGCTCTCCGGTAAATTCTTTTGGTGTGAACCCGGGGGCTATTGTGGTCACCCGGCAGGCGAATGGTTCACAACAGAACTCCCTGTCGCTGACCTCCCTTGGTGATCTGAATGGAGATGGCTTGAGTGATATCGTGGTGGGAGAACCGCTTGTTGGTCGAAACCAGCAAGGGCAGGTTCGCGTTTACGCTGGCATTTCTTTCGGTTCCTCGGAACGGGTGATCGCAGAGTCACAGTTTCTTCATATTTATGAGGAGGAGGGGGTCTTTATAATTTCTGCAACAGCTCTTATTGAAGGCGTCGATGGTGTTGGTGTAGCGCTGCAGGTCGTCAACGTGTTGTCGAGTCGCTTCTGAGAACGATTCATGGGATGACAAGAGTTGCTCCGAGTTAAGGTTGAGAGATGGCCTCGATAGCGATAAGAACGATCCTTGCTGGTGACGAGACCGGTGTTCCAGGAGATAGCCCATTTGAGCGACTCGATGTGGGTAATGAGTATTCTTTTGTAGGAGCACTATCCATGCAGCTAGGGGCGAGGACAAGTAGTGCTACGGCGGTTGCCCTCTCTCCGGAATGGGTTCTCACAGCTGCTCACAATGTCGATTTCAATGATGATGGTGCGGAGGATCCCGGAATAGAGATCGCATTCCATCTTCCTGGCCATGGAGTCTTCGCGGTGAGTGAAGTCCATCCCCATCCAGACTTTACGGGATTTGCGAGCCCGGCTCTTAATGATGATCTGGCACTCCTGCGCCTGTCCGCTCCGGTGACAGACTTGATTTCCTACCCTTCATTCGGATCGGAGTTGAGGGTGAGGGACGAGGTCGTGTTGGTGGGGTTCGGGCGGTCCGGCTTTGGTGATCTGGGCTACCGGACGGCTAGCGGATTGGCGGACCGTCGGTTCGGATCAAACGTGATCGAGCTTCTTTCTCCTGATGACGAGGGCGGCCAATCTCTTGAAATTTACCGTTACGATTTCGATGGCCCTCTGACTCTTGGCGAGGACGGTGGTAGTCTGGGGAACGGGATTGAGACGATGATTGGACCGGGAGACTCAGGGGGGCCGGCGCTTCGTCTTGCCGCTGACGGTTGGGATCTTGTTGGGATCAATACATTCACCCAGGGTCGCGGCGGTCGATTTGGAGATACCGGCGGAGGGGTCGTGCTCGCTCCCTACGAGGGATGGATTCAGGGGGTGACCGGGATCCCTGAGCCCGGGTCGGGGCTTCTTATGGTCGTGGCCTCCATGCTGATCCTGCTTCGCCAGCGATGCAGGGGGTATAGCCAACGGACAAGTCGTAGCTAGGGGGCGACAGCCTGTTTCCTTGTCGAAGGATTCAGAGTTAAACGCTCGGCAGGAGTATTAATCCTCTGCAGTATGGATTCCTTCAATCGTAGGACGGTCAATTCTGGAGAACTAAGGCATGAACCTTTTGAAGTTAACTATAGTACTTTGTTTTTTCGCGCCGAATCTCTGGGCTGCTCCGAACGTCCTATTCATCGCGGTTGATGACCTGCGTGACTGGGTCGGGCACCTTGGAGGGTGTCCGGGGGCGAAGACACCCAACATCGATCGCCTCGCCAAAAGGGGAGTTTCCTTTACACGAGCCTATTGCCCTGCACCGCTCTGTAATCCTTCCCGGATCAGTCTTATGACTGGGGTCGCTCCCTATCGTTCAGGAGTATACGGGAATGGGGAGAAGCTTAGGGAGCGCCTTCCAGATGCGGTCACCCTAATGCAGCACTTTCGAGCATCAGGATATTCGGTGAAAGGAGCCGGAAAGGTTTTCCACGGAACCTCAGCCTATGACAGAGATTCGTGGGATTTCTTTTTCAAGCAGACCGGCACAAAAAGGAACTCATTCAAACGGGATCCCGGACTGCCAGCGGATGCATGGGTTCGGTGGGGACCTCTGGATTGCGGGGACGATGAGATGTTTGATGCTAAGAACGCTGAATGGATCATCTCGGAGATGGAAAAGCCTCAGGAAAAACCCTTCTTCCTTGCTTACGGGCTGACGAAGCCTCACTTGGACTGGAAGGTTCCACAGAAATACTTCGATCTGCATCCGATCGAAGGAATTGAGCTGCCACCAGTGAAGAAAGGAGATCTGAGTGACCTGCCTGTCTTCGGAAAAAAGTTAGCGAGAGAGGTCTATGATCCTTCCGGTGAGAAGAACTTTGCAGTGAAGCCAGATGGAGATCATGCGAACGTGGTCGCGCATGGACAATGGCGAAAAGCAGTGCAAGCCTACCTGGCCACCATAAGTTTTGCGGATGCTCAGATTGGTCGGGTGCTCGACTCGCTGCATCGCAGTGTTCATGCCCGTAAAACCATCGTTGTCCTCTGGGGAGATCACGGCTGGCATCTTGGAGAGAAGGAGCACTGGCGCAAACATGCCTTGTGGGAGGTTTCAACGCGGACGCCCTTGATTTTTTGGGTGCCTGGAGGAGCGGCGAAAGGTCAACTCTGCCAGCGACCGGTCAGCCTGATCGACATCTATCCAACGCTGGTTGAGTTGTGTGGTCTGCCGCAGCGACATGGGATGGATGGGCAAAGTCTGAAGCCTCTTCTTGAAGACCCGGATCGGGAATGGGAACGTCCGGTAGTTACCACCTTCGGATTCAGGAATCATGCCATCCGAACAGAGCGTTGGCGTTACATACGATATAGCGATGGAGGGCAGGAGCTCTACGACCATGAAGCTGATCCAAATGAATGGAGTAACCTTGCTTCTCTTCCGCGATACTCTTCACTGAAGTCCCAACTTGCCAAATGGCTCCCGGTAACAAATGTGAAGCCTGCCAAGAAGAGTTCACGCTAATGAAACAGACAAATCTGATAGTCACATTTATCCTGCTAATTTTCCTGGCAGGAGACTTAGCTCTGGGCTCCAAGGAGAACCAGAGACCGAATATTGTCTTCTTCCTGGTTGATGACCTTGGATGGAGCGATGTGGGCTGCTACGGCAGCACCTTTCACGAAACTCCAAATGTCGACCGCCTGGCAAAGGAGGGCATGCGATTTGATAATGCGTATTCAACCTGCCATGTCTGCTCGCCCAGCCGGGCCAGTATCCTAACCGGGAAATATCCGGCCCGGACCGATCTGACGGAGTGGCTCGGGGGGCGTCCAGAAAGGGATTTCGAGAAGCTTCACAGTGCTAAGAAGCTCAGGGCTCTTCCTGATGAGGAGATTACCCTTGCGGAGACCTTGAAGAGTCATGGATATGCCACGGCCAATTATGGGAAGGCGCATCTGAGCAGGGATCCCCGGACCTATGGGTTTGACGAAGCAATTACAGGATGGGTTCGTTCCTATTATCATCCCTTTTCGCCACAGTATTCGAAAACGCTGCCAGCGAAGAAGGGAGATTACTACACCGATAAGCTGACGGATGCTGCGCTCGACTTCATTGAGAGGAACAAGGACCGGCCATTCTTCGTGCATATGGAGCACTTCGCGGTGCACGACCCGATTCAAGGGCGTAAGGATCTCGTGGAGAAGTATCGGAAGAAACTGGCTAGTATGCTAGAGGGCAAAGCTCCCGGATACATTCTGGAGCCGAACCCTGACGGTCCAGCGCTTTCAAAGGAGGAGCTGAAAGCGTTAGAGAAAAACGACATTCTCAAGTTACACCAGGAGAAGCGAGTGTGGTGGGTGAAGCAAAGGCAGGATAATGTGGAGTTTGCCGGTATGCTTGAAGCAACGGACGAGAGTCTGGGTCGTATCCGAGCTAAGCTTGCGGAGCTTGGTCTGTCTGAAAACACGATTGTGGTTTTCACAGCTGATAACGGCGGAATGTCTGCCTCAAACCAATACCGGGGAATCCATCACCCTCGCAAACGGCTCGATAGCCGTTTTGCGTCCTCCAATCTCCCCTTGCGCGGTGCGAAAGGGTGGAACTACGAAGGTGGGATTCGAGTGCCCCTGATTGTCCACTGGCCCGGGAAAACCAAGGGCAATACCATTTCGCATGCGATGGTGACCGGAACCGATTTTTATCCGACGCTCCTGGAAATGCTTGAGTTGCCCACGCTCCCCAAGCAGCACGTCGATGGAATGAGCTTTTTGCCCGCGCTCCAGGGTGGAGATCACGACCGCGGTGCGATTTACTGGCATTTTCCCCACTATAGTAACCACGGTTACCAGAGTCCGGGCGGAGCGATCCGATTGGGGAACTACAAGCTTCTGGAGTATTACGAAAACGGTAGTGTGCAGCTGTTTGATCTTGAGAACGATCTTGGAGAACAGAACGACTTGTCAAAAGTGAAGCCGGCAATCACGGCGAAGCTGTTGAAAATGCTGCATGACTGGCGACGCCAGTTAGACGCGAAGATGCCTCTGCCCAAGGCCACGGCCTCAGCGGGGAACAAGTGACGACCGTCTCGGATGTTGGTTTTCGTAGATGTAAGTAGGATAAAATCATGAAATCGATTCTCACCGGAATTTTTATTTGCCTGACGTCGTGGATCCCATTGTGGGGAGCTGAGGAATTACGGGAAGTCGTCGTCAGTCATGCCGATAAGGGCGGTGTTCTTCAGCTTTTTCGGATGAAGGAGGACGGGACTGGTAGTGTTCAGCTGACTCATTCGAAGTCGGGCTGTCGGATGCCTTCTATTTCACCCGATGGCAAAACGCTTCTCTATGTAGAATCGGGTAAGAATTCACTGTCTCTGTGGAGCTCGGATATTAATGGCAAGAAGGCACGTGCTCTGGTTAAGGAGGGCATGAATCTCCTTCCATCATGGCTTCCAGACTCCCGCCATATTGTCTGGATGAAAGTGAGGCAGGGGAGCAAGGGGCAGGACCCGGCATCCAATAGTCGGCTCTATCTTCTGGATACTCGAACAGGCGGATCCCGGAGGCTCTTCAGCGATCCGGAGCAGATCAAATTCAGCAACGCCATGCCCTCGGTGTCACCTGATGGCAAGCAGGTGGCCTTTGTTTCAAATCGCAACGGCCCTTTCAGGGTGTGGGTGAGCAGTCTGGACGGCAGCAAGGCAAGGCTTGTCTCTCCTGTCCTTAAAGAGATGGATCAGAGCCTCAATTTGCCAATCGAGCAGAAAGTTCCGGCATGGTCTCCTAACGGAAAATGGATCGCTCATTGGGAAGGGGTGGAGATGATTCATATGAGTCCCTACACTGGAATCAAGGATCCGGAACGAGACCAGAAGATCTCGAAAACCTTCAACGTCTGGGTTGCCAGCAGTAAGGGTGGGAAGCGAAGAAAGGTGGGGCCGGGAGATGATCCGACGTGGTCCCCCGATGGATTTGTGACCCGGGCGTTTCCTGATCCTGTACGAGGCGGACCAAAGGTGGTCGTTGAAACTGCCTCCGGCAGCAAGGATCTGGAAATCGTGCCACCGCGGGTGAACTGGGGCCGATTCGCGTGGGTGCCCAAGTCGCTCCCCTGAAAGACCGGGCCTTTTATGGCTGGGGCACTCTGGGCAGCCTCCGGGAGGGTAGGTCCATCATCCTTGCGGAATGGGGGATGAGCGCGTAAAAGCTGCCCCTGATCCTATGCAAACGACATTCGGAAAGTTCCCCCTGAGGCGTTTACTCTCTCTTCTTGCCCTCCTGACCTGCCTGGGTGGGGGGCAGCTTCATGGCCAAGCGTCAAAGCCGAGGGTGAATAATGAGAAGCCGGAAAAGGGAAAGCAAAGTAAGCGTATTCATCCCCATGCGCTGAAGCTGATCCTGCAAGGGAAAAACAAGGAAGCGATCTCCTACCTGAGCTCGACCGCGAGCAAGGGAGTGAATCCGGGACATACAAAAATGCTTCTGGATCTTGCTGAGGGGAAGCCCGGAGCGTGGAAGTTTGATGCCAAAAGCTGGCCTTGGGAGCGGACCCTTCCGAGCACTTCGCTGAAGAAGGATGCGCCAGTTAATAAGTTCACTATCGCTTTCGGAGGAGGAGCGGGATACGTGCCGGCAAATGAGCGGGTGTGGGACCGGATCAGGGAGATTGACCCGCGGGCTCTTCTTCTGCTGGGAGATAATGTCTACATTGATGATCCCGAAAGTCCGGAGATGCAGCGCTTTCATTATTTCCGACGACAGAGTCAGCCAGAGTGGAGAAAGCTAGCCGCAACAATTCCGATTTATGCTATCTGGGATGACCACGATTTTACAACTAATGATGGATGGGGCGGGCCGGCTGTTGATAAGCCCGCGTGGAAGCGTGAGGTCTGGAGAATCTTCAAGGAGAATTACGACAACCCGTATTATGGAGGTGGTGAAGAGCTGCCCGGGTGCTGGTTTGATTTCGAGATTGGTAAAGTGCGGTTCATCATGATCGATGGACGCTATTATCGTGAATCTCCCAAGGAGGGAGGAGACCCGTCGATGCTTGGACCCGCCCAGATGAAGTGGCTCAAGTCCGTTCTTTCGAAGAGGCCTGCGACTTTTACGGTGATCTGCTCCAACGTTCCTCTTGCTCCGAAGGTCAAACCTGGATCGAAAGACACCTGGGATGGCTACAGCAGAGAGCGGAGTCGAATTTACGAGTATATTGCGTCCCAGAAAATTCCCGGAGTGATTGTTCTGTCTGCCGATCGACACCGGTCGGATGCCTATCGGACTGATACGGGAATCAAGGGCATGTACCCGGTGTATGAATTCAGTTCCTCGCGCCTCACCAATCAGCACGTCCATCCTCTGATTAAGTCCTCGCTCTTCGGATACAATGAAAAGCAATCCTTTGGGCGGGTAGACTTTGATCTGGAGGTTGATGACCCATCGGTCACCTACACGATTGTGAGTATCGATGGGAAAGAAATCCACTCGCTCGAGGTGAAGCGCAGTGAGCTGGAGTCTGACTAGTAAAGCTCCGCGCCGCAGAGATCTTCTGCGGATAGGGAGTAGAGAGATGAATATTCAAAAGAGTATGCAGTCGATGTCCTCGGGCCCACCTCACTCAAGGGCTGCCACTTGGCCGGTAGCACTGATTTTGATGATGACGCTTTGGCTGTTTTCCCCGATTCTTGGGGCAAGTTCTCCCAATGTTGTTCTGATCTATATCGATGATCTGGGCTATGGAGACCTTGGCTCTTACGGGTGTCGAGATATCCCTACCCCTCATCTTGACAGGTTGGCGAAAGAGGGAGTTCGGTGCACGGCATCCTATATTACGAATCCCCCCTGTTGCCCGAGTCGGTGCAGCATGCTGATGGGGCAGTATGGCCAGAAATTCGGAAAGTATGGCATGTCGAGAGGGCTTTCGATCCCGGAAGACCGTCCGACGCTTGCACAGTTTCTCGGTGGCCAAGGATATGTCACTGGGCATATTGGCAAATGGGATATCGGAAGCAGGGCTCAGGGGCCACTTCAGACCGGTTTCAGTAAGGCGGCCAGAACCCCTCCAAAAAAGCAGTATACCAAGAGGGAGTTGCTCCGCCTCTCGCCATCCTTGCGCAGAAAGCTGGAAGAGAAGGACGGGAAGTCGAAATACTACTGCATCGATGAGGGTGGAAAAACGATGTGGCTTACGGATTACGATGGGGATGCGATGGTGGACTTTGTTCAGCAGCACAAAGACGAGCGTTTCTTTCTCTACTGGTCGCCGGAGGCGGTGCACTCCTTTAATACGGAAGTTCCCGAACGTCTGATGAATCGAGTGAAGTCCAAAGGGAGTCGCCGTTATCTCGCAGGGGCGATCGCCTCGGTGGACGATCAGATTGGCAAGCTTCTCAACGCTCTGGAGTCCCGTGGGCTCCGGGAGAAGACACTTATTATCTTTTCCAGTGATAATGGCGCCAATAGCGGGGAGGGAGGTAGTTCAGCCCCCTACAGCGGTGGAAAAGGCAAGGGGACCCAGAAGGAGGGTTGGGTCCGGGTTCCTACGATTTTCTCCATGCCAGGTTGGCTGCCAGAGGGGGGTGTTCATAAAGGCCTGATCGCGAACCTTGATTTCTACTCGACGATCGCTGGGCTTGTGGGGAAGGCAGCTCCTCCGCATTGCGATGGGGTGAATTTGTTGCCGTTTCTACGGGGCGAAAAGAAAGGAAGTGCGCATGAATTTCTCTTTTGGCTGAACAACGAACCGGGAGATGCGGTAAGGCGGCATCTTGTGGCGGTGCGTTGGAAGCAGTGGCGTCTCTACCGAAAGTATCAAAAGGATCCCTGGCAGCTCTTTGATCTCACGACGGATCCCCGGGAGGAAAAGGATGTCTCTGGAAAACATCCGGAAGTGGTAAGACAGCTTGCGGAGAGGCACAGGGGCTGGGTTAAGACTCTCGCTCCGCTCCGCGAAGTATCGAAAGAGAAAAGTCCAGCTCAGCGGGTGACCACCGGTCATGGATGGGAGGTGTCTCAGAAAGAACGGGATTCAAGTGGCAGGTAAGATATCCATACCCCTATGGAAGTCCTTTCCGAGGCATCTCGGGAGTTGGGGAAGGCATGCCAAACGATACTTCTGGTGGACAATCCTTTTTCTAGTGATGCCGTGTGGGGCTTCGTTGGGTGGAGAGCAGCCAGCCTTCGAGGATTACTGCGCCCGGCTTGAGCAGGAGATTCAGGGAAGAAAACATGGCTTCATGGCAGGGAACCTTTCCTACTACGTGGGCGGTTTTCATGCGAGCTGGGAACTGGTGGAGAATGAGACAATCGGGTTGACCCACCCGTTTCATCATGACCTGAGAAGCAGGGGTGTCGGCTTGCTTGAGAGTCAACTGAAAGGATCCGAACACACGGGGCTTGGTAATGATTATCAAGGGTGGGAGTTTTATAAGGATACCCGGGTTCTTTACGGCAGCGTTCTCATAAACGGGAAGCTTCATGTGAATCCGAAGCCGACGAGCATGCGGTGGCGGCCGGACAGGCTGATTTGTAAGTATGAGGTGGGAGGCGTTCAAATCAGAGAAGTGAAGTTTATTGCCGGCAACGACGCGGCGGCTTCCGTGATCACTTCCTCAGAGCCAGTGACTCTTCGCTTCTCGGGGCACAGTTTCTATCATCGCAACAGCGTATCCTCCTCCGCCACTATCCGTGTCGATAAGGCAAAGAATTTCCTCATCATCCGGGAGGGTGGGACGGTGAAATCCCGTCCTGATCCTGGGGGTCTGGAAAGGATGGGTCCCATGGTCTACGAGGGCATGTCCACAGTCCTGAGTTCTTCGAGGTCACTGGGGAGTACGGTAGAACTGAATCAAGATAAGAGAGGGGTGCAGCACTACGAGTTTTCGGTGCCCTGTGACCGAATGGGAACAGTGGTGGCGTGGGCCATGCATGATAAGCCCGAAGAGGCTGTAAGAGCAGCGCGCACTATCATTGAGGAGCACCCTTCTCTTCTTGCTGCCAAAACGGCGGAATGTAATCGCGAATTGAATGATGAAATCCCGTGGTTTCGTTGTTCAGACCGACGATTTGTCGATGTCTATTACTATCTCTGGTCACTGTATTTGATGTATTACATCGAGGTCGGAAAAGGGTGGGAGGATGAGCCGCATACCCAGACCGCGGTAAACAATTTTCTTGGAATGCACCGCTACGATGCAGCGTTCCAGATCAAGGTAGGTAGCTGGACGCAGACAAAGAGTAGATACGCCTACGGGAACGTCCTGACATGGAAGCATCTCACGGAAAGCGGTCGATATCGTGAGACCCCGGATGGCCATCGATTGCTCTCAGATAATAAGGGGATCTCCTGGCACAGTGGCGCATATGGAGGAGAAACATCAGAACATGTCCTGGGCGCCTGGCAGATCTATCAGCACACCGGGGATGTTGAGTTTCTAAAGAGGTGCTACGAGGGGCACTTTGCCAAGTTGTTCTGGAAGAGGCTTTCGGGTATGGCGATGAATCAGTTTGAAGTCGCCGATGTCCTTGAAAAGATGGCTCGGTTGACAGGGTATGAGGAGGATGTGGTTCATTGGAGAAAGATGGTCCGACGAGATCCTGAACACGTGCGGCGCATGTTCGAGGATCGCTGGGGAATGAACGGAGTTCCGTCCTTCTTTGCGGCTCCTCGTAATGGCATGCTGATGACTAATGGGTTCTGGGCCATGCGATCCCCTTATTTTCCACAGGCCTATGCGCAGCCCATGCTGAGAGAATGGGCCCTCGATAAGGAAAAGGGGTTTTTCGGGGAGTTCTTCCCTCTCGCGATGTCGCGGCAGTCGATGAGTAAGTTCGCTACTAAGGTAGATCACTCCTTTGGGTATACCCCGGACACTGCGTATTTTACCCTTGATGGAATGTTTCAACAGGGCCTGGGGCAGCAAGCGGCCGCGTTGGCTCTGAATCATATCGAAAACTACAACTACCATGCCGAGTGGAATATTCCGGTTGCCCCTGAAGCCTATCGTCGCGATCTCAGTCTCTTTGGGGATCAGTTCTCCAATTTCAATGCGGGGAAGATCCTGCTGTATCTGGAGGGTTTGGCAGGGCTGGAGTATTCCGTTCCTGACAATCGCATGACGGTCACTCCTGTCCTGCCACGAGCCTGGGAGTGGATGGAGCTCTGTTTGCCGATCAAGGGCGCATGGACCCGGATCCGGTACGAGAGAGGAGGGGTAAAGGTAACGGGGTGCCCGGTGGATGTCGTCCTAAACGAGGACCAGAATTAGGAATCGGCTGCGTCCTGAGAGTTACTTCAGGATTTGAGGTGTCAAAATAGGACTGCGGTCTCTTGGGCAGGACCTCTTGTCGTCAAACAAGCTTGGTGGACATTGTAAGATTCATCTCTATACCAACGATAGTCATGATCAGATATATCATACTATTTTCAGGGATTTTGGGGCTTTTTGCTTATGGCGAGGAGGGCCGAAAAACTCCGAGGAAGGCTGGTCAAGAGTTTGTAGATTCCCTTCTTCGCGCGCGGGCTGAAAGCCCCGTGCCGGAGAGTGAAAAAGAATGGGAGGTGCTGAAAAACAAATGGATGGGTCGAATTAAGGAGGAGTGCTTTTCTGGTTGGCCAAATCGCGCCCGGGCGGATGACTCAAAGGAGGTTTTCCGTGTTGAGAAGGACGGAATGGCTTTCCGGTGTGTTGAATATTCGAGTATGGGGAGACGCCTCCCTCTTTACGTGGCTCACCGTTCGGGTCTGGAGGACCCTGAACTCGTTGTTCTGAATCTGCTTGATGCGGCAGCTTGGGAAGATTTTCTGGCGACGATGAGGCCGGGTTTTGAGAAGCAATTAAATAGGTGGGAGTTACCCGAGGGAGATCCTAAGTCGTTTAAGCAGCACCAAGGGATGTTCAGTTCGTTCAAGTGGGTCATGGCTTATGCTCCGCCGACTGGAGTTGGTCCGACCCAACTGGGTCCTGAGAAAACGGGAAAGCGAAATCTCAGGCTGCAGGCTGCCGGGCAGACGATTGATAGCGTCAGGGTCTGGGACGCCCGAAGGGCAATTCAGACTCTTCGATCTGCAGGAGGAATGGACGAAGTTTCGCTCTGGCTTCAGGGAAGCGGGAGGATGGCTGGTGTACTCACCTATGCGTCTCTTTTTGAGCCTGAGATCACACGTCTCGATCTTCATAACCTACCCCTCTCCCATAGCGATGGCCCGTTCTTCTATAGCATCCTACAAATCATGGATGTTCCGCAGGCGGTGGCGATCGCACTTGAGCGATCAAAAGTGGTCATATACCAGAAGGGAAAGATGGGCTGGGAGTATCCCTCTTCGGTGGCCCAGAGGCTTAGTTGGGAGACAAAGCTCCAACTCAGGTCGAGGCAAGAGGACGATTAGAGGCGGTGGAGGGAATAGTATGAACAGTTCTAGTTGCTTTTCAGCTTGCTGTCGCCATTCCTATTACCGAAGAGCATGATGATTTTCTGGAAGAAAGCACTTCTCTGCATCCTTCTTGTCGAAGTGGTTGGGAATGCCAGTGGGTTGGTGACCTTTGGTTCGATCAAGGATTGGTACGCCATGCTCGAACGCCCTCCTGGAACGCCGCCGAATGGACTCTTTGGTCCCGTTTGGACCCTTCTTTTTGGCTTGATGGGCTTTGCCCTCGCCTTGGTGCTTTCCACGGAAATAGGAAAGGATCGGCAAATCGCGCTACGATGGTTTGTAATCCAGTTTCTTTTGAATCTCGCATGGACGCCGGTATTTTTTGGATGGCATCGGATGGATGTGGCCCTAGCGGTCATAGGCCTGCTCATAGTTGCCGTGGGCTTTACCATCAGGCAATTCGGGAAGGTTCACCGATTCGCGGGATGGCTGCTGGTTCCGTATCTTCTCTGGGTGGGATATGCTTCTTACCTTAATGCAGGATTCCTGTTGTTGAATACCTAGGAGGATTCGAGAAGCTCCGGGACGGCCGCCTCAGGCGCGCCAAATAATTCGCATTAAGAAAATTACATGGGATTTTCACGGGGCAAATGTAAGTGGTCCTTGATGCTGTATTTGGAGCAGATCTGGGGTATTCGATCACTCAGACGCGTGAGAATTCAGGGCTGGTCTCGGGCCTACGGCGGGTTAAGCTCAGGATGTTACCAGTAGGTTAGGTTATGCGAAGTCCCTTGAATCGAAGAACATTCCTCCGCGGGAGTGGTGTAGCGATGGCTCTACCCATGCTTGAGGCAATGATTCCAACAGCGCGGGCAGCGCGCGCCGCCACCGGCCCGGTGAAGCGGTTCGTGTGCCTCTCCAATAATTATGGAGTCTACCAAAAGGGATTCTTTCCGGATGAGACTCAGGTTGGATCCAAGTATGAGATGCCGGAGACCCTGAAGTCCTTGGAGAAGCACCGGAAGGATTTTACCGTTTTCTCCAACCTCGACCATGGTTTTACCGGCGGGCATCAAGGCGTGCCAGTTCTTCTGAGTGGAGTGCGGCCGGTGCTTGCCCATAACTATGCAGAGGGAAATATCAGTCTCGATCAGAAGTTGGCTGAGTACCATGGAGCTGCGACTCGGTTCCCTTCGATGACTCTGGGAGTGAGGGAACGTAATCTTTTGAGTTTCACACGGACTGGAGTGCAAGTGCCTTCCATCGACATGAGGGCGGCCTATCGTGCGATGTTCCTTGAAGATAACGCGGAGAAAAAAGCCTCTTCGGGAGAGCGCTTTAAGCGGCACTCCAGCATTCTGGATGTCGTTGGAGAGCAGGCCAAGAGTTTGAACAGGCAGCTGGGGAAACAGGATCAGAGGAAGCTCGAGGAGTATTTCGACTCTGTGCGGACCATGGAAAAGAAAATCGTACAGCAGGAGCCCTGGCTCGAGCGGCCTAAACCGACGACAGATGTCAAGGAGCCCAATCCCGGCAACGGCACTGCAGAGCAATTGAAGGTCATGATCGAGATGATCGCGTTGGCTTTGCAGACGGATTCCACGAGGGCCATCACAATGGTGAGCGGGTTTGCCAACGGAGATTTTGGGTTGAATGGAGGCTACCACGGATTTTCCCATCACGGGGAAAGACCAGAGCCCGTTGCGGCTCTCAAAAAGATCGAGGGTTACCAGATTTCGATGATGTCGTATCTGATTGATTTGCTGAAGGAGCAAGAAGACCCCATCAATGGAGGCACTCTTTTCGACCACACTGCGGTTCTATATGGATGCGGGATGGCCGCTGGTACGCATCAGACGAAAAATCTCCCGCTTGTCCTTGCAGGGGGCGGCTTCAAGCATGGAGATCACAAAGTTTATCCGAAAGAGGAAATTCAACGGGTTCCCGCTGCAAATCTGCTTCTCTCTATCCTGCAGAATAGTGGGCTCGAAGTGGACCAGTTTGGCTCTAGTACGGGGACGCTCCGTGGGCTTGAGTGGAAGGCGTAATGATCAGTTAAGAGGCTTCCGGGCCCAGCAAACCCATCCGATGCTCGTCCGGCTGTTTGCCATCGTAATTGTCTCGCTGAGCTTTTCCCCAGGGCTGGTGGCTGAGAATAATCTCGGTGCAATTCGCCCGTTTTTGAAAGAATACTGCATCGATTGTCATGGGGCGGAAAAGCAGAAGGGGGATTATCGCTTCGATACCCTGAAAACCGACCTTTCGGACATTGAGACTCTGGAGACCTGGCAGAATATTCTCGATCAGCTCAATCTTGGGGAAATGCCGCCCCGTAAGAGCCTTCAGCCATCAAAAGAGGAATGGTCTCCGATCGTGCATCAGCTCACGGGAGAACTTTCTTCGTTTTATACGAAGATGCGCAGTACAGGCGGGCGCACCGTCATCCGGCGTCTGAATCGCCATGAGCTACGAAATACTCTGCGAGATCTCCTCTATCTCGATGGGCCACAATACAGGCCGGATGCAGCGGGATCCCGTCTCGTTGATAACAATGGGAATGGGAGCGTAGAGCGAACGGGCAATGATCCCCTGAGGTTTTTCCCGGAGGATGAACAGGAGGATGGCTTCTTTAATCTCGGAGATCATCTGGTGATGTCGGACTTTCTCCTGAAGCTGACTCTAGGCGCGGTGGAGGAGACTTTGGAGCAGGCGACTGAGCTCGGAACCCGGCCCGAGGCGAAGGCTCATCAGTTCACAGGGCATTTGATCAATGGTAAGGGGCGTAATCTGATCGAGACAGTTTCTCGGGAATTAGAGGAACGCTACGAAATGATGGCGGTGGGATATGAGCGTTACGGTCGAGTAGCGCCCACTGATCTACGCGGCGGGGTGGGTCTCTCGGGGAGATACCGGATCACACTGGAAGTATCGGGACATAATCCCCGGCACCCATGGGAAGAGACCGTGAAGGTTGATACGAAAGATCCGTTTCAACTGTGCTTGAACATTGCGGATACAAAAAATGGAGGGATTGCGGGACCAACTTCCACGCCGGAGGCCCTGTGGTCGGTTCCTTCCGATGGTAGTAAGAAGGTGTTCATCCATGAGGTCTGGATGGATAAGACTTGGACGCCCTGGCTGGGGTGGGAGAACGGTCCCACCGAAAAAGTTGTCCGACCGGAAAAGATCGTGGAGGATTATCTTCCGGCGAAGTTCTTTAAACGACCGGACAAAAAAGCCGATAAGGAGGGACATGACAATTGGGGGATGAACATGGCGCGCCTCCTTTTCGAGGGAGGGTATCGTGGGCCTCATCTCAGGATTCATAGCCTTAAGGTGGAGCCTGTTGTGGGAGCGTGGCCTCCCCGGAGCCATACGGCCCTTTATGGTTCGTCCTCAGGAGAAGAAGAGGAAATCCGAAATCTTCTGCTGTCCTTCGCAGAGAGGTGTTTCCGACGCCCGGTGCAGCCTGATGAGATAGAGCCTTACGTGCAGCTGGTGCTTAAGCAACAGGCTGGTCCGGTGGTGAAGGTTGCGGGTGGCATCAAGAATCTTCGTTACCAGGTCTATGAGGGGAAATGGGACAAGCTTCCGGATTTTAATGCCCTCAAGCCGGTTTCTAATGGTGCGCTACCAAAGGGCTTCATCGATACAGGGGCCTCGGGAAGAAAGGAGTATTTTGGTATGGTATTCGAGGGGTTGATTGAGGCCCCCAAGGCGGGTGAGTATCTCTTCGAAATGGCGTCGGATGATGGAGCCAGACTGCTCGTTGAGGGGCAAGAGGTCATCTTGCATGACGGCTTGCACGGCCCTGAACTGAAGAAGGGTAAGGTAGAGCTTGGCGAGGGGGAGCATATGATCCGGGTCGAATATTTCGCTTATGGGGGAAACAACAGTTTCCGGGCTGGATGGAGTGGAGCGAATTCAACTCACGTCAAGCTCTCGAAAGATCCCTTGCACAATGTGGCCCAGCCCAAAAAGTCAAAGGAGGCGGTGCCGCCCTATGTCAGAGCCATGCAGGATGGTTACGCCGCGCTCATGTGCTCTCCTCAATTTCTCTACCTCAAGGAGGATTCTGGGGCGCTTGATGATTACGCCCTTGCTTCACGTCTAAGCTATTTTCTCTGGTCTTCAATGCCGGATCAGATTCTCATGGACTTGGCGGAGAAGGGGAAACTCCGGAATCCTATGGAGCTCGATCGTCAGGTGGAGCGAATGCTTCGGGACCCGAGGGCGGCAGCCTTTGTCAGGCATTTTCCGTCAACGTGGCTGCGGATGGATAAGCTTGGTAAGATGCCTCCTTCAGGTGGAGATTATCAGTTTTACAAGAATCTCAGGGTGGAGCCTTTGCTCATGAAGCAGGTGACTGCCTACTTTGGAGATATTCTTGAGAGAAATGGACGTATTGAGGAGTTCATCGACGGAGATTATACCTTCATGAATCAGACGCTGGCGAAATGGATCTACCGGCGGGAGGGGATTCGTGGGGAGCGCCTCAGGAAGGTCAAGTTGGAGGATCCGCGACGCGGTGGAATCTTCACTCAACCAGGAGTGATGACCGCAACCGCCAATGGCGTGGATACCTCACCGGTTATCCGCGGGGTCTGGATCCTTGAAAACGTGCTCGGGACTCCTCCTTCTCCGGCCCCGCCGGATGTGGAGCCGCTTCCGACTGACACTCGTGAAGCCACCACGATTCGTGAGTTGCTGGACCTTCACCGGGCCAATGAAGCGTGTAGCAGTTGTCACCGTAAAATCGATCCTATGGGATTTGCCTTTGAAAACTTTGACGTGGTGGGGCGTTGGCGCGATCGTTACAGGCGTGCGAATGGGCCGATCGATACCTCCACCATCCTGTCAAGTGGCAGAGAGATCAAAGACATCGTGGAGTTTAAGAGCATGTTGATGGAAAGGAAGGAGCTGATTGCGAGGAACCTCGCCAAGAAGATGCTTACCTACGCTACGGGAAGGAAACTTGAGGCCGTAGATCGCGGTGAACTTGACCGAATCACTGCTGAACTGGAAAAGAGAGACAATCGCCTGCGTGAGCTCGTTGGGCTGGTGGTGAGGAGTCAGATTTTCCTGAAGAATTGACCGGATTCAGGGAGTCGCGCTGATTTTCTTTTCGTTGTTAGGGTTGTGGGCGTTCATTTACTTTTATACTTAGCTCTCTAAGCGCCTGACGTAATGATTCTAGTTCGACTTGTTCTCCTGTGCATGCTGGCGCAGTTATCCGTAGTGGAGGCGCTGGAGCGGGGTCCTGAAGGGTCCATCGTGGAGCAGGCTAGGTCTGAGAAGATTTACCGGGGAGTCGTCTTTGCTGAGGTAGACGATGTCCCATTGAGCCTGGATTTGTATCTTCCAAAGAAGGAAGGAAGGCCTCATCTGGTTGTCTTTTTTCACGGGGGGTCATGGCGGTCTGGGTCCAAGGAGAGTTGTCAGGTGCGGTGGCTTGTCCGGCATGGGTATGCCGTGGCGAGTGTCGGCTACCGCAAGAGTCATGCTGCCAAATTCCCTGTCATTCTGCATGACTGCAAAGGGGCTATCCGTTTTCTACGGGCGCGTGCGGATGCGCTGGGGTTTCAGGCAGAGCGGGTCGCGGTGGCGGGAGCATCTGCAGGTGGGCATCTCGCCTTGCTTCTGGCCACTACCGGGGGTGTTGAAGAGTTAGAAGGATCCGTTGGAGGTTATCTCGAGTATTCGAGCAGGGTTCAGCTGGGCCTCGGGATGTATAGTCCTACGGATCTCCATCATGATGCCATTACAGCCCCAGATCGTTGGGACAAGCCCGCGAGTTCCCTCTTCCAGCTTCTCGGGGGTAAGCCCTCGGAGAAGGTCGCTCTTGTGCGCAAGGCCAGTGTGACGAGCCACATCACATCGGATGATCCGCCGATTCTTTTTCTTGTAGGTGGGGCTGATCAACCGGAGCGGATAGAGCACGGCAAAAGGATCAAGGCCGCCTACGATAAGGCAGGGCTGCAGGCCGTGCTGCAAATCATCCCGGGAGCAGGTCACGGGGGTCCCGAATTTCGCGATGAGCAGCGTGCGGCGCTGATCCTCGAAATGCTGGACAAGGAGCTTTCAGGTCGACCTTGAGGATTTTGCTGGTAGGGGCTGGCTGGATTACAGTCCCTTGGCGTTTTCTGAAAGGTAGTCGGCGAGTTTTGAGGGGTCAGCTGGTGTGAAGGCTGCCTTGTCCTTGTTCCATCCAGCAGGACATACTTGGCCATTTTCCTCGAAAAACTG
Organism: Akkermansiaceae bacterium UBA5689; assembly: GCA_002420305.1. Classification (GTDB taxonomy): domain Bacteria; phylum Verrucomicrobiota; class Verrucomicrobiia; order Verrucomicrobiales; family Akkermansiaceae; genus Roseibacillus_B. The sequence continues at coordinate 121,182 of DIHT01000064.1, read as the reverse complement.
GAGCCCCTCAATAGTGCGAATCACCTCGTCCATATTCCGTCCAAGGGGTTCATCGTTGACGGTCATGCTTCGGATGATTCCTTTCTGGTCGATGATGAAAGTGGCGCGCATGGCAACTCCTGCAGGGTAGTAAGACTTCCCGCCGTCACTTTCAATGCCATAGGATTGGCAGATGGCGTGGCTGAGATCTGCTGCGAGAGTGTAGTCTACTTGGCCGATGCCGCCGCTATCGACATCTGTATTTCTCCACGCGCTATGAGTCCAGTGGGAGTCGATCGATACTCCAACAACTTCTACCCCTAAGTCGCGAAATGTGTCTATCCGGTTATTCAGGCTGATCAATTCGGTTGGACATACGAAGGTGAAATCCATCGGGTAAAAGAAGAGAACAGCGTACTTTCCGGCGATCGCGGAACTGAAATTGTAATCTTCGACCACTTCACCATTTCCCATGACTGCTTGGGTGGTAAAGTCCGGGGCTGTTTTTCCTACGAGTGTAGTCATTGGTAGAATTCGTTCTGTTGCTCTTTGTGAAGTTAGCTGCTGATGGGCCAGGGCACGGGAGGATCCGCATCCGCTGGAGAAAGTAGCACCTCCTGCGGGTATGGCAATGTTAGCAACTGTGAACAAGTGGGAGAAATTGGGTGGCCGATATGGGGGCTGGCCCGCTCATTTTCTCTCGGATGAACTTTCCGCTCCCCTCGCGGGCATCCAGAATGTAGCAGTTTACCAACTGGATTAAATCTATGTTAGACGAGCAACAGATACGTGAACTTGTGGTGGCCCATGGGGCTACCGTAAATGAAGGACGCCCGATCAAGCAGTTGATTGAGGATGGTGACATTCCGCGGTTGAACGGGAGCACCGTTCTCGAAGGCAAGGTTTCAGACTCTGTCTTTGGTCCGGGCCTGAAAAGTGCCTCCGGGAAGCCAATTCGCCTGATGTTTCGGAATAATCGCATCTCGACTCATGATGTGAACCGTGGAGCGATTCCATTCAAGGATCAGGTTCTGGCATTTAATCACGATCACATGCTCCGACTGGTCAAACCGGTTCTTGGTTCTTCGCAATTCGAAGTTGAGGGTCTTTCCCCGTCGTCGACGGTGATTCCTGCGGAAAATCTGAAGCTTATCCAATTGGAGAATGTTCTTCGTCTGTATATGGCTGAAAGCTCCACCTCTACTTCGCTCTACCAGCACTGGATTTCAGCGAAGGAGAAGGGTGATGAGAGTATGAATTATGCAGGTCATGAAGTGACTCTGGCCGATTTAGAACCAAATGGCGTGCTGCCATACCTGATGGATACCCCCAGCACCAAGGAGGCGGTGGACCGAACTATTGACGCGGCTTACCTGATTGAAAATGGGATCTGCAGCGAGGGCCAGTATGCCCAAGTGCGCAATTCATCCCTGATGGCCTTTGGAATGGTTTCCCAATATCTCTCAGAGAGGGGAATGGTTCTTGTGGACACGAAGACGGAACATGGAATTAATGCGGAAGGAGAAATCGTGGCTGCGGATGAGTTATACACGATGGACTCTTCCCGCTTCTGGAGGATCGATGAGCAAGGAGAATTGCTTAGCCGGGACGGTAAGCCGGTCTCCTTTTCCAAAGAGTTTGCCCGGGGCATGGTCAAGGAGAAGGGACAGCAGTTCTCGGAGGATCAGGCTAATGAAATCGCTGTTCGCTATATCGAAGGTCTGCAGCACCTTACGGCTACAGCATTCACTCCAGATCTACGGCCTAGAGAACAAAGAATTGTAGAATCCACGAATCTGATTCTGGATGCGCTACTCTAAGGACCGACTCTGTTGAGAGCACTGGCGGGGGTTGAAGAAGATCCCCGGGACGGAACGCGTGTGTCCGTATGTAAGCGCGGGCCGTGGTGAACGGTCTAAGGCTCAATCTTTCATTGTTGCGATCGATGTAAAATGACACTCGAAGAGCGGAGCGTGTAGTGATAGGCTTCGTCTCAGATTCGCAACTTATTGACTCTGCGTAGGGAGCCAATAGTGCGGATCGCCTGTCAAACCCATGGCCTCCGAACGCTTCCCGAGGAGGCTTTCGGGCGCTTCTTCTTTTGCTGAACTGATAAAACCAGAGTCCGGGCTTCTCCATTGAGCATTGATTCAGTAGAATTCCCTCGTTCCATCCATGAGCTTGTATTCGGAATACCTAAGAGAAATCGAGGAACGCAAGGATCAGGGATTGCATCCCAAGCCAATTGACGGCGGCCCTCTTTTGGCAGAGATTTCCGAGCAAATCGAAGACTTAGGGAATGAGCACCGGGAAGACTCACTCAGATTCTTTATTTACAATACGTTGCCGGGAACAACCGCCGCCGCTGGCGTAAAGGCTCAATTCCTCAAGAGGATTATTGAGGGCGAGGTAGTAGTTGAAGAGATTACGAAGACTTTTGCCTTTGAGTTATTGTCTCATATGAAGGGCGGTCCTTCGCTTGAGGTTCTGCTCGATCTTGCCCTTGGGGCTGATGCTGTTCTGGCACAGGAAGCAGCCGTTGTCCTCAAGACTCAAGTCTTCCTGTATGATGCGGATACCAATCGTCTGAAGGACGCTTATGAAGCTGGTCACAAAATCGCCCGGGATATTCTTGAGAGTTATGCGAGAGCTGAATTCTTTACCACTTTGCCGGACGTGGAGGAGGAGATCGAAGTGGTCACTTATATCGCCGCGGAAGGGGATATATCAACGGACCTGCTCTCTCCCGGCAATCAGGCTCACTCACGCTCTGATCGCGAGCTGCATGGTAAGTGTCTGATTTCTGAGTCTGCGCAGAAAGAGATTGAGGGCCTACAGGCAAATCATCCCGGTAAAAGGGTAATGCTGATTGCCGAGAAGGGAACCATGGGAGTGGGTTCATCCCGGATGTCTGGAGTGAACAATGTCGCTTTGTGGACGGGAAGGCAGGCGAGTCCCTACGTGCCCTTCGTTAATATTGCTCCCATCGTCGCTGGAACAAATGGCATCTCCCCGATTTTCCTCACCACCGTGGGTGTGACCGGGGGGATTGGTATTGACCTCGATAACTGGGTCAAAAAGGTGGACGAGACTGGAGAGCCGGTTCTCGATGAAAGTGGAGATCCAGTCCTTGAACAGGTCTACTCGGTCGAAACAGGAAAAGTCCTGACAATCAACACGAGGGAGAAGAAGCTTTACGAGGAGGATAAGGAGCTTGTGGATATTTCATCCGCACTGACTCCTCAGAAAGTTGAATTCATCAAGGCGGGTGGGTCTTATGCGGTGGTCTTCGGTAAAAAACTCCAGAGTTTGTCTGCAGAGCTGCTCGGGGTTGAGCCGGAGCAGGTTTTCGCTCCCTCAAAGGAGGTTTCTCATGAAGGGCAGGGTCTTACTGCGGTAGAGAAGATTTTCAATAGGAACGCGGTGGGAGTAGCCGGGGATAGGATTCTCCATGCTGGATCTGATGTGAGGGTGAGAGTCAATATCGTCGGGTCGCAGGACACAACTGGCCTGATGACCTCTCAAGAGCTCGAGGCCATGGCTGCGACTGTTATTGCGCCAACGGTTGATGGGGCCTACCAGTCAGGATGCCATACTGCTTCCGTCTGGGATAAGAGAGCCCAGACGAACATTCCCAAATTGATGAATTTCATGCATGAGTTTGGGCTTATCACTTCGCGGGATCCCCAGGGAAGTTACCATGCGATGACCGATGTCATCCACAAGGTGCTCAATGACCTTACCGTAGATGAATGGGCGATTATCATTGGAGGTGATTCCCATACCCGGATGTCCAAAGGAGTGGCATTTGGGGCTGATTCAGGAACGGTAGCTCTCGCCCTGGCGACAGGCGAGGCCACAATGCCGATTCCAGAATCCGTTAAAGTGACCTTCAAGGGTGAGCTCAAGGGTCATATGGATTTTCGGGATGTGGTGCACGCTACACAGGCTCAGATGTTGAAAAAGTTCGGAGACAATGTGTTTCAGGGGCGGATCATCGAGGTGCATCTAGGGACCTTGCCTTCCGATCAGGCGTTCACTTTTACGGATTGGACGGCAGAGATGAAGGCCAAGGCCTCGATCTGTATTTCCGAGGACGCCGTCTTAAGTGAATCCTTGGAAATTGCGAAGGCTCGCATCCAGATCATGATCGATAAGGGGATGGACAATGAGCCCGAGGTCTTGAGGGGGCTGATTGAGATAGCCGAGAAGAGAATCGAGGACATTCGATCGGGAGAAAAACCTGCCTTACGACCCGACCTTAGTGCGAAGTATTCCGCTGAATTCGTGGTTGATCTGAATGAGATCGTGGAGCCGATGATTGCGGATCCTGATGTCAGCAACGATGACGTCTCCAAAAGGTACACCCATGACACGATCCGAGCTGTTTCCTATTACGGAGGAGAGAAAAAAGTGGATCTCGGATTCGTGGGCTCCTGTATGGTTCACAAGGGGGATCTTAAGATTGTTTCTCAGATGCTGAGGAACCTCGAAAAGGAGCAGGGCGCCGTCGAGTTCAAGGCGCCACTCGTTGTGGCGGCACCTACCTATAACATTATTGAGGAGTTGAAAGAGGAGGGAGACTGGGAAATTCTGCAGAAGTATTCAGGCTTTGTCTTTAACGATGATGCTCCCAAGAATACCGCTCGTCTTGGATATGAGAACATGATGTATCTCGAGAGGCCCGGGTGCAACCTCTGCATGGGAAACCAAGAGAAGGCGGAGAAGGGGGACACTGTTCTAGCGACTTCGACGCGTCTATTCCAAGGTCGGGTGGTGGAAGATTCCGAAAGGAAGAAGGGAGAGTCATTGCTCGCCTCAACACCAGTCGTGGTTCTTTCCGCGATCCTTGGTCGTATCCCCAACATGGAAGAATATAAGCAGGCCGTGGAGGGAATCAACCTGACGAAATTTGCACCTCCGGTTGAGCAGCTGGCGAGTGCCTAAAAAGCCCGTGCCTACTTGGTAAGGTTTCCTTGCTCCGGTCGGGAGATTGCTTATTCTGCGGGTCGCGTGGTCACACCAGTGACGTTAATCCAAAGATTCAGAGAGGACACTACAGTGAATTTTAAAAATACCGCCGCCCATATTGCTATTTTGACATTCGTTTTGCTTGCTGCTCCAGCGGGCGCAAACCCCAAAGTTCCCCAGCCGCAAGATAAGCCCGGGTATGACAAGACTAAAGACGCTGGTGCAAAAGCCCCTGAGGGTGCGGACATCCTCTTTGACGGGACCCAGAAATCAATCGATGCCAACTGGGAAATGTGGCCCAAAAAAGACATGAAGATCACGTGGTCGCTGGTGCAGAGCCCGACCGACGAGGGGAAGGTTCTCATGACCAATGGAGGTAAGAGCTGGGGGACGCACGATCTGGTCACCAAGAAGAAATACAAAGACCTGGAAGGCCACGTGGATTTTGTTCTGTGCGGAAAACGTGGTGACGATTCGCTGGAGGGTTACTCCAACAGTGGCGTCTATCTTCATAACCGGTATGAGATCCAGATTGAATCACCTAAGGGGAAGGACACGAAAGATCCCTACAACTGGAAGATCGGGCCCCACGGGATTGCTGCTTTTTGCATGGAGCGTGTCCCGGACGTCAACGCCTGGCGCCCTAATGGGGAGTGGCACTCCTTTCACTTCATCACGAAGGCGGCCCGCTGGGATGGGGATAAGCTGATTGAGCCCGCTCGAGCCACGGTGTGGTGGAACGGCGTCAAAGTTCACGATGACATCGAGATCAAGAAGGCCAACGGGGGGATCAAGATCAGTCCGGCGCTCGGCGGCCTCAAGCTTCAGGAGCATGGGCAGGACGTTCGCTTCCGCAATGTTTGGGTGCGAGAAATGAAGTGAAGCAGCTAGGGCTCTCTAGAGGCGACCAGAGGATTAGATCTCCAATCAGATTCACTGATGTTGACTTGTCTATAGTCCTTCACCTGTCACCCGGATCGAACGAGAAGAACCGCTTGTACGGCGCTGGGGTCCTAAAACGAAGTGCGCCGGATAAATTCTGAGACCAACCCCCGTAAATTCCTGAGTTCTGCAGCCGTTGTTAGCATCGGTTTGCCCGCGTTGATTCCGGCCAGTGCTCTGGTTTTGGTTCTGGCGCTAATGAGTCTCTTGACCACTATTCGGGGTAAGAAATGAAAAAGCGTGGATTAGTTTGTCTTGCACTGTTGCTCCCGTTCCTGCCCCAAGCTCTGGTGAGCCAGGTGCACTATTTCGAAAACGGGCGCCCCTGGAATCAGAAAGCGGGCTCGGGGCCGGACTCCGAAGTAAATGGTTGGTTTTACAATCTTGGTATCACGGGAATACGGGCCGAGCTCATTGCCAAGGAGCCGAAGTTCCTGCTCGTCCGGCACGTCTTTGATGGAAGTCCCGCGGCGGGCAAGGTCAGAGTGGGAGATCTTGTGGTGGGGACCAACGGTCGTGCCTTTGAGACGCCCCACCGGAATGGCTACGGGATGAAGGTGTTCGGCCCAGACGGGCCACTGTTCGACTTTGCGATGGCGTTGGAGGAGAGCCAGGGCAACGCTCGGAACGGCCGTTTGGATGTGGATCTCCGGCGGGAAGGCAAGGTTCTCAAGGTCACTCTGGATGTCGGCACCCAGCACGGCACCTACGGTTCGAAATATCCGACCGATTGCCCAAAGAGCACCCGCATCCTGGAAGATCTCCTTGTTTACCTGGTAACAACCCAGCGAGACGATGGCTCGTGGGGGATCCCACCGCATGACACCTTTGCCCCTCTTGCCCTCCTGGCCAGCGGCAATCCGAAACACATCGAACTCGTCAGGAAGAACGCGAAGTTTCACGCCCGCACTACCAAGGCCAAGGATCGCAGCTGGCTTATCAATTGGCGCTACATGGCGGCAGCCATTGTGATGAGCGAGTTCTACCTCGCTACCGGTGAGGAGTGGGTGCTACCGGAGCTCCAAGAGGTCTACGATTTCCTGATTTCGAGCCAGTATGTGGACATATCCCAGATCGACGGGAAGTCACGCAAGACCCACCCAGGGGCGGTCCCCAAGGACAAGATGGGTGCTCACGGTGGCTGGGGACACAACCCTGGGTTTGAAGGGTATGGCCCGATCAGTATGCTCACGGGGCAGGGTGCGCTGGCCTTCGCCATGATGAAGCACTGCGGCATCAAGGTAGATCGCGAGCGTCACGACAAGGCTTACAATTTCCTGGTCCGGTCTTCCGGGCGCAACGGTTATGTCTGGTATGCGGACCAGGCGGCCGGTCAGGACAACTGGGCCGACATGGGGCGTACTGGAGCGGCCGGCATCGCCAACGCGCTGAGCCCCTACAAAGACGACAAATATCTCGAGCGGGCCCTCGCTCATGCTAAGGTAATCGGCAGGCATCCAGAGAGCTTTCCCGATACCCACGGATCTCCAGTCATGGGCATGGCATACGCTGCCGCCGCCGCCCACTTCGAGCCTGCGAGCTTCCGGCGCTTGATGGACAAGAACAAGTGGTGGTTTGTCCTGTCCCAGTGTCTGGACGGAACCTTCTATTACCAACCTAACCGTGATAACGCGGGCTACGGTGCGGATTCGCGGCTATCCGCTTCTGCAGTCACGGCCTTCATTCTGTCGCTCAATAAAAAGAGCCTGCATCTTTCGGGTAAGAAGCTTGAACCGCGACATCCCTGATAGCAAAGGGCCTCGTCCCGTATCTATACCGGAAACTTATTGGCCGTCGAACAGTGGAGGCGAGGGGAGTCGAACCCCTGTCCTGGAGACTTTTCGCGCAAGCGTCTACATGTTTAGCGGCCAGTTGGTGTTTAAGGGAGCCAGCCTCTGTCCGCCAGTCTGGTTCCCCGATTATCCTGTTTAGTCTTACAGGTTGACCCGGATACCCGGCCTCTCTGCCAGCCTGCTAGTGGTCGCGGACTGCCGTAGCAGGCGTTCGACAGTCCACGTCGCTGTCAATTAAGCAGCGAGTGCAAGCTCGTTGGAGTCTGCAGTTATGTTTTTTGATCGGCTTTTTAGGAGGCCAACCGATCAACCTCCACATGCAGCCTGCGTTTCCAACCTTCAGTCGAAACCGTGGCGCCCCCGTATTCGAGGTGTGGAGTAAATATACCTGTAGAATTCTAATAATCAAGCTCCGATGTAGATCGTGGCATTAACCTGAGATCTCCGTTCCCTGAGCTGCCAACATGTAATGTTCTACCGGGAGCTCTCGTATCATCGGATCACAAGGATCGGCTGCTAGGTGGTTGTCTTACCGGCTACGCTCGATATGCTTGTTTTCTCTGGTTGCAGGGCTTGGCCAAATCCTATGTTGAATATCCTCGGAAGCGCACAAGGTGGATTCTGTGACCGTCAGTCACGGCGGAACTTTATCAAGGTGGGGGCGCTAGGGATGGGCGGATTAAGCCTTCCGCAGCTGCTCCGGGCGGAGAGAGAGGCGACGAACGGTCGCTCGCACAAGGCGGTCATCATGATCTACTTGCCGGGGGGGCCGCCTCACCAAGACATGTATGATCTCAAGGTCGATGCTCCGTCCAATATCCGTGGCGAATTTAGCCCCATTTCGACGAATGTGCCAGGTATCCGGATCTGTGAGCACTTGCCCCGTATGGCGGCGATGGCAGACAAACTTGTCTTCGTGAACTCGCTGGTGGGTTCTATCGGGCAGCATGCGTCTTTTCAGTGCACCACCGGCCGGAGCAGTAATAATCAGCCTGCAGGAGGCTGGCCTGAGCTTGGGACAGTGATTTCGCGACTCCAGGGCGGAGAGAAACAAACCGTGCCGAATTACGTCAATCTCTCTCCAAAGATGAAGCATACGCCCTACAATTTTGGGAAGAACAGCTTCGTGGGAGTAGGGCACCGGGCGTTCATGCCATTAGGCGAAACCAAGTCGGACATGACACTCCAGGGCATCACGATGGAGCGTTTGGAGGACCGGCGTGCCTTGCTTAGGAGTTTTGATGGGTTGCGGCGTAATCTTGATGCGAGTGGGATGATGGAGGGGTTGGACGCCTTTCAGGAGGAGGCGTTTGATCTCCTCACTTCCAGTCGTCTTCTTGAAGCCCTCGATCTCAGCAAGGAAGATCCTAAGGTTCGGGAGCGCTACGGAAAGGGAACAACTAAGGTGCAGGGGGATGCCGCTCCGCGCATGAATGAACAGTTTCTTGTCGCCCGGCGCCTCGTGGAAGCGGGTGCTCGAGTGGTGACGGTGAGTTATAGCTTCTGGGATTGGCACGGGAGTAATTTCTCACGAGCCAAGGATAACTTCCCGGATTTTGATAAGGCTCTCACTGCGCTGGTTGACGATCTGCATGAGCGTGGAATGGCCGAGGATACAACCGTTATTGCCTGGGGTGAATTCGGACGTACGCCAACCATTAACGAAAAGGCGGGCCGGGACCATTGGCCGCGAGTCGCTAATGCCCTGCTGGCATGTGGAGGCATGCGAACTGGACAGGTGATTGGGACGACGGACCGCCTGGGGGGAGAGGCCGATGAGCGGCCTGTGCACTTTCAGGAGATGTTTGCAACCCTGTATCACAACATGGGGATCGATATTAACAAGGTGACCCTGCCTGATTTGAGTGGTCGTCCCCAGTTTCTTGTAGATACGGAGCACCAGCCCCTTCCTGAGGTGATTTGAGAGTGACGACTCCCAACGTAGCAAGTTCCAAGCTATCCTCTCCTTGAGGGAAGAGCGATCTCAGCTGGAAGACTGAAAGGGAGTAAGGTTGCCGTCTTTAGAAGAGTTGGGCGCCGAGAGCGTCGTTGCTGGCATTGATATCGTCGATTCCCGATTGCACCGCCGCTTCGCAGTCCCGGGTGAGATCGGCGATTGTCTGGCGGGCCTTGGACCGAAAGGGTTCCAGGCGTTCGCGAAGGTCGATCGGGTTGCCGAGTTGGACGATGCATCGCCGCTTCCCTGCAGGGGGAAAGGTCAGGGAGTGAACGTCCTCACGCAGGCGGGCGACCGTTTCAGCGACCCGATCAAGCGTCGGCTTGGTAGCCATGTATCCTCCCTGATAACCGAGAATCCGAAGGGCAAGAATCGCCTCATCGGCCCAGAGGGCGGCGGCGGGGTGGTCGACCTCCCGGTCTGGGTCAATACGAATGCCATGAATGGTCGCCCGAATCCTGCGAATTCGGTCCGTGAGACTGGATCCGGATTTGCTCTGGATCTCAATTTTCTCCTCCAGAGAGTTAATGATCTGCTCGGCGGCATTGTGGATTTGTTCGTCTACCGAGGAGGCTTGCTTGCTGGAGCTGTAGCCGCGTTGTCGGAGGAATCGTTGGAGAGCGGTGGTGCTGATCCGGAGAAGTTCAAGCCCGAAGTCGGCCTCGGGATCGAGTTCCGTTTCGAATCGGCGGGCAAGCTCGTCGAGAGAACTTCTAAGTTGGTCCCGGATGTCTTCGATATAGGTGAACTTCATGGAGACCGGGACGGCGTAGACAGGATGGCTCTCGCCCAGTTTTTTCTGTGCGCTGAGCGCGATGTAGGAGGCTCCCTCGGCGAAGGGCGCAACTTCATCGTTACAGAAATAGACATTTCCTTCCGGAAAGAGGATGAGGGGGTGCTTTCCTTGAATAAGAACATCGGTCGCACACTTCATGGATTTGCGATCGCTTCCTTCGCGGTCGACGCTGAAGGCTCCGCTGCGTTGCATGATCCATGACTGGATCCGGCTGCGAGCGAACACATCGTAAGCCGCCATGAAGGAAGGTTGTATTCCGAGGCGACGAGTCACCTCGGACATAACCTGAGGGTCGCTATGGGTGGAGTGATTGGGGAGAAGCAGGATGTGGGCATCTTTTCCACATGATTGACGGAAGGTGTCCTGCCCCCGGATTTCCAATTCCTCAATGAGGTGACGTTTGCTGGGAAGGGTGACTTTTCCCATGACCCACTGGGTGAGGGAGATCAGGAACGGGTTGGGCTTAGGGGGAACAAAGCGGTAGGGAAGATCTTTAAATTCCAGCATCTTTCCGGCAGTTTACGTGTTCAGGATATAAGGACAAGAAAACGCTAAGGGAGCTGTGGCTTGAATAGACCGGTGATTTGGGGTGGCATGAACGCGTGCAGGAAAACTGGATTCTTCGCCCGGGGCGCAGGGAAGATGGTCCCGGACTGGTTCGTCTGATTGACGAGGTCTACCGGGAGTATGGAGATGTGGCGGATGTGGAGGGATATGACTGCGATCTGCTTGATGTGGAGGCAGCCTATCGGAGGAAGGGAGGAGAGTTCGTTGTTCTGGAAGAGGATGGTGAGATCGTGGGGGCACACGCCACCCAGCCGATTGATCTGGAGAAGGGTCTCCTGACCTTTCGCAGACTCTACCTGCCGGCTAGAGTGCGGGGCACTGGGGCGGGGAAATTCCTTATGGACTGGGCGGTAGGGTGGAGCAGGGACAATGGCTATCGGCGCGTAGAATTCTGGTCGGATACCCGCTTTTCTCGCGCACATCGATTTTTCGAGCGCTATGGATTTGAGAGGGGAGGTATTCGTCATGTGGAGGAAGGCAAATTGAAATTCTCCGAGTATTTCTTTGCGCTGTCGCTCTGAGTGTTGAGGCTATATCTCTTTAGATATGTGGCGAATAGTCCATCTGGTATCCTTGGTTTTGGGTATGAGCGTTCTCGGGGCGCAGGAGAATGAATCTCCAGAGGCGCTTCTTGATGCGCTTCTTCCTAACGCGAAGAAAATAGAGGAGTTCGATCGCCTCGTTGATGAGCTCGGGGCAGACGGTTTCAAGGTGCGAAAGGAGGCCATGGACCGGCTTCTTGAGGCTCCGCTGATCCCTGATCGGGTGCTGCAACGCGGTTTGAAGAGTGAAGAACCAGAGATCAGGGCGAGGGTGAGAGAGATTATCAAGCGGGGAGGGAAGGCCAGGAGTGAGGTAGTGTTCCGAAGGGCCCTTGAACTGCTAGTGGCAGGAGATGAGAAGGGGTTGCTTAATAAGGTGGCGGCAGTGTTTGAGGGGGGGGTGACGGCGGATGGGGCACTCTCTGCCCGTGTCGGGTCCAGTATTGCGTTGCCGGAAGACAGGGAGCTACTTGACAGACTCGCAGGTGCCGGTTCTACGAGTGCCCGTCGGATGGCTGCAGCGGGAGCGGAGGCTATTGGGGAAGTGGGGCTGGGTATCTTGCGGCACCTACTCAGGGATGCGGACGAGTCGGTTAGAATGCAGGCGGCGGTGGGGCTTGCCAATCTCGGGCAGCACGCCGGAGCACGCGGCTTGGCGGAGTTTCTGGACTCGGAATCCACGGCGGTCCGTATTCGCGCGTGGGAGGGGTTGCAGGCCTTGACCCGCCAGAATTTCGGTTACAGTCCTATCGGTCGGTCAGAAGTCAGGAAGGCGGCCGTGCAAAAGTGGGAAGAGTTTCTCAAGGGAGAATTCGTGCTTAAGGGAAGGGTGGGCGAGTCAAGGGTGATCGCGCTTTTCAATGGTAGAAACCTGACCGGGTGGACGCCCTACCGGAGAGGAAATAAGGTCGCGCCCAATGAGGTGAGCTGGAAGGTAGAGGATGGGGTCCTGCATTGCCCCGGGGAAGGTCCGGGTGACCTGCGAACCAACGCTGAATTTGAGGATTATGTCCTTGTGGTGTCCTACCGGGCCTCGCAACCGGGAGCGGATGGCGGAATCGGGATAATGATGACTCCCCGGAATGGGCAGCCAGCGGGTGGTTTCCGGATGGATGGGGGAGATTACCTCGAGGTGCAATTATTGCCGGGCGGTTCAGGGGATCTTTATAAGATTGGGGCATTCCGGGCAAAGGTCGAAGGCAAGGAGCTCGGCTTCGCTCAGCGCCGAATGAGGGAGGTAAAGGAGCCGTTGAATGAGTGGCATGAGATGCGCCTTGAGGTTCGTGATGGCTTGGTGAAGGTCTATCTCAATGGCCTTCTCGTGAATGAAGCGGTCGGGCATGAGAAGCCGGGACGAATCCTCCTGCGGGAAGAGCAATTCAAGTTGGAATTTCGTCAGATCACACTGCTTCCGGTAGGAGGTTGATCCCGGACAAGAAAGAGGCAGCCTGCCGGGATCGGAGATCGTCGAGCCCTTTTTGACTAAGGTTTTGGTAATTCAGTGGGGCCTGGGATCTCGTTCCGGCAGAGGCTGCCTGTCTGTATTCCTAACCGGTTCGTCTGGTGGTGATTTCCAAAAGGTTCCAAATTGTGAATAACTCCGTTCGTTTTTTTAAGGGAGATGAAATTTACGAACTCCTTTATTGCATTGGGAGAAGTCAACTGGCCAACTTAGACCCATGTCCAGCACGAAGAATGTCCTCGCACAAGGGATTGAGATTACCGGGACGATTAAGTTTCAGAACGACATGATCATTGATGGGAAAGTGGATGGGGAAATAAAGTCCGACCAAGGATCGCTGACGATCGGCGAAAATGCTCGGATCAAGGGAGACATTAAGACCGGAGAGGTGAAGCTGTTCGGGAAAGTGAAGGGTGCGATCCGTGCGGAGAGGTGCGAGTTGAAAGCGAACTCGAAGCTCGATGGCGATATTACGACCGGAAGTCTGAAAATGGACGAGGGCGCTATCTTGTCCGGGAAGATGAAGACCGGCGGGTAGGTGCCTTCCGGTTGGGAATCCGATGGTGGGGTGCTTGGGACCTTAGTTGTCCTCGCTTCGGACGGTGCGAAGATAGTCGACCAGTTTGCTGATGCGCTGGCTCACGCTTTGCTCCTCGAGCAGGGCTTGTCTCACGTCAGAATCTTGGACGAATTGCTGGGAAACAGCATCGGCCATGACCTCCGGTTCTGGAGCCCGGTCGAGGATCTTCCTGACCTCGGAAACTAGCTCGTCCGGCAGGCCTAGAAGAATGGCTTCAACGGCCTCGCGAAGGCTCCGAGTTTTCTCACCGCTAGCCGATTTTTCGAGTGGAGAAGATTTCACGGGGCGCACGCGGGCATAGGGAAAGGGTTTTTCTCCCAACCACTCGACGAACCGGACCCGGCAGAGTCCATGAAGTAATAGATTGGAGCGCCCTTCATGATCCTCGCGGGAAGCACGGATCAAACCAGCAGTGCCTACCGGAGCCGTGCAGGATTCAAGATCTGCGGTTTCCGTGGTGGTCAAGGTCCCAATACAAAATACACAACTGCCCTCGACGGCCTCGGTCAGCATCTGACGATACCGAGGTTCAAAGATGTGCAAGGGCAGAGCGCCATGAGGAAAAAGGGTGCATTCAGGGAGAAGCAGAGCGCCCAGGGTGTCAGGAATTTGTATCGGTTCCACGGGAAAAGTCTGAGCAGGAGAAATACCAAGGGAGTAGGAAAAAAATTGTATACTGTTGGAGTGAAACTTTTGACCGTAATCGTGACGATGCAACTGTTTTACTCCAAAGTTACCTCCGTATAAGAAGTGAGTTGCGTGAGCGCCTTGAATTTGCTCACTGATTCTATGAAGTTACTGGTGGTGCGAGTGTTACACCTTCTGATGGTGATGGGGTTTGTCGGGTTTCCAAGTGGTCTCGGGGCACAAACTTTGAGTGAAATGTTGACTGAATGGGATCCTGCCTGGCCGCAGCGGGCTGGGATCACGGCAGTTGGTTATTCGCAGGAACAGAATTACGCGTTGGATACTTTCACGATCGACTTGCCTATCGAAGTTGACCCAACCCTGCTCCTCTCGGAGATAGAAAATGACGTGTCCCAATGGGGAACAAAGGCGGATTTCTGGATTCTGCCCTTCCTGAATGTTCATGCCATGGTTGGAGTGGTCGACGGACAGACAGGTGTGGGGCTGACGCCGGCTGCAGTTGAGCTGATCGGCACCGACCAAATTGCCGTCAATTACGATGGCACTGTGTATGCGGGTGGGACAACCCTCGCGTATGGACAGGACTGGTGGTTTTTATCCCTTACCGGTATTTACGCATACACCGACGTTAAAGGGGAGATAGAGTCGATTCCCAGCTGGATGATCATGCCGAAGTTCGGTGTGCGCCGGGAGGCTTTAGAGCTTTGGTGCGGAGCCACTTACCAGCGTGTAGCAGAGCGTCAATCCGGAGTGTTTGACCTGGATGGTCTCGTTCTCAATTATGACCTAGAGCTCGAGGCTGAAGAAGGATGGAATACCCAGCTTGGATTCCGTTACAGGTTTTCGGATAACGTGTTACTGACTCTTGAGGCCGGGTTTGGGAATCGAAAGTCCATGACTGGGCATCTCGAATGGAGATTTTAGATCTCTCCACAGGTGGGGAGGGCTCAGTGCCCCTTGTCAGACAAGGTGATTGGGAAAATCAGTAACCCGCTCGCAGGCCAGTTGTTCCATAACCTGTTGGAGCTGCCGCTTAATCATGGAGATGGTGTGATCGCCACCCGAACGACCGAGCGCGCCGACGCCATACATGAAGGAACGCCCAAGAAAGGTGAAACGAGCGCCACTTGCCAGAGAGCATGCAATATCCGGCCCTCCTCGTAAGCCACTGTCGATCATGACGGTGAGCTTGTCTCCGTAGGATTCGGCGAGCGAAGGAATCGGCCTGATGGTCGATTGTCCGGCGTCGAGTTGCCTTCCACCGTGATTCGATGCGATAATTCCGTCCGCCCCTAAACGGTGAACTTTTTCGCAATCCTCCTCGTTGACGATACCCTTGACGACGAGTTTTCCATTCCAGCGATCCCGGATAGCCTTAATGCGGTCCTCGTTCAATCTGCCCGAGAAGGTCTTGTTCATAAAGAGACCGAGATGCTTCATGCTGAGACCCTTGGGAATGTAGGGAGTCATTGTTTTGAATTTGGGCACTCCTGCGGCTAGCTGTGAAAAAGACCAAGTGGGGTGCAGCATCATCTGAATGACGTTCCTCGGGGTCATTCGAGGAGGAATAGAAAGACCATTACGGATTTCCTTGGGGCGATACCCGAATGTCGGAGTGTCAGCGAGAATGACGAGAACGGGGCAGCCCGCAGCGCTGGCCCTTGCAAGAATCTTATCTCTCAGCTCGTCTTCTGCCGGGTGATAGAGCTGGAACCATGCTTTGCCCCCTGTAATTTCAGAGACCTCCTCGATACTGGCAGTGCCAACAGTGCTGAGAATAAATGGAATGTTATGTTCCGTTGCGGCCTTGGCTAGAATCTCGGTGGAGCGAGGCCACATCAGGCCTTGAAGGCCAATGGGAGCGATGCCGAAGGGTGCGTCATAAGTCTGACCGAAGAGCTCGGTGCGAAGATCAGATCCCGCGTAATCCCGAATATAATAGGGCTGCAGACGGATATCGCGGATCTCCTCGGTGTTGCGTTGCAGGTTGATATTGGAATTACAACCACCCTCAAGATAGTCAAAGGCGAAGCCCGGCATGCGGCGCCGGGCCTTGTCCCGAAGATGTTCGATGGAGGGGTGTCTTGAGTTAATGGGCATAGGACGCAGCTTTGATTTTAAAGGAGGCTCTCAAATCGCTGGAGGTTATTCTCCCAGGGAGTTGGATCGGATGGAGAGAAGATCTTCAGAGGAATGGATTGCCTGATAAGCTCTCTTCCCGCGGCAATGTCGGGGAGGTCACCTGTGGCAACCATCTGGGTTATCAAATTTCCACATGCGGTAGCCTCAATGGGGCCTGCGTGGACAGGAACTCCACAGCACGTAGCGATAGATTGAGCAAGGAGCTCGTTTTTAATGCCGCCTCCTCCCATGTGAATTCGGCTCAGGTTCTTGCCAGTAATTTCTCGTAGTTGGTCGAATCTCACCCGGTGCTTGAAGGCAACGCTTTCCGCCACCAGTCTGAGTATCTCGCCTTTCCCGCTGGGGGGCTTCTGGCCGGTGTCTCGACAGAGTGTCTGAATTCTTTCAGGCATGCCGCCGGGTGCTTTAAGTGCATCGTGGTCCGGATCCACAAGTGATCCGAAGGCCGGGGCGTTTTCCGCGAGCTCATCCAGCTCCGCGTAGGATGATTCATCACCTTCAGAGCGCCATTGACGTACGCACTCCTGAAAGAGCCATGCCCCAGAAATATTACGAAGGAAACGCGTGGTGTTTTCCACACCTTGCTCGTTTGCCCATCCGGCACGGAAAGCTTCCTCGGTGAGAATAGGATCGCTAAGCTCGGTTCCAATAATTGACCACGTGCCCGAGGAGATAAAGGCATAGTCGCCGTCTCCCGGAATGCCGGTGACCGCAGCACCTGTGTCATGAGTAGTGGTTGCAATCACAGGAAAATCCCCGCCGAGGTTGGTCGCGACGACCTCCCGAAGGTTGCCTAGAGGTGTGCCGGGCTCGACGACTTCACCAAATATCTTTCGAGGAAGTCCCAGTCCGTCAATCACGTCCCACGCCCAATCCTTGGTGATCGGAGAAAAGAGCTGGGTGGTGGAGGCGTTTGTGCGCTCTACAGAGATCCGACCCGTGAGCCAATAAGCGAGAAGGTCGGGAATCATGACAAAATGGGAAGCATTCAAGAGAGCGGCACCATCCCTCACTGCTTCGCCGAGAAGCTGATGGGAGGAATTGAGGAAGAAGGGCATGATTCCCGTCTCTTGATACATTTTGGCGTTCCCGTAGCGGCGCTCACATTCCTCCTCCATCCCGTCAGTGCGGGAATCCCGATATTGATGGGGCAGCCCAAGGAGGCGCCCCTGAGCGTCCAGGAGAGCGAAATCCACTCCCCAGGTATCAATTCCAAGAGATTGAATCCTCTCGCCATATCTCGCGACCGCCAATTTGAGGCCGTGAAGGATTTCCCGGTAAAGGCCCACGACATTCCAAACCAACCCGCCCGGCAAATTGGTCCCGGGATTCTCGAACCGATGGACTTCTTCGAGGTCTAGATTTTTCAGGTCGGTTCGACCCGCCAAGAGACGTCCACTACCCGCTCCAAGGTCAATCGCGAGGTACACCTTATCGTTCATGGCTTTAGCGAGGGGGTAAGATCTGTGCTTCTTAGAACCTCAGCAGGTAAAACATACCGGCCAACGAACAGGATTAAAAATACGTTTTCGAAGCGGAAGCGAGGTTAAGTGGGGCAACACCGTAGCAGGGTCTCCATCAGGCTTTCAACACTTCAATCTTCCGATTGGTAAGAGCGGCAATGAATCCCGGATCGCTGTCCTCATTGGTTACGACAGTAGTAAGAT
Source organism: Akkermansiaceae bacterium UBA5689 (assembly GCA_002420305.1). Lineage (GTDB taxonomy): Bacteria > Verrucomicrobiota > Verrucomicrobiia > Verrucomicrobiales > Akkermansiaceae > Roseibacillus_B. The sequence continues at coordinate 103,136 of DIHT01000064.1, read as the reverse complement.
CAGAGATTTCAGCGAAGAAGAAAGACGACTTGAGTCCAATCTTGGTGGAGTCGGCAAGGCAGTAGACATTCTCCGAACATTCGATCACTCGCTCCTTGAAGGACGCCTGCCGGGAGTTGGTCTCAGAGATTCCCCGTTCGAGGTGAATCCCATTACAGGAGAAGAACATCTTGTGAATATTGTGCTTACGCATAGTGGACTCTGCGGGCAGGCCTATGTAGGAGCGGGATCGCGGCTCGTAGATCCCTCCGGTGCAGACGATATCGATTCCCTCTCGATCCGCTAGGGCAGTAATTACATTATGAGCATTGGTTAGGACAGTCAGGTGGAATCCCGGGAGATGTTCAACAAGGGTGAGAGCAGTAGAAGAGGCATCAATAAAGATCGTGTCATTAGGTTCGATCTGCTTTGCCGCAAGACGGGCAATGGCGGTCTTTGCCTCTCGATTCACTTGCTTGCGCTCGTTGAGAGCGAGTTCAACCCGGCTTTGATTGGGGCGAACCGCCCCTCCGTGGATGCGGAGGAGCTCACCCCTTTGCTCTAGGTTTTCGAGGTCTTTACGCACGGTCTCGTCCGTGACTTCGAGTGTAATCGCGAGATCCGTTGTTCTCACAGATTCCTCCTCCGAGAGCTTGGAGATGATAAAAGATTGGCGTTCAATGGGTAACATCAGAATTGGGGCTTGAGTAAAATTGGTAAAATCTGTGTTTGAATTGGGAATATCTTGGAAAGTGATTGACTAGTCAAGAAAACCCAAGCATACCCGTGCTGATTTCTGGAAAATGCCAGTTGATTCCAATATTCCCCGGGCAGTCGTTGAGCATATGGTTCGCGAGCAGGTCTACGCGAAACTCGGAGTGGCCCTCCCAAGCTCTGCGTCCGCTCCGAATGGTTTGGTTGTTAACGTCAGCGCGAGACATTGCCATTTGTCGCCGCGGGCGGTGGAGGAGCTTTTTGGGCCTGGCTACGAGTTGACCCCGATGAAGGGTCTTTACCAGACCGGTGCCTTCGCAGCGAAAGAGACGGTCACTCTTGTTGGACCAAGGAGTCGTGTCATCTCTAATCTCAGGATTCTTGGTCCCTGCCGAGAGTTTAATCAGATTGAATTGGCCTACACGGATGCCATCGCTCTTGGCTTTGATATTCCTCTACGTCTTTCAGGGGATATCCAAGGGAGCCCCGGATGCATGCTTATGGGTCCCAAGGGTTTTTTCGAGATGCCTGAGGGTGTGATCCGCGCAGCGCCCCATGTGCACATGAGTCCGGAAGATGCTGCTTACTATGATGTGAGCCATAAGGACACGATGAAGATGAGAGTGCATGGCTCTTGCCCGGTGACTTTTGAGAACGTGGTTGTCCGAGTGGATTCCAGCTTCAATCTCGAGGTGCATATTGACACCGATGAAGGGAATGCCTGCGGGCTGCAGACAGATACTTACTGTGAGCTTATCAAGTAGCTCGCGAAATGATGAACCAAACAACCAAAGGATAAGAATATGAGACAAGCTCTCGGACTAGTTGAAACAAAAGGATACGCCGGCAACGTAGAGGCCGCTGACGCTATGGTAAAAGCTGCTGATGTCAGCTTCATCAAGCAGATCTCCATCGGAGCAGGATTCCTGACCACGATCGTGCAGGGAGATGTTGGGAGCGTAAAGGCGGCAGTCGACGCTGGAGCCGAAGCTGCTGACAAGGTGGGAGAGTTGATTAGCTCTCACGTGATTCCCAGACCTCATGAAGACCTTCTGAAACGTTTTGATCTCTCATAACCAAAAACCTCCGAAATCATGGCTAAACAAGCAGTAGGAATTATAGAAACGCGGGGCCTGGTCTCAATAATCGAGGCCTCCGATGCCGCCCTGAAGGCAGCAGATGTCTCGATGCTGGGATGGACAAAGATTGGCGCCGGCCTCGTTACCGGGTTTTACGCTGGTGATGTCGCAGCAGTGAAGGCGGCGGTAGATGCCGGTGCGGAGGCGGCCTCGCAGGTAGGTGAGGTTGCCTCTACCCAGGTGATCCCTCGCCCTCACGAGGATCTCTCGAAATTGGTTGAAATCTAATCTCGGTTCTCCCCCGAAATCAACGTGAAGATTCTCGTAGCCAACCTTGGCTCAACGTCTTTCAAATTCCGCCTGTTTGAAATGGGTGAGGATGAGGAGAGTCAGTTGGCAGAGGGTGGGTATGAACGTATCTCTGATCATGGGGAGGCCATTCGTGATGCGCTCGTATCCCTGGAAAACGATGGAGTCACATCCCCGGGCGAGATTGAAGCGGTGGGATTTAAAACCGTGCTCGGTAGAAATTTAAGTGGGTGTGTGGAGGCCGGTGACGAGGTGATCGAAGCTCTTGAGGGTTTTGCCGACGTTGCGCCGGCGCATAATCCTGCCTATGCGGATGGGATCAGGCAGTTCCGGGAAATTCTTCCCGAAGCCCGTAGGATTGCTCTTTTTGAGACTGCATTTTACCAGTGGGTGCCAGAGGCAGGGCGACGATATGCCATTCCCCAAGCATGGTATGATGTGGGTGTCAGACGGCATGGCTTTCATGGAGCGAGTCATAAATTCATTGCCGAGAGGTCTGCTGAGATGCTGGGACGTCCCGACGTCGCGAAGCTGGTTCGCGGGCTGTATCAGGAAGGGCCTCAAAAGTTGGAGCGTCCCCTTCGCGTGATATCCTGTCACCTCGGCGGAAGTAGCTCGGTTACAGGTATCCGAAATGGGGTGGCGATCGGCACGAGCATGGGGTTCTCCCCTCAGAGCGGTGTGCCGCAGAATAACAGAGTGGGTGATCTTGATGCGGGTGCTTTGCCCTATGCGGCAAAGGCGCTTGGTCTCACAATCGAGGAGGCGTCTCAGCAGCTCTCTTCAGAGAGCGGCTTGCTAGGGGTTTCTGGTGTTGGGAACGATATGCGCGATGTTCGTTCAGCTGCGCTCGAAGGGAACGCCGAGGCTCAAATTGCGGTTGAGCTCTTTGTCTATGAGGTCCGGCGATGGGCCTCTTCAATGCTTTTCGAGTTGGGAGGGCTTGACGCCTTCGTTTTTACCGCCGGTATCGGGGAGAATAACCCATGGCTCAGAGCTGCTGTCTGCGAGGGTTTGGAAGGATTGGGAATAATGCTCGATGCAGAAAGGAATAAAACCGCTGGTGGTGGCGAAGCCAAGGTCAGCAGGGAGGAATCGCCAGTCCAGATTTTAGTGATACCAGCTAATGAGGAGCTGGTTCTTGCAAGAGAGGTTTATCAGAAAGTTACGAATTTAAATTAAACAACAATAGAACAATGGGAAAACAAGCAGTAGGACTTCTCGAGACACGCGGTCTGTGTTGTCTCGTCAGTGGCGTAGACGCGGCTCTTAAGGCTGCGAGCGTCGAGTTAACAGGACCAATGAGGAGCATAGGCAGTGGCCTTTGTAATGCGGTAGTAACTGGCGATGTGGCCGCAGTAAAAGCTGCAATTGATGCAGGTGCTGATACTGCGGCTAGTCTTGGCGAGGTTGTCACCGCGCACGTGATAGCTCGTCCGGACGAGGCAATTGACCCCGTGATTGTGGGTGAGAAGCCGGCTTCAAAGTCGAAATAGGTAAGGATCCCTGAGAGTAATGTTTCTCGCAGAGGTCATTGGTCACGTTGTGGCCACCAAGAAAGACGAGAGTATGGTGGGGCAGAAGCTCCTTATCCTTCGTCCGAAGCTTGTCGACGAGGACGATCCGACGCAATTGCGCGATGGTTCCAATACCATTGTGGCCGTTGACACGGTCGGTGCAGGAGAAGGGTCGATGGTCATGTTCTGCCAAGGTAGTTCCGCGAGGCAGGCAGGCGGGCTGAAGCAGCTTCCTGTTGATGCGGCAGTGGTAGCGGTCGTCGACAGCGTCGATGTTCTTGGAGGCAAAGTCTATGACGGGTCATAGGCCTCGCTCAAAATTTGGAAAGGAACACTATGAGTATCAAGATTGACCAGGACATGCTCCGAGGAGTTGTGGAGAAGGTGATGGCGGATCTGGGGCGCCCGGTCAGCTCAGCTGGAGTTCCCGCTTCCGGGGCAGGCTCCGCCCCGCAGAATGCATTGTCTCTAGGAGGCAACTGTGGTTGTCATTCTGGACCAATAGCAGGCGCTGGACACTTTGGGGTTTTTGATTGTGTAAACACTGCGGCTCATGCGGCTCAGGACTCATTTCTCCAATTGAAGAATCTTGGGTTGGAGGGGCGCTCCAAAGTGATTGAGATCGTCAAGAGTGTCTGTGCTGCAAACACGGAGAGCTGGGGCCGGTTTGAATTAAAGGAAACAGGAATCGGCCGCTTGGATCACAAGGTCGCAAAGTTGGAGATTATGGACAAGGTGCCCGGCGTCGAGTGGCTCCAGCCCTATGCTCTAAGTGGAGATAATGGGATTACTCTTGAGGAATATGCCCCATTCGGAGTGGTGGGTGCCATTCTTCCGGTGACGCATTCTGTTCCAACCTTGACCGGGAATGTGATCAACATGGTCGCCGCGGGGAATGCGGTGGTCTTCAATCCTCATCCAGGTGGGGCCAAAAGCGCAGCGTTGGCTGCCCGGGAATACAACCGTGCAATCGCAAAAGAGCTCGGGATCGAAAACCTGATCTGCGTTATTGAGAATCCAACTCTGGAATCCTTTGAGCAGATCTCAAAACACGATCTGATCGCGATAATGGTGATCACCGGAGGACCAGCTGTCGTTAAGGCGGCCATGACTTCTGGAAAGAGGGCTATTTGTGCAGGTCCCGGTAATCCCGTCGTAGTGGTGGATGAAACCGCAGATCTCCCAGCAGCAGCCCAAAGCGTGATCGAGGGTGCTTCTTTTGATAACAATCTTCTCTGTATCGGGGAGAAGGCCGTGTTCGTAGTCGATTCGGTTTTTAAGGAATTTATGGCATCGCTGGAAAGTGCAGGTGCTGGAAAGTTGACCGGAACGCAGCTGGAGAAGTTAACGGGTGTGGCCTTTACCCAGAAAGATGATGGGGGTGGATGCTCCCACGCGGTTGTGAATCGCGACTTCGTCGGGGCCAGCCCGGCCCGTCTCGCTGCAGCTGCTGGTGCAAGTTTCGGTGATCGCTGTGAGTTGCTGTTCGCGGAGGCGGATAAGAGTCACCCCTATGTTCAAGAAGAGCAGATGATGCCAATGGTTCCTATTGTTCCGGTGGCTGACTTTGAGACTGCAGTGGAGCAAGCGAAGGTTGCGGAGCATGGCTACCGTCATTCAGCGATTATTCACTCAACGAACGTGGGCCATATGACTCACATGGGGCGTCAGATGGACACGACGATTTTTGTGAAGAACGGCCCGTGTGTTGCAGGTCTCGGGCTGGGAGGCGAAGGGTATCTAAGCTATTCGGTTGCCACTACAACAGGCGAGGGAATTACAACGCCCAAAACGTTTACCCGGGTCAGGCGTTGCGTGATGGTAGAAAACCTGAGGATTGTATAGGTCGCGATGTTGATGTGCCGAGTAGTTGGGAATGCGGTTGCGACCCACAGTCATCCAAGTCTGAAGGGGTTTAGCATGCTTCTTTGCAGGCAAGAGAACTCGGATGGAGAGTCTAATGGGGCGCCGCCCTTTGTGGCGATCGACCTTTTTGGTGCAGCGCTCCACCAGCGTGTTTTCGTAAGCACTGACGGAATCGGTGCGCGGGGCATCGTGGACGATGAGAGTTCGCCGGTTCGAAATTATATTCAGGGCCTTATCGACGAGTAATTATGCGGATTGGACAAGTCATAGGGAAGGTTACAATGGGGGTTCAGGATCCGGCTCTGCGGGCTACTCGCTGGCTTCTGGTCAATCCGCTTGAGGGAGAGCAGTTAAATACAGCATGCGATATTGAGCCTCGCATGACGTCTCTGCCATCTCTGGTTGTTTATGACGACCTGGGAGCAGGAGAGACGGATATTGTGGGTTTTGTGGAGGGAGCAGAAGCGACTGCTCCTTTCAAGGCCCCGACCCCTATCGATGCCATCACTGTGGCAATTTTCGACTGGATTGAACATCACCCGTATCCTCCAGAGGACGACGACGATTAAAGAAGGAAGTATGAAAAAGGTATTTACTGGCCGTGATGTAGAGGGGCTTCTCCGGGAAGGAAAAGGCTTAGACTCGATCCCCGAGGGAGCACTCCTGACTCCTACAGCTAAAGACGTGATCAAAGAGTCCCAATCCCGTCGCAGACGGGTTGAATCGGATGCTCCTGAGCCTGTAGTGCCAGGAGTTCCCGACTATGAGTTCAAATGGGCCCCAGGAAGCGATCCACAATCTCCGGAAGAAATCGCAAGGTTCTTTCGCTCGAAGGACCTCACGGATCTTAAGGAGAGGATGGTTGATATCGGCGACCGGATGTGGAGAAAGAACTACACCGATGGAAATGGTGGAAATCTAACAATCAGAGTCGGAGATAACCTGGTTCTTTGTACTCCCACTCTGATCTCCAAAGGCTTTATGAGGCCGGAGGATATGGCTCTGATCGATCTTGACGGAAATCAGCTTGCTGGGACGAGGCGACGCACTAGTGAGTGTCTGACTCATATGGCGATCATGAAGAGGCAGCCAAAGGCGAAGGCCTGTTGTCATGCTCATCCACCGCATGGAACTGCCTTTGCAGTCGCAGGTGTGCGCCCACCGACCTGTATGATCCCAGAGGCTGAGGTCTTCCTTGGAGAGATAGGTATGGCGGATTACCAGACGCCTGGAACTCCGGCGAACGCCAAGGCTGTTGGTGAAGCAGCGATTGAGCATATGTCGGTTCTGATGATCAATCATGGAGTGATTACGTGGGGTAAGGACATAGAGGACGCCTACTGGAAAATGGAAAACACGGATGCTTATTGCCAGACGGTCCTGCTCGCCGCTCAGCTAAAGGGGAAAGATCTTCTGACCATCAGTGGTAGTCAGGCAAAGGAGTTGATCGAGCTTCGGTCAAGTCTAGGAATGGAGGATAAACGTGCGGACTGGAAGGAGTGCGAACTATGTGATAACTCTGAGTTCCGCCCAGGAGCGGTCTGCGAATTGCCGGGAAGTCAACCCGGAGCGCCTGGGGGCGAGCTCGACGTGAATGCGGAGGAACTGGTAAAATCGCTGACTGAACAGATCATGGGCCAGCTGTCGGGCTGATGGGGGTGTCGTAGGTTCGGGAGTCGACAGGAGTGGGAGAGAATGGGCTGGGAGCGCAGCTCAGCGGGGTGAAACGCATGGCATGATAGTCAGGGGTTGTCCGGTAGTGTGTTGTGCTAATTCCAGCATCCGTACGATTTAACTTCGGTCGTTGGGGTGTTCACGTGTTTGAGATATTGGTGTTTTGAAGTAACGTTTGTTCAGATGCGTTCGATTCTGCACATCGATATGGACTGCTTTTATGCCGCGATCGAGGTGCGCGATAATCCTTCGCTCAAAGGGAAGGCCGTGGCGGTGGGAGGAAGAGAGCGCGGGGTCCTCACCACGGCGAATTACGAAGCGCGGAAGTATGGGTGTCGTTCGGCGATGCCTACTTTTAAGGCCCTTCAGCTTTGTCCGGACCTGATCGTGATGCCGACCCGGTTCGAGGTCTACAGGGAGGAGTCACGGAAAGTGAGAGATGTTTTTAATCGCTACACGCACTTGGTCGAGCCGCTTTCGCTCGATGAGGCTTACCTTGACGTTACGAGTAACAATGAGTCAGGGGTATCGATCGCTTCGCAGATCAGAAGGAGGATTGAAGAAGAAACAGGGTTAACGGCTTCTGCGGGAATTGCACCCAACAAGTTGCTGGCCAAGATTGCAAGTGATTGGAAAAAGCCGAATGGGCAATTTGAGATCAAGCCGGGAGAGGTAGAGGAGTTTCTTGAGCATCTACCCGTGAGAAGGCTTCACGGGGTAGGACGCAAGACTGAGGAGAGGCTTGCGTCAGTAGACGTTCTTACATGTGGAGATCTACAGCGGATCAGTAAGTTTGAGTTGGCAGATCTATTCGGCAGCTGGGGCCTGGAGCTGTATGCGCTCTGTCGCGGTATCGATAATCGGCCCGTAAGGACCGATCGGATTCGCAAGTCTGTCAGTAGCGAGAGAACCCTCAAAGAGGATGTGGAGGACTTTCTTGCTCTAGTCGACATCATGGAAGAGTTGAGATCGGGAGTAGAGGAGACAATTGTCACAAAATATCAGGAGCGGGTGATTAAATCGTTGGTGGTGAAGTTGAAGTTTTCTGATTTCACACAGACAACGGCGGAGAGAGCTCCGGAGGGTGCTGCACAGCAACGTGAGATCAGGCCGGTCATGGAGAGTCATATCTGTCGTCAATTACTCGAAGAGGCCTGGGGTAGGAGTCAGGGGAAAGGTGTGCGGCTTGTTGGGGTTGGAGTCCGCTTCGCCGACGCGGGCAGTAAGTCGCAGTTGCAGTTTGATCTTTGAGCTGCAGTCTTGACCATGCGGGAGGGCATGCTCTTCTAAGGATGTGGATTTCACCGAAATTGACAGGGAGGATTTCAGTAGTCTGCTCGAGGAAATAGGGAGAACGAGTATGCCGTTCGGAAAGTATGGGCCCTCCAAGTATCCACCCCGTGGGGTTCCCGTGTTTGATCTTCCTGCCGAGTATCTTGCGTGGTTCGCCAAGAAAGGCTTTCCCAAAGGGCGTCTGGGGGAATTGCTCGCAACGGTCTTCGAGATCAAAGAGTGTGGGGCAGATGAAGTCTTTCAGCCGCTAAGGCACAGTAATGGAGGGCGTTTCCGGTTGTCGCGTAAACCTTCTCAGGCATTTGATTTTGGCTCAAACCCCGGGCATGAGTGACGACGGCCTGCGTAAGATGCTATATTGCTTTTTTCCAAGGGTTCGATCTTCCGTGTGTCTCATAACAGAGGGAACGGTGCTCTGATATAATAGCAGCTAGGCCGTAGTCTTATTTTCATCATGAAACTCTATCTGATTCTTTTTGCGCTGGTTGTTGTCGGGGTCTCATCGCAATCCCAGTCTGGGCAGTCACCTGCTGAATTGCGAAATAGGGCTGGGGCTCTTGCGAAAGACGGTAACTGGAAGGAGGCGCTGGAGGTCAGTCGAGTCGTTCTTGACACTGTGGATGATAGAGAGAGTGGGAAAGACCTTATGGACTCGCTTCGCTATCTGCGTGAGTTGAGGAAGGTTGCCGATGCCGATGAGCTTATTGAAAGCGCGGTGAGTCGGCACTCCTCGAACTGGGGGCTGTTGCGTCAGGCGGCAAAAAGCTATCAGCAGTTACAGCACTCAGGGTTTCTTTTGGATGGTGAATTTCGGCGGGGCTACCACAGAGGTGGTGGCTCCTATGTGGAATGCATGGGGCGTGACCGGGTCAGGTCTATTCAGCTGGTTCGGCGAGCCATTGAGAGCGTGGACGAGGATAGCGCGGGTGCCATCAGTGATCTGTATTCTGAGCTCGCTGAGTATCTGGCAATGGGTCGGACAGGGGCTCAGAGAGTCTGGGCGTTGGGGGTTCTTACGAATCTGGTAGAACTTCCAGACCATGGGGATGAAGGGCGGCTCTCCAGTGGGTCAGGTGCTCCGGTCGATCTAGAAGGGACGCCTCTCGTTCTCGAGGTTCCTCAGTCCTGGGAGAGCGCGAATAACGATGGGGAGAGGTGGCGTTGGGCTACTAATGAGTCAGTGAGGTTAGCGCCAGAGAAAGAGCCGGAGGCCAAGGAGCAATGGGCTCGTTTTCTGGTGCAGCATTACGGGGTAGGCACCTTGGCGGGATTCGGAAAATGGATGCAACAGGACCCGGAAGAGGCGGAGGGGGTTTTGCAGGTTCACACGCTGAAGGAGACTGAGACCATAGCAAAGCTTGCGTCCGGGGTGCGGCGTTTCGAGTTGGCCCCCGATTACCAATTTATTCCTCTTCTCAGACGGCTTTCAACGGGGAAGAAGTCAAACGCAGGCCTCGGGGATCAGCTCGTGCAGGTCTTGCTGAATCGCCGTCAGTATGCGGCCGGGGCCCGAGAGCTGAAGAGGGTGATTGCTACCCATGGTAAGGGAAAGGGCAATCATCGGCAGAGTCTCCTCGACCAAATCGAAGGCGAATGGGGTCGTTTTGAGCATGCGCCGATGATGCAAGCCGGTTCAAAGCCGAAGGTCTCGTTTGTTTACCGAAATGCGGAGAACCTGAAGCTCACGTTGCATGCGCTCGATATTGATCAGGTTGTTGATGATATATTCAAGCATCTGGAGGGGAACCCGAGAGAAATAAACGGCTCGAAATTGGACGTGGCGCGGATCGGTAACCGACTGGTGAATGAAAATCAGAGAAAGTATCTTGGAGAGAGAGTTGATGCGTGGGAGGTCGGGCTTCAACCGAGGCAGAATCATTGGGACACTCGTGCCGAGTTGATTCTTCCGGTGCGGAAAGCGGGGGCTTATTTGCTTAAGGCTACTCCCGGCAAAGGTCCTGCTTCCTGGATTGTGGTCTGGATTGCAGATACAGCCCTGATCACCCAGCAGCTGCAGAAAGGTACACTGTTCTATCTTTCGGAAAGCAAGGCGGGGGCTCCGGTGGGTGGAAATCTCGAGCTTTTTGGATTCCGTGTTGAGCGCAGGGAGGGAGCGAAGGCCATTCTCAGGAAGTTTGATGTTCAAACAAAAAGGATCAGAAAGAAGATAGGGGTAGATGGGTCTGTGATTCTGGCAAAAGGTGAACTCGATGCTGAGTTTCAGTGGATGGCAGTGGGGCGCAGTGTTGCGGGTGGGCGAGCCTTGATGGGTTTTCAGAGCCAGCGCTGGAACGATTTTCGGTGGGATGAGCTCAATAACTCAAGATCCTATGGAATTACGGACCGCCCGGTTTATCGGCCTGAGCAGAAGGTGCATTTCAAATTCTGGAGCAGGACGGCCAGATATGACCTCGATGATGTGTCGCTGTTTGCAAACCGGAAGTGCTCTGTTGAGATCCACCATCAGGCCTCCGGAAAGGTTCATGAGCTGAAGAATTTGAGGACAGACGAGTTTGGGGGGGTCGAGGGTGAGTGGATCCTGCCGCTGGATGCGCGGCTGGGTGTGTATCAGATCTTTCTTCAGGGAGAAGTGCCTCGTGGGGGAATTCAATTCCGCGTCGAGGAATACAAGAAGCCCGAGTTTGAGGTGTTGGTGGAAGCACCAGATGAGCCCATCAGGCTCGGTGAGGTTATTGAGGTGAAAGTGCGTGCAACTTATTATCATGGAGCTCCGGTTACGGATGGTAGGGTAAAGATCAATGTTCAGCGGTTTAGTCACACTGATGCCTGGTTTCCCGGGGGCCAATGGGATTGGCTCTACGGAGAGGGATATTGGTGGTTCGGGCAGGATTACAGGGATTACCCTGGCTGGAGTAAATGGGGCTGTATAGCTCCACGACCTCCTTGGTGGGGCGGCCAGCGATGGACTCCGCCGGAACTCGTCCTAGAGAAAGAGTTCGAGATCGAACCTGATGGGACAGTAAAGGTTTTGATTGATACCTCTACAGCAAAGCTTGTGCACGGGGATATTGACCATCGATATGTCCTCTCGGCTGAGGTTATAGACTCTTCCCGTAGAACGGTGGCAGGATCGGGGAGTGTCCTTGTCGCACGAAAACCCTTCAGCTCAAAAGTTTGGCTGGATCGAGGTTATGCCCGGCCGGGAGAGACCGTGAAGGCTGGCTACTCGGCTCGCACGCTGGATGGTCGAGCGGTGAAGGTCAAAGGCGAAGCGAATCTTTATCGAGTGACTCTAGATGCCGATGGCAACGTAGAAGAGGAGCGTATTCAGTCCATTAAGCTTGAGGAAGAAGATCAGGGTGAAGGCGAGGTTCGCTTCAAGGCGCCTTCTCCCGGGCAGTATCGCTTTTCTGTTCAGTTGACTGACGTGAAAGGCAATGTGGAAGAGGGGGCAACCGTTTTCGTGGTCCGCAATGTTGATGATGATGGATCGAAGAGCAGGTTTAATCCGCTCGAACTGGTCCTCGACAAAAGCGAATACCGGCCCGGGGAGGAAGCCCGTATTCTTGTGAATACAAAGCAGAAGAACTCCAGTGTGCTTCTGTTTTTACGAACGACAGGAGGGTCGGCGGAAGAGATGAGGCTAGTTCAAGTCCGGGGAAAGTCGAAGGAGGTCACAGTGAAGCTGCTTCAGAAAGATATGCCGAATATTCATGTTCAGGCTGTGACGCTCGTGAATGGAGAGGTGGTCTCAGAGGTGCGGCAGATCGTCATTCCTCCCGAAAAGAGACTTCTCAGTGTAGAAGTTCTTCCAGGAAAAGACCGAGTTAAGCCCGGTGAGAAGTCAACGGTGAAGATCCGATTGAAGGATCAGAATGGTGAGCCATTTGAGGGAACGACAGCGGTTACGATTTATGATAAAAGTCTCGAAGCCATTGCAGGAGGCTCAAATGTGCCGAACCTCAGAGACTTTTTTTGGAACTGGACGCGTCCATTCTACAGGAGGGAGGTGAGGCATTCACAGTCGTTCCATGGAAGCCAGATCGGAAAGATGAGGGCACCTCGGATGCAGACCTTGGGGCGTTTTGGAAACCGGTTTTCCGGTTATGCTAACTTGGATGCAAGAAGTCAGCTCTTGTCGGAAAATGCGTCATTCGGAATGGCAAAGTCGGTCGGTCGGGCTGCTCCTGCAGCTATGGCAGACTCCATGGCGAGTGACGACTCGCTCGTGGCCGTTAACCGCGGTCTTGAACAGGAGGGTGGTCCGGGAGAAGCGGAGGGGCCGCAGGTGATGGTGCGATCGGAATTTGCGGATCTCTTAAAGTGGGCCGGTGGGGTGACAACAGACGAAAAGGGAGAAGCCGAGATTGAGGTGGAGTATCCTGATAACCTTACGACTTGGAAGGTGAAGATCTGGGCGTTGGGCAAAGGCACCCGGGTTGGAGAAGGCTCCGCAGAGGTAATTACGAGTAAGGACCTAATCGTTCGGCTACAGGCGCCCCGCTTTTTCGTCGAGAAGGATGAGGTCGTCCTCAGTGCGGTGGTTCATAATTATCGTGAGGATGCCATGGAGGTAGAGGTCACTCTTGAGCTGGAGGGTGGGGTGCTGGAGTCTATCGGCTCAAGTGGGGCAAATGTAGTGATCCCCGGAGGGGGCGAGCAGAGGGTTGATTGGAGAGTGGTTGCAAGAAAAGAAGGCGCTGTGATGATCCGAATGAAGGCGGTGGCACATGGGAAGAAAGGCGTAGTCGATGCGGTTGACGCCTCAGACGCCATGGAGTTGAAGTTCCCGGTCTATGTGCACGGTATGTTACGCACGGAGTCTTGGAGCCGGTCTTTGCCACGTGAAAAGGATACATTGTCAATTGAGTTCGAGGTGCCCGAAGATCGGCGGCCGGGTCAAACGCGTCTCGAGGTTCGCTATTCACCGACTGTTGCCGGTGCGATGATTGATGCCCTTCCTTATCTTGCGTCTTACCCCTATGGCTCCACTGAGAATACGGTAAACCGCTTCGTGCCAGCGGTTATTACCCAACGAGTTCTCCGGGATATGCAGATAGATCTTACAGATGTAAGGAACAAGAGGCTGAACCTGAATCCGCAAGAGATTGGCGATGCCCGGGACCGAGCTTCTCAGTGGAAGGTCTGGAAGGAGAACCCAGTCTGGGATGTTGAAGGGGTAGAGAAGATGGTCAGTAAAGGTGTGCAACGGTTAACGGAAATGCGTAACCGAGACGGTGGGTGGGGCTGGTTCAGCGCCTATGGATCGCGGTCGTATCCACATACTACTGCGGTCGTGGTGCATGGGTTAACAGTCGCAAAGGAAAATGGTGCGCCCGTTCCTGATGAGCTTCTCAAGGGAGGGATAGAATGGCTTAAGCGCTACGAGGCAGGTCAGGCCGAGATGATCCGATTTTGGAAAAAGCGCAAGAAGAAGACCAAGCAGCGGGCAGATGCTCTCGATGCTCTGATACGGAGGGTGCTTGGAGCTACTGGGTCCGATCAAAAGGAAATGCTGGGGTTTCTTAAGCGCGACCGGGTCAATCTTCCCGTTTACGCGAAGTGCCTCCTTGGCTTGGAGTTGCACCGGACAGCCGCTCTTCAAGAGCGTGACGAAGTAATCCGGAATATTGAGCAATTCCTGAAGCAGGATCAGGAAAATCAGACGGCATGGCTTGATCTTGGCAACGGAGGTTACTGGTGGCGCTGGTATGGCAGCGAATTCGAGGCTCATGCCTGCTATCTTAAGTTGCTGACGCTTGCAAAACCGGGAAGTCCGCAGGCCAGTGGGTTGGCAAAATATTTAGTCAACAACCGAAAGCACGCAACGTATTGGAAGTCCACGAGAGATACGGCGCTTTGTGTGGAGGCACTTGCTGACTACTTAGAGGCCAGTGGTGAAGATGAGACAGACATGGAGGTCGAAGTTCTTCTTGATGGAAAGAGCGTCAAGACCGTGAAGATCTCGAAGGAGAATTTGTTCAGTTATGACGGTGTGATGACGGTGGCCGGAGACGTGCTGGGAACAGGAAAACACAAGGTTGAGTTGCGCAGATCTGGTAAGGGGGCGCTCTATGTCAACGTCTACCTCACAGTTTTCAGTAAAGAGGATTTTCTTCAGAAAGCGGGGCTGGAAGTCAAGCTTGACCGAGCCTACTACAAGCTTGTTCCCGTGAAGGCATCGGAGAACGTTGCTGGGTCGAGGGGGCAGGCTCTTCAGCAGAGGAGGCAGAAATTCGAGAGAACGAAGCTCGAGCAGGGAGATGAGGTCGCCAGTGGAGACCTCATTGAGGTTGAGCTGTCGATTGAAAGTAAAAATGACTACAGCTATCTGGTATTCGAAGACTGGAAGGCCGCTGGGTTTGAGGCTGTGGAGCTGCGTAGTGGCCATGGAGGAGGCGGCCTGAGCTCCTTCGTGGAGTATCGAGACGAGAAGGTTGCATTGTTTGTCCGTAGTCTGCCCCGGGGTAGGCATAATCTCAGCTATCGCCTGAGAGCTGAGACTCCCGGGGTTTTTAGCGCCCTTCCAGCGAGGGCGGAGGGCTTATATGCCCCTGAGTTGAGGGGGAATTCTGACGAGATGAAGGTCGCCGTGGGCGAACGAAAGAGATAACAGTGCTCTGAAAGGCCTCTCCGAATAGATCTTAGCTGGAGGCCAGACTAGCCTCAAATTCCAGATTGGGGTCGGCTCCGCGGCGTAAAGCTTCCTGGTAGAGTTTGAGGGCTTCGTCCTTCAGACCCTTGCGCAGATAAATAACAGCTAGATTGTAGTAGGGATCGGAGAGGGTGGGATCGATCTCGATGGCGGTCCGGAAGTGTGCTTCGGCATCGCCGTCACGTTCCTCGCGTCCAGCAACATTGCCTAGGAATACATGAGCCTTGGCGTTACTGTCGTCGAGATTGACAGCGCGCTCTAGGGCCTGCTTTGAGTTGTCGAGGTCGGCGAGGCGATAATGGCAGACGCCAAGCATGAAGTGAGCAAAGGGGAGGTTGTCACCACGGATTACCAGTGCATCATTAAACGAGGAAAGAGCGAGGGGGAGATCCTCATTTTTAACATGAACAACCCCCAGATTGAGCATGGTTTCCACATGGCCCGGATGCTGATCGAGAATGGATTCAAAGACTTCACGAGCTGCTAGATAGCGCCCATTTGCAAACGCGCGCCGTGCAAGTTGATCCTTGATCGTGATATTCTGCTGAAGACTTCTTGATGCGTCCGCTACCTCCTGCTCCTTCGGTCTGTCGTCAAAAATGAATTCGTCATCGACTTTGAATTCCGCAATGAGTCTGCTTTCCTCAGCGGTTAGCTGTAATTCCTGGTCGAATAGACCTTGGATGTTGTCAACCAGTGGTCCTTGTTGCTGGCCGATTTTACGGATCTCGGCCATGACGGCATCTTTTGCACTTTTCCTGTGTTCTTGGATCCGAAGCTGCCGGGAGATAATATCGCGCAACATTTCCATTTCTTGTCGTGCCTTCGGCCCAGCATTTCCGTCCGCGAGTTCGTCCTGCAGTTCGACCCCGGCAGCTCTCAGCCGCTCCTCCATTGCTTCAAGACGAATTTTCTGAGAGGCGTTTTCCCGTTGGAAATCGATAAGGCGCCCTTTAGCCTGAGCGAGATCTCTCTTTGCCTCGATGAGCTGGTCCTTGGTCGCATTATTATCGGAGTGAAGGGCCTTGAGACGCTCCCTTGCGGTGTTGAGGCTCCGCCCCATTTCCATATTCTGCTTGATCAGTAGCTGGACACGCTCGCTCTCGTTGAGCTTTAAAAGGGCGGACATCTGATCGCGCTCTACAAGCAGGGCATCACGTTCTCCGCGAAGGTCCCGGATCTGATCCCTGGCCTCTCCAAGTTGCTGGTTGAGTTGGGCTGTCCTCGCCTCCAAGGCCACATAATTACGGTCCTTCTCCACCAGTGCCGCTTTCATTTCCTTCATCTGGCGCCGTAGTCCCTCGACTACTTCCTTGGACGCCGATTGCTGAATGTTTACGACCTCCTCAAGGTCTGCAGCCCGCTTTTGCGCTTCGGCGGTTTCATTTCGGGCCGATGCTAGCTGGGCAAGCGCTTTTTCATGTTGAGTCCTGCTGTCCTGTAGCGCCTTGAACATGGCGTTACGCTCGTTCTCAACCTTTGCGATCTGGCGGTTTATATCGGCAAGCTGGCCGGAGACCGGTGCCCGCGCCACACTGTCCCGCTTCGTCTCCAGCTGACGGAGAGCCTCCCGGAGTCGTACGGAGTTGGCGTCGCGTGTCGACCGAGCTTTCTGGAGTTCGCTCCGATACTGGGAGATCTGTTGTTGAAGCGCCGCCACCTCCGCCTTCCTGGCCGGGTCGAGCTCGGGTATCTGGAGGTCGCCAGCACCCGGCGCCGGTGTGCTGGCCTCAACGAGATCGCCCGTTCGCATGGCCTGTCGGTTTCGTTCCGCGAGCGCTTTGTCGCGAATTGCACCCATTGCAGATGTTGTTGATTCGGTGCGGCTCTTCACGAGCTCAGGCTTGAACTCCGGGTTAGAAAGAGCTACCGATTCAAAAAGCTGCCTCGCTTTGTCGTAGCGATTGAACGCATCGAGAAACTTGCCGTCTTTTGTCGCTTTTTCGGCTTCGCGGACCGTCAGCCAGGCCTGAAAATAAATGTCTGATGGTTTAAACTTTGCGTTTACGGGAGCCTGAGCGACCACAGGCAAGGAGAGACAAAGCAGAATGGTAGCGACCTTGAGGCAATCGCATGTAGATCTCAGAGGGATCATACGGGGGGAGACAATAGGCTAGGAGAGGGTTGGGGAAAAGGCAGAATTGACTCTCTCTAAACTCTTTGCGCCTTAGGCGTTTGCATCCATTTAGCTATCTCCTGAGGAGACCTGCAATTCAGAATGTCCTCCTTGTTGAGCCAGCCCTTGCGCGCGACGCGAATTCCAAAGTGAAGGTTTTGGAACCCCTCAACGTGGTGAGCGTCTGGGTTGATTGCGCATTTGACGCCCTTGTCGCGGGCACGTCTCCACCAGCGCCAGTCCATGTCCATACGTTTGGGGGAGCAGTTGAGCTCGATCACAGTGCCGGTAGCTGCTGCGCAATCGATGATCTTTTCATGATTCACGGCGTATGCATCCCGGCGAAGAAGCAGGCGCCCGCTTAAGTGGCCCAACATTGAAACGTAGGGGTTTTCCATCGCCTTAATAAGCCGCGCCGTCATTTCCTTCTCCGAGAGGCTGAATGATGCATGGACAGAGGCCACAACGTAGTCAAGCTGGGCAAGGATGCTGTTATCAAAATCGAGGGATCCATCTCGCAGGATGTCGACTTCATTTCCGGCGTAGAGGTCAATGTCCTTCAAGGTGGAGTCCATGCTCCTGATGTCTGATACTTGCTGGAGTAACCTCTCTTCATTAAGTCCGTTTGCTTGAAAAGATGATTTCGAGTGGTCAGAGATTCCAAGGTAAGAGAGTCCGAGCTCACGCGCAGCCTCCACCATTTCAGCTAGGGTAGAACGGCCGTCAGATTCGGTGGTATGATTGTGGAAAGTGCCCCGTAGATTTTCCTGTTCGACGAGGCGCGGCATTTCGCCCTCGATGGCGGCCTCAAATTCGCCTCTGTTTTCCCTCAATGAGGGTTCGATGAACTGCAGTCCAAGCTCCCTGTAGACGTCCTCTTCCTCGTGGAGGCCAGGTGTAGGGTCCGTTCGGCCAGAATTCTCAACTGGCTTAAGGTGGTATTCATTCAGGGTTAGGCCCTGTTTGAGGGCTTGAGAGCGCAATTCCACATTATGTTCCTTGCTCCCGGTAAAATACATCAGTGCGAATGGCCACTCACTATTGGATATGGCCCGGAGATCGCATTGGAGGCCATTTTCGAGGCGTATTGAAGCCTTGGTCTGGCCGTGCGCAATAATCTCATGAATGCCCGGCAGTTGGGTGAAAAATGCAGTGAGGGCGTCTGGATTTGTGGTCGCCACCAGAAAATCCAGATCATGGAGGGTTTCCTTGCCCCGGCGATAGGAGCC
Organism: Akkermansiaceae bacterium UBA5689; assembly: GCA_002420305.1. Lineage (GTDB taxonomy): Bacteria > Verrucomicrobiota > Verrucomicrobiia > Verrucomicrobiales > Akkermansiaceae > Roseibacillus_B. The sequence continues at coordinate 84,744 of DIHT01000064.1, read as the reverse complement.
GCCGATTTCTACCCGGCTCGCTTCGGGATGTTGCCTGAGGATGTTGAGAAGTCGTTCAGCGTCTGGTGCAACTTCAGCAAGAAGGTAGTGCCCGGAAAATCGCTCGTAGTCTTCGATCGAGCTCAGGATTTTCTTTTCGGTTTTTGCTCCGAACCCCGACAGGGTGCCAACCTTGCCTGCTTCGCACGCTCGCCGCAAATCTCCGAGGGAACTCACCTCAAGCTTATCGTATAGAGCCCGGACCTTTTTTGGCCCAAGGCCCTGCAATTGAAGAAGTTCAAAGATTCCCTCCGGAAATTCGTCTCTGAGGTTCTGGTGAAAACCTAGTTTGCCAGTAAGGGCCAGTTCATGAAGTTTCTGCTGGAGAGCGTCTCCAATGCCTTTGATTCCGCCAAGGTCGCCCTCGATGGCTCGGCCAAGGATATCGCCGTCAAAAGACCGGACGATTTCGGCGCCGTTACGATAGGCTCTGATTTTAAATGGATTCTCGCCCTTCAGCTCTAAAAGGAGGGCGATTTCTTCCAGAATATCAGCCAGATGATCGCGGGTAACTTCAGCCATGGTAGCAATCGCTGACGGGCTTAGTCCTTCAGTTTGCCTTTGAATATTTCCAAAGCTTCTTGAACCAATGGATCATCATAGAACGAGTCGCTATCATTCGGGGGCACGGACTCATCTCCTTCAGCGTCCAGAGACGATGGAGGTTCTTTGGCGCTGCTGACCTGAGTCGAGTCGTCGACCACGGAGACGGCAGGTTCAGGGTGGTTTTCAGGCGCTTGTTCGATAAGCGATTCAAGCTGGTTTTCAACACCGCGGTTTTTCTTTTGGGCACGGGCTGAGGTGCGTGTGGTGGGAGGCGTCTTTGGGAGTGCTTCAGGTGAGTCGGGTTGGGCTGCCGGAGGGGCTTCAGTCGGTTGTTCTCGGGGGCTTTTGCTAACAGAGCTCCCGGGAGGGTTGCCTACTTCAAGAGCTCTGATGACATCGCTGATTTGTACTTCGTCAAGTGATTGAACTGCCCGAATCAGGGCGATTTCAAAATGGAGCTGCTTATTTGAAGCCCGGCGCATTTGCGCGTCTGCATTCGCTAGTCTATCGAGGACTCCCAGAAGTCTTTCGTCACCGGGGAGCGAGGATGCATCGCCGACCTGGTCCCAGAAGCCAGAAGGTATCTCGGTATTGTCTGTGCTGGGGTTGAGTCGATCGAGAAGCAGTGCCCGGATGAAGCCGGCCAGCTCTGAAAGTAACTGAGTCAGATCTTTTCCTCTTTCAGCCTCCGCCTGGATGAGGGCGATAGTTTCTGCCGTTTGCCCTTTCAAAAGGTGGGTGGCGAGAGAGGAGATTGTCTCGGAAGAGGTAAAACCGAATATGTCCTGAACGTTTTCTTCATTAATGGCCTCACCGCAAAAAGCAACGAGCTGGTCCAACATGGATTGGGCATCCCGCATACCTCCGTCTGCGCCCTTGGCGATGGACCATGCGGCCGATTGTTCAAGAGTCACGTTCTCCTTTTCTGAAATATGAAGAAGTTGGTGAGCAATCACTTCTGTGGGTATTGGACGAAGGTCGAACCGTTGACAGCGCGAGATGATGGTTGGGAGAATCTTGTTAGGCTCTGTAGTGGCGAAAATGAATTTCACGTGCGGAGGAGGTTCCTCGAGGGTCTTCAAAAGCGCATTAAAAGCGGCAGTCGAAAGCATATGGACTTCGTCAATATAGTAGATCTTGAAGCGGCCGCTGGCAGGGGCGTAATTGACAGTTTCTCTGAGCTCTCTGACCTGATCCACACCGTTGTTGGATGCTCCATCTATCTCGAGAACATCAAGAGAGCGTCCCTCCGCGATTTCGATGCAGGCTTCCTCATCCGGGTCGAAATCCAGCCGCGGGCCGTCGCTGCAGTTCAGTGCTTTGGCAAAAATGCGCGCGGTTGAGGTCTTTCCGGTTCCCCGAGGTCCGACAAAGAGGTAGGCATGGGCGAGGCGATCCGCCTCGATCGCATTTCTGAGGGTAGTGACGACGTGGTCCTGACCAAGGACATCATCGAAGGTGCGGGGTCGATATTTACGGGCAAAAACCTGGTAGCTCATTGTGAGGGTTTCAGGCAGGGAGTTCAATCCGGGGTATCGCGTTGAGGAGAGTCTGGGTATAGGGGTGTTGCGGCTCCTCGAAAATCCTTCTGGAGGTGTCGTATTCGACGATTTTTCCGGCCTTCATTACGGCGATATTATCTGCGAGAAACCGCACAACTGAGAGATCGTGGGAGATAAAAATCATCGTGAGAGAAAGCTCGTCTCGTAATTTAAGAAGCAAATTCAGAATCTGAGATTGAATAGAAACATCAAGTGCTGAGACCGGTTCGTCGGCGAGGATTAGCTTGGGCTCCGGTGCGAGTGCGCGTGCGATGGCGATTCTCTGTCGCTGGCCACCGGAGAATTCATGGGGATACTTCTGCATGAAGCGGGCGTCAAGACCGACGCGTTCCATGAGCTCAGCTACTCGTTCGGTCAGATTTTTTTTGAAATCCCGGAGGTCCCGGCTCGTTCCTTCCCTGCTCCGAAGGTTGAGTAGGGGGCGCTGGCAGAGAGCTTCTGCCAGGGTGGAGTAGACCGTCATTCTTGGATTGAGAGAGGCATACGGGTCCTGGAACACCATCTGAAAGTCGAGTCGACGAGCCCGGATTTCGCGTCGGCTCAAAGAGCCCAGATCATCTCCGTTCAAGGAGATCTTGCCGGAATTAGCTGGCTGAAGCTGCATGATCGTTCTGGAGAGGGTCGATTTTCCGCATCCCGATTCGCCTACGAGCCCGAGAATCTCCCCCTTGTCCACACTCAGAGTCACTCCATTTACGGCACGGATCACATCGGAGGTTCCACCGAAGGTTCCTTCCCGAACAGAGAAGTGGGTATGAACGTCGACAAGCTCGAGATAGGGCACGCGCAAATGAAAGCACTAATTCAAGAATGGGACATTCTAAACTTGCGGAATCTCATATAAGGTTCGGGAAATCCAATCACTTGAAGCGGTAAGCGCGAGGGGCATGGAAGATGTCTTGTAGATTGCGCTTTGCAGGATGGAGCTGGTCCGTAAGGTCCCGGCAGTCATGCCGAAATCACCTGTGGTGCTAATAATCCGAGATGGCTGGGGTGTGAATCCCGGCGGGTCCAAAACAGCCGAGACCGATGGTAACGCAACCTTACTGGCCAAGACCCCCTTTCACGATGAGTTACTGAAGCGGTATCCGAAGGGCATGATCAGCTGTTCGGGTCTGGATGTTGGATTGCCCGAGGGGCAGATGGGAAATTCCGAAGTTGGGCACCTCAACCTTGGTGCGGGGAGGGTTGTCTACCAGGATTTGACCCGGATCAACAGGGTTGTAGAGGAAGGCGCCCTAGGCGAAAATGAAGTTCTAAAAGAGGCTTTCTCCAAGGCTCATGGCAAGAGGCTGCACTTGGTGGGGCTGGTCTCAGATGGCGGAGTGCATAGCCATCAGGATCATCTGGTCGCCCTTGCGGCGGCAGCTCACTCAGCTGGAGTTGACGATATAATGGCCCATGCCATTACCGATGGGCGGGATACCTCACCCACAGCAGGAGCTGATTTCCTCAGCGAGGTTGAGGATGGCCTTGCGGAATATGGGGCTCGGATCGCAACAGTGATCGGCCGCTATTTCGCGATGGATCGGGACCGACGATGGGAGAGGACCAAGATGGGGTGGGATGCTATCGTGCATGGTGTTGGCGAGGAGTCTGAGCTTCTCGCCAGTGAGGCGGTCGCTCAGAACTATAGAGAGGATCGATCTGATGAATTCATGCCTGCTCTCATTTTCCATGAGGCTTCTACTCAGCGCGTAAGAGATGGGGATGTGGTGATTGTTTTCAACTTTCGAGCTGACAGGGCCCGTCAGCTTTCGGAGGTCTTCCTCAGCAAGGAGTTTGACGGGTTTGAAGTAGGGGCGAGACCGGAGGTTCACTATGTCACGCTGACGGAATACGATGAGACCTATGATTGTTCAGTGGTATTTCCTTCCGAGAAAATGACCAACGTGCTCGGACAGGTAGTATCAGCAGCTGGTAAAAGTCAGTTGCGCATTGCAGAGACCGAAAAATACCCTCACGTCACCTATTTCTTCAACGGTGGTGAGGAAGAGCCTTGCGGCCAAGAGAGTAGAGAAATTATCCCGTCCCCGAAAGACGTCCCCACCTACGATCATAAACCTGAGATGAGTGCGTCGGAGGTTACCGCTACGGTGGTAGAGAAGTTGCGGGAGTTTGACCTCGTAGTGCTGAATTTTGCGAATCCCGATATGGTCGGACACACGGGGGTTGTTGAGGCTGCGGTCAAAGCGGTAGAGACCATCGATGATGGGGTGCGCCAGGTGGTCGAAGAGACCCTACGGCTTAAGGGAAGCCTTCTCATTACCGCAGATCATGGTAACTGCGAGTTCATGATAAATGAGGATGGATCTCCTCATACTGCACACACTACCAATCTTGTTCACGCTATCTACCTCTCAGAAGACGCCGCTAATTGTAAAGTGGGTGACGGGATACTTGCCGATATTGCACCAACTCTTCTCGCAATGCTTGGTCTTGATCAACCAGCAGAGATGACAGGGAGAAATCTGATTGAAAGGATCTGACGGGCAATCCTCGTGGGGCAAGGAGAGATTCCGTTGCTAGTAGTTCTCTACTGGGCTTGGTGGGGGCTCTCCGCGGGCGGATTCTGATTGGTCAGGTGGTAAACACTCCTTAAGTTTTGAAAGGTCTCTCATGATTGCTGCAAATTCTTCTTTAGAGAAAGGTGGGGGAATCTTGAGTCGCTTTTTCGCCCTTTCGAGGCGCGTTTGAATGTCATAAAATATTGAGGGCGGGAGCTTTTCGAGCTGAGAAACGCTCTCCTCTGCGTTCATGAAGTCGTGGCAGAGAAGCACGAGATCGCCTCCGGCTTCGATTGACATTCTGGCGGCCTCAGGAGTTCCATAAGACTGTTGAATGGCTCCCATATCCAAGTCGTCTGTAAGAACGAGTTGATGGTCGAATCCGAGTCGATCACGGAGAAGGCCCTTAATAATATTGCGGGACAGGGAAGCTGGTAGCCCGCTCCTGTCGATTTGGGGAAAGTGGAGATGGCTTATCATGATAGCATCCAGTTCGGGCATGAGCGCCGTGTAAGGGATGATGTCTTTTCGCAGGATCTCCTCTTGGTCTATTTCGACAATCGGAAGAGTGTGGTGAGGGTCGTTAGCGGCGCGGCCTCCACATGGGAAATGCTTGGCACAACCGGCGATCCCCTGGCGACGTTGCCAGCGATTAAAGACGCCAGCGTGATTAATTACATCCTGCTCGGATATGCCCCAGCAACGCGCATTGAGAGCGTTTGAACTATTGGGGTGATGATCAAGATCAAGGACCGGGGCAAGGTTGAGATTGATTCCGAGAAGGGAAAGTAGTCTTCCGGTTATCCAACCTGCCTGAGCGATTAGTTTTGGGTCGTTTTGTTCACTAAGAGTTGCTGCCGAGGGCGGGGCAGGTGAAAACCGGGCCGTTCGCCAAACCCGCCCCCCTTCATTATCGATGGCTATGAGGGGCGTCTCTTCGCATAGTTCTCTCAGCGAGTCAGTGAGCTGGCGGGTTTGCCATGGATCAACGATATTTCGGGTGAAAAGGATGAAGCCTCCAGGCTGTAGTTTCTGGAAAAGTTGAATTTCTTCACTCGTCAGCTCTGGCCCGGAGACCCCTGATACGAGAACCTGACTTGGACGCATATCGATATTTCCGGGATATTGGAGAACTCGTCCGCTGATGGTCAGGCCGAGCCTGCTGCGGTAGATTCCAACGAGGCTTTGACGAACCCGGAGAAAAGGGGATGAGGGCGATTGGGCTTGGACTGAAACTCAGGATGAAATTGGGCCCCGATGTAGAATGGGTGGTCTGCCAGCTCGATGATTTCAACCAAGCCCTCTTCTGCCGAAATGGAGGAGATAATCAAGCCTGCCTCCTTGAGCTGCTCCAGATAGGCTGGGTTAAATTCGTAACGATGCCGATGGCGCTCTTTGATCGTTTGTTCTCCACCGTAGAGACTCGCCGCCAACGTTCCGGGGTGAACGAGGGAATCACATGATCCCAGCCTCATCGTGGCGCCCATATCCTTAATTCCTTTCTGCTCCTCCTGAAGACTGATAACCGGATGAGGGGTATCCTTGTCGCACTCGGTAGTGTGAGCGCCATCGAGATGGCACACATTCCTCGCGAATTCGACGGTGGCGACCTGCATTCCGAGGCAAATACCTAGATAGGGAATTCCCGTCGATCGTGCATATTGCGCAGCTAGTATTTTCCCTTCAATGCCACGATCACCAAATCCGCCTGGGACAAGGATTCCGTCAACTTCTCCTATGATTGCACTCGCATTACCTCCTTCAATAGATTCTGAGTCAATCCTGACAATCGTGACTTCGGCGTGGTGAGCAGCTCCTGCGATGGTGAGCGACTCATAAATAGATTTATAGGCGTCCTGCAGATCAATGTATTTGCCTACGACCGCTATTGTGACCTGGTGCTGTGGGTTAATAAGGCGCTCCACAAAATTTTCCCAGTCGATGAGGTCTGGGCTAGGAGAGTCGATGCCGAGGTTATCAACGACCAAGCGGTCAATCTTGTCCTGACGCAGATCCAAGGGGCATTCGTAAATAGAATGTTTTACATCCCTGAAGGCAACGATGTTCCTGTGTTCGACGTTACAAAACATGGCGATTTTCCGCCGGTTATCGTCGTCCAAATCGTGTTCCGTCCGGCATATGACGATGTCTGGCTGAATTCCGATCTCACGTAGCTTGGCAACCGACTGCTGGGTCGGCTTGGTCTTAATCTCGCCGGCAGCCCGGATAAGGGGTAGCAGAGTTACGTGGATGAAGCAGGTATTGGCCCGGCCGACCTCAAGAGAAAATTGCCGTAGAGCCTCAAGAAAGAGGTGGCCCTCGATGTCCCCAACAGTCCCCCCAATTTCTGTGATAATCACGTCGACCTCGGAGTTTTGAGACGACAGGTCATGGATTCGCGCCTTAATTTCGTCGGTGACGTGAGGTATGAACTGAACTGTCTTGCCCAAGTATTCACCTCGTCTTTCTTTCTTGATTACGTTTTCGAAGACCTGCCCGGAGGTCAGATTGTTAAAGCGAGTCAACACACAGTTGGTGAAGCGCTCGTAATGCCCAAGATCAAGGTCTGTCTCGGCACCGTCATTAAGCACGTAAACTTCTCCGTGCTGATACGGAGACATTGTGCCGGGGTCGACGTTTAGGTAGGGGTCGAACTTCTGGATCGTTACGCGAAGTCCACGATGTTCAAGAAGAGTGCCAATAGATGCAGCGGCAAGTCCCTTTCCTAGCGAGGAGACGACGCCTCCGGTGACGAAAATATATTTCACTCAGCGCGATTGGTTTATGTTTGGAGAGTATTGGGCGTCAGTTGAACCGGTAAGAAGAGCTTCAATCTCAGGAACCTGCTCGGGGGTATCGAGACCGATGGAGTCATGTTCGGTGACAATAACTCGGATTCGAGCTCCGTTCTCAAGTGCACGAAGCTGCTCAAGTTGCTCGACCCTTTCCAGATCTCCCTCTGGCCAGCTGACGAATTTCTCAAGAAAACCTCGCTGGTAGCCGTATAAGCCCACATGACGGAATGGGGAAAATAGGTCCCCTTGAGATCGATTGTAGGGGAGCGCACTACGTGAAAAGTAGAGGGCGTCATTACTCCTATTCAAGACCACCTTGACGATATTGGGATCATCGAGCTGAGTGAGGTCTGAAATTGGATTTGCCGCCGTGATCATGTCAACGCCCTTCTGCTTCCTCAGGGTATCTGCCATCAGATCGATCAGGGAAGGGGAGACAAGGGGTTCGTCTCCCTGAATGTTGACAATATGCTGGATGGCGGGAAAAGAAGTGATCGCCTCTGCGACACGGTCGGTTCCCGTCTTGTGTTGTCCTGACGTCATCACGACCTCTGCACCGTTGGCGCGTGCTTCCCGTTGGATTCGCTCGTCATCAGTAGCGACCAGCACAACGTCGAGACGTTTACAGCAGCCGACTCGCTCAATGACGTGACCGAGCAAACTGTTCCCAGCGAGTTGATGAAGGGGCTTTCCGGGGAAGCGGGAGGATCCCCATCGGGCGGGGATTACACCAGCGACCTGTCCGGTCTTGCCTCTTGCAGCCACCTTATTATGCAAGGCCTGAGGCTATCTCACGAAGCTTTGGCGGCAAGGTATTACTTTCGAAAGGTTGATTTTTTTATCGAAGTGTCGACTGATTGAAGCGGTTGAGTTAGCCTCCGCCGGATAATGGCAGTACATGAGTGGTTTCAGCCTCTGGACTGGATTGTGCTCTTTGGATACCTGGGGCTCACGACCTGGGTCGGGCACAAGATGCGAGGGAGGCAGGCTTCCATCAGTGACTTTTTTGCGGGAGGCCGCTCTTTGCCTTGGCTCGCTGTAAGTGGCTCGATCGTCGCGACCGAAATCAGTGGAGTCACATTTATCGGTGTTCCCGGAGGGGTGCTGGCAGCAGGCGGTGACTTCACTTACATGATCTGGGCTCTAGGATCTATTTTGGGCCGAGTGATCGTGGGGATTTGGTTCACGAGAGTCTTTTACGAGGATGGCATCTATAGCCCGTATGACTACATGGGCCGGAGGATTAAGCCGCAGCTGAAAACTCTGGCGACTGTCTTTTTCACGATCGGATCAATCCTCGCCCAGAGCGTCCGGGTGCTCGTGGCTGCTATCCCGCTCATGATCGTTACTCCCTTTTCGTTTGAGGTGTGTATTCTTTTGATCGGAATTTTTGCGATTGGTTGGACGTTGATGGGGGGTATGCGGACCGTGATATGGACCGATGTAATGCAGTTTTTCCTCTTCGCCGTGGGAGGGCTGATCACCTTGATCTGGGCTTGGATGCATCTTGGCGGAGGGTGGCTAGATGTGGCCGCGCAGGCAGGTAAAACACATTGGCTCAGTTTCGACGCAGGGGTGAGCGACGCCTTCCAATTCACATTCTGGGTTGCGGTATTCGCTGTCCCCTTTCTTAATGTTGGAGCGTTCGGGGTGGACCAGCTTAACGCCCAGCGGATGTTTTGCTGCAGGAACGCTCAAGATGCTCGAAAAGCCATCATCTGGAGTTCAGTAGGACAAGTAATCACCTTGCTAATGCTGATGGTCGGGGCGGCGCTTTTCGTCTGGTATTCGCGCTTCCCACCGGAAGGCGTAGTTGCCGAAAAGATGGCATGGAATTCCGGCGGAGGGGTCCCGGGAGAAGCTGCCCGGGTGTTTCCCATCTGGATCGTGAAAGAGCTGCCTCCCGGCCTGAGTGGATTGATTCTGGGCGGGGTGTTTGCGGCCGCTATTTCGAGCTTGGATTCGATTCTCGCTGCACTCAGTCAGACAACCGTCTCGGTGCTCTATGACGCCGATGGAGCACAGAGCGAGGATGAACAGCGTAGAATGGTGTCCCGGAGTCGGGTGTTGGTGGTCCTCTGGGGGCTTTTTCTGACGGTATTTACCCTGTTGATGCGGTGGGTGCAGAAGAATACGGAGGTCGAAGTTCTGCCGCTAGCGTTTGGGATGACGACCTACACCATTGGTCCATTGTTGGGTATGTTCCTGTGCGCTCTGCTCGGTCGAGGGAGCTTCCGAGGGCTGATATGGGGATCGGTGTTGTCGTTCATCGCGGTATTGTTCATTCGCAGTGACTTTTGGGTGTTGCTGCATACGTTCGAGTTAGACCTGTTCGGGCTCTCTCTCGGCTTCAACATGCCTTATGAGTGGCTCGCTGCTTTACCGATGTATTTCATTGAAGGGCAGGGAGATGCTCAATCTTTGAAGACTACCGTTGGCTTCTACTGGGCTTGGCCAGCAACCACCATCCTCACCTTTGGACTGGGCGTCCTGTGGCCAAAATCAAGCGGCAAGGCCCGCATTCGTGCCGTTTGATCTTGCCGTGCTTCTCCTTTCACGCATTTAGCAAGTCTTTCCGGCTTTATGCGTTTCTCCTTAACGGGTTACGTCATTTACAAGGCTGCAGGGTGATGGCGTGAAAGCTGATCTTCATTCTGGGAATGCGAGACAAGGATTCGGTGTCTTGGGATGGGTAAATTGTGCTTTTCGTTTGGCGAGCTTAACAGGCGAACTCTGAAGTCTAACATCTGGCATGTCGTGGAACGCTTGTGGAAAAGAGCTGAGAGGGCCGGCCGAAATTCTTATTTAAAAATTTTTGACGCTGTTGACACCGCTAGTCATCCACTACGCAGCTGACGGCCTCAACTGACTGTGTTAGTGGAGTCGTAAGTCTCAGCAAATTTTTAAAAATCGATAAAAGGTTACGGATTGGAGAACTAAGATGAGCAGCAGGGATGAAGGTGCAGTGACGACACCACGCGGGAGCGGGGTGAGAACAGGAGACATTCTGGCCCGCGGAGGGGCTAGGATACCGGCAGAAGAGGCCAAAACTCAAATTCTCCGGTTGTTGGATGCGCGTCTGAGTGGCGATGCCACCGAGCGTTGGTTCAAACACATGCAGCTTGTGGCTGAGGACGCCAATCAGGTCACGGTGCTGGTGCCGACTGAGACTCACGTGCTTTGGATTCAGGAAAACTTCATGCCGGAATTGACTCACGCCTTGTCTCAGGTTCTTGGCTGTGGCGGAAGGCCCCGGGTATTAGCGATGAATGGAGCCGCAGGAGGGCAGTTGACAATGCTCGAGCAGCCTCAAAAGAAATCGCGCGCCAAAGAGGTTGCCTCCGAGGCGTTGGCGAAGTCGCTGAAGGGAGCAGGACTTAACCCCCTTTACACGTTCGATCGTTTCGTCGTTGGTGGAAACAACCAATTCGCGCATGCAGCCTGTAAGGCAATTGCTGCGGGGGTTCGCACTGCGTACAACCCACTATTTATCCATGGAGGCTCCGGGCTCGGGAAGACCCATTTAATGCAAGCAATCGGGCAGGACATCCTTAAGGCGAGGCCTGAATCAAAGGTGATTTACCTGACTTGTGAGAAGTTTACGAACGAGTTCATCCTAGCTGTACAAAAAGGAAATCTCGACAATTTCCGTCGGAGGTATCGCAAAGCTGACGTGCTTCTGGTTGACGATGTTCAATTCTTGAATGGCAAGGAGAAGTCCCAGGAAGAATTCTTTCATACGTTCAACACGCTTCTCGATGGAAGGGCTCAGGTCGTACTCTCCAGTGATCGGCCCGCGTCAGAAATCCAGACTCTGGAGCCACGGCTGGTTTCCCGTTTCGAATGCGGTTTGACAGTAGCTTTGCAACCTCCTCAATTGGAAACAAGAATAGCCATTCTTGGCCGAAAGATGGAAGAATGGGAGGTTAAGATACCGGAAGACTGGGTTCGCTTTGTTGCACAACGAATCCGAAGTAATGTCCGGAGGCTTGAAGGTGCGCTAGTAAGGATCGCAACTTACAATTCACTGGGGCAGGGAGAGCTCTCGACGGACAGGATTGAGGATCTTCTCCGGGATATTCTCAGGGAAGAGGCTGCGGCCAAGGTTACGATCGACACGATCCAGAAAACGGTCGCGGATTTCTATGACATACGCCTTGCTGATATGACCAGTCGGCGTCGGCCCGCCAATATCGCCTTCCCCAGACAGATTGCGATGTATCTGTCACGGAAGCTGACCGGAGGCTCTCTCGTTGAAATTGGGGAAGCCTTTGGCGGGCGGGATCATGGAACGGTTATTCATGCCTGCAAAAAGGTGGACCAGATGATGCAGACTGACGACCAGGTCCGACAGACAGTCGCGGCTTTGGGCGCAAGGCTGAATCGGTAATTACGGCTCCCGAATCAATGTCCGCCGGCAAAAAGCTGCCGCCGGCAGGGCTTTAATTGTAATCGGACGCTAAAGAGAGGAATAGAAACGAGCCGCTCCGTTGTGGAGCAGCTTCAATATTGCCCGGGGAGGAGCTGGAATGTTACTTGTTTCTTAAAGAATGGCTTGCCAATGCGACCAATCACCGCAGAATTGCCGTGCCCCGTTAAGGGTTTTTCTGCTAATGAAATTTCGGATCGCAAGGGACGCCTTCCTCGACAGTCTCCAACAGGTTCAGCACGTCGTCAGCACGAGGACGACCCTTCCAATACTGTCGAATGTTTTAATTGAGGCGAGCGGAGGGACTTTGCGCCTTACTACAACCGATCTTGATGTTGGTGTTAGCGGCACGGTTGGAGCCGAGATTTCGAAAGAGGGCTCAACTACGATGCCGGTTAAGAGGTTGGTGAGTATTATTCGTGAGCTTCCCAATGCTGAGGTAGAGGTTGCTGTTGATGCAAAGGATGTTGCGTCGATTACCTGCGGTCCCAGTTTTTTCAAGATTATCGGACTGGAACACGGTGAGTTTCCGCCTCTTCCCGATTTTAAGGAGGCTAAGGAATATAAGATCCCTCAGACACTTCTCCGAGAGAGCTTGAAGAAAACCTCCTACGCGATTTCCAACGACGAGACCCGCTACGTTCTAAACGGAATTTTCACCGCGTTTAAGGAAGGTAAACTCACGTTGGTTGCTACAGACGGGAGGCGCCTCGCAATGGTGGAGAACGACCTCGAGTTTCCTGCAAGCCATGAAACCGATTTCATCATCCCTACAAAAGCCGTTCAGGAGCTGCAGCGTCTACTGGGGGATGATGGTGATGCAGTCGCCAGACTTGGGGATAATCAAATTGTTTTCGAGGTTGGCAGTAGCGTCATTGTTTCGAAGCTTATCGAAGGGAATTACCCGAATTATCGGCAGGTGATTCCGGGAGAGGCCAAGGAGACGCTTAACCTCGGACGAGAGGCGTTGCTTGAAACATCGCGGAGGGTGTCTCTGTTATCTTCCGAGAAATCAAATTCGGTGAAGCTCGTGGTGAGTGAGGGCAGTATGGACCTAACAGCCAATTCCCCTGATATTGGGGAGGCGAAGGAGTCGATGCCGGTAAACTATGATGGGAAGGAGATTGCGATAGCGTTCAATCCTGAGTTCCTGATGGCACCACTCAGAAACCTAGAGGATGATGAGGTTCAATTAGATCTTATCGACGAGATGAGTCCAGGAGTTCTCCGCGGCAGCGGCTCGTTCCTGTATGTTCTCATGCCGATGAGGGTCACAGGCTAAAAGAAGTCGTTCGTCTTGGCCTGTAGCACGTCGCTCAAGCCTTCAAGGGATTCGATGTAAGAGCCTCTTGCTTCTACAGGACTAATAGTTGCTGATCGGTGAATCACTTCTGTAGAAGAAAGTTTTCGATAAGGTTCATTCCGGCCTTTTGGCTCTTCTCGGGATGGAACTGAGTTGCGATGAGGCGGCCTCTCTGGACAGCGCTGGGAAAGCTTACTCCATATTCTGTCATCGCTGCGCAGATTGAGCTATCCTCTGGATTGGGATGGTAAGAGTGCACGAAATAAAAGTAAGGATTCAGCCCCAGGCCCATCCAGGGCTCGAGATTAGGGTCCCGGAGTTGCGCGCTATTCCAGCCCATGTGAGGGACCTTGATACCCTCTTCTCTGAACCGCACGACGTTACCTTCGATCACTGAAAGCCCTTTGCTCTCCGGGCTCTCCTCACTGTCCTCGAACAAAAGTTGATAGCCGACACAAATGCCGAAAAAGGGTTTGTCCTGTTGAATCCATTCAAAAATGGAATCAACAAGTCCAAGACCTCTCAATTTCTTCATGCAATCGCCAAAAGCGCCTTGTCCGGGAAAGAAGAGGTGTGAAAGAGGTTCCAGCTGCTCTGGTGAAGTGACTAGTTCCGGAGAAATGCCGAGTTTTTCAAGAGCCTGAATCAGGCTGCGTATATTACCGCCGCCATAATCAATAACGCCAACTTTGGATTTCGGAGACAAGGGTCAAGGCTGGATGGTAGAAGGTTTCGCCTTGGCGGAAGAGTGGCTCACTAGAGGGCTTCCTTAGTGCTCGGTATACCCTTCACTCTTTCGTCCCTCTTCACTGCGGTTCGCAGGGCGCGAGCCAAAGACTTAAAGGCACTCTCTGCTATGTGGTGGCCATCACGGCCATAGAAAATTTCGACGTGGATATTAGCGCGAAGATTCGAGGCGAGGGCTCGGAAGAATTCCTCGACGAGACTGAAAGGGAAGTTTTGAGCATCAGGGCTGCCCTCAGGGGCATTAAATTCAAGCCACGGCCGATTGCTAAGATCCACGACCACCCGGGAGAGCGTTTCATCCATAGGCACATACGCATGACCGTATCTGGTGATCCCCTGCTTTTCGCCAAGTGCTTCCCTCAGGCACTCGCCCAATACGATTCCGCTATCTTCTACAGTGTGATGGTAGTCCACCTCCACATCCCCTGTGACCTTTAGATTCAGATCAATGAGAGAATGACGCGAGAAGAGCGTGAGCATATGGTCAAAGAAAGGAATTCCAGTCTCAATGCTGGACAGTCCTTCTCCGTCAAGATTCAGGGCTAGCGAGACGTTGGTCTCTGTAGTTTTGCGGCACTGCTCCGCGCGCCGTAGGGGTTGTGACATGCTTGACCAGAGGTAAGGTGTTGATCGCTATTTCTTCTTTCTTCCAAGAAACGCCGCCCCAAGGGCCCCGGCTATAACGACAATAAGAACAACTACAAAGATCACCTGAACCTTGGATGTTCCCGAGTCTTGGTCGGCACTCGAAACCGAAGCAGAAGGGCTGCTCTTGGTCGGTTTTTTCGATGGGGTTTTTGAAATGGTCTCTTTGTCGGCTTTTGTCTCGATTTCCTCAGCGGGTTCTTCGGTAGCAGCCTCTTCTTCTGGCTTGTCCTCGTCTCCTGCCTCTTGGCCGGTAGGAAGAGGTTGTTCATTTTCTTCCTTTGTTTCAGATGCCTCTTGAAGCAGGGCAAGGTAGCGCTCTGGAACCTTGAGCGATTTGAGTTCCCGGAGTATTTCCTCTACCGCTTCAAGGTCTCCTCTGCTTACCGCGTCCCATGCATCCTGATGGAGTGAGTCCGCGAAGGAGGAATCTTCTGCAGGGGTCTCTTTTTCCAGAGTGGAGAGGGTATTTTTGAGAGTGTTGAGGACCTTTCGAATGGGGTCGCTGTGATACTCGTTAAGGGTAAGCCATTTTGTCTTCAACTCACTGGTCTCTCGGGCAACGAGTTTGAGGTAAGTTGCATCGGTCTTGTCCTGGGCGGCCTTGTTCTGAGCTCTTACGTTGGGAGGAAGGGTAGCCCGCGCACGCTCACGATCTTGTCTCTTAAACTGTACCTGGGCGATCCGCTTCTGCAAAATCGGCTGGTAGGACTTCATTGCCTCAATGGCCAGGGCGCTCGCCTTGGCATAATGAGTTGAACCGGAGAAGTCGGACTGGATATTCTCAAAGTGGCGTAGGGCCATTTTCAAGTCCGACGATTCCTTAGCTGTCACCATGTCTGCGTATTCTAAGCCTGCATCAATCCCGTAGCTGTCGCGCCTTCTCTCCTCCGGAGAAATCCATTTGTTTTGCAGTTTAAGTCCGCCGGCTACGGCCTTTTCGTTTTCCTCCTCAAGTGTTGTGAGGATAAGTTCCACTTTGGAGGCATGGCTTCCATTGGGAAACAGATCGAGGAAAGCTTTGCACTTTACGATCCTACGCTGGTAGTCCTCTGGAGTT
Source organism: Akkermansiaceae bacterium UBA5689 (assembly GCA_002420305.1). Classification (GTDB taxonomy): domain Bacteria; phylum Verrucomicrobiota; class Verrucomicrobiia; order Verrucomicrobiales; family Akkermansiaceae; genus Roseibacillus_B. The sequence goes on along the minus strand of DIHT01000064.1, from coordinate 69,111 downwards.
AGTCTATCCGGAGTAGGGAGCAACTGCCCCATGTTACGGAATTGAATATCTTCCTTGGTGTCTATCTCGACACGCTCGATGTTCGCCTTCAGAAAGCGGTCGGTTTGAAAAATGCCGGGCCGTTTTTCCCATTTCAGTTCAACGACGCTCGGGGTGTTAAAGACCACTTTGCCCTCCTTTGGCGGGCGGCCATCATTGAAATGCACCCTGTCGGCTTGAGCAAGCAAGGCAGACAGGCTGAGAGAAAGGATGATGATCGAGGGGCGGAGTGATGGGCGAGGAATCAAGGCAAAGCAGGGGGCTGGTGTGCAGCTATTGTGGGGCAAAAGGCGCGGGCTTGGCCAATGAATTTATTGATCTTCCGGGAAAGGCGGAGGAAGGGACGCTGTTGCAAGGTGCGATCGCAGAAAAACCCCGGATTTTCACCAACTCTGATATGGGGGCAAAATACGTAACTTGCTCAAAAACAATCAAATCTTCATGTGCTTCAGGTTCAGAGGATGTTTCCGAAGAGGGGTTTCGAGATCCTAACCCCTGCCTAGTGGAAGCGGGAGGAATGGAGTTAGAAGGGGATCGTTAAAGCAGCTGATGGGGCAAGACGGCGGTAGGCAAGAGATGCTTTATGTCTGGTATGGGATATCGAGACTCTTGAGATAAAAGGCTTTTTCATCGGGTGTCTGGGAGTACACTTCGACCACCTATCAGCTGTGGTTACAATCGCGATCTCGAGTCAAAAAGGCGGCGTCGGAAAAACGACAGTTGCGATCAATTTGGCGCACGCCTTCGGCAGGAACGGGAACCGGACGGTTCTTGTTGATGCAGATCCCCAAGGGTCCGTAGGTCTCTCCCTGACTCGCCAGAGTCGGCTCCTCGCTGGGTTTTATGACTATATAGATGATGCAGAGGTCAAGGTAGGGGGATTGCTGGTTCCGACCAGAATGCAGACCCTCAGCCTGATTCCCGCTGGGCAAGCGAGTGATTACGATCTCAACGGGACCCCCTCGTCCGGAGTGGCCTCACGTCTCCGTAATTTGCACGGTGAATTGGCAGACTTGGGAATCGATATCTGCATCATCGACACTGCAGCCGGACTTTTTGGAGCCACTGCAGATGTGCTTTCCATGGCGGATGCTGTTCTTATGCCCCAGCAGGCAGAGCCCCTGGGAATCCGATCCGTGCCGAAAATGCTGGAAGCTCTGACGCGAATGCGGATTGCCAATCCAAGATTAGTGATTCTGGGTGTGGTGCTCACCATGATGCAGGAGCATTTGCCTGAGAGCCGAGATACGGGCAAAGCGCTGAGGGCGATAATGCCGCCAGAGATGGTAATGAACACTGTGGTGCCGCGAGGAGATCTTTTCGTTACGGCCAGTGCCCGTGGTCTCCCAGCGGGAGTGATGGAAGGGGGAGATGAGGTCTTGGCTCTTTTCGACCGTCTTCGCATTGAAATTGAAAGTAGGCTTGGCTTTATCTAGGGGGGCTAGCAAGGTGCGAGAGACCAGCCTGTGCGCCTACTGCGCTCAATGGTCACTCTTTTAATATACCTCAAACGCGATGGATCCAATTGAATCATGGGTAGATGTCTCCGAGCTGCGGCGGATGGCTAATGCATTACTTGTTCATCCTGACGATTCGGGTGAGCCCAGTCTGGATCCCGAGGAGGCCCCGTTTGGCAAGCAGTTCGAAGGCTATGAAGCCGAATCGTGTCAGAGTGTAGAGGTCTCCTCGGATGCTGTATCAGGGCAGAGCAGAGGCGTAAGTAAGGCGCGTGACGCGCTTGCTTCGGCGCGTGACCTTGCTCGCAAAGGAGGGCTTCTGGGAAGTCCAGTCGATGCTCCGGGGGAAGCCGTGGAAGGGAGGTCGGTGGGGGCTGTAAGGGCCTTCTCGGCTCGCGAGGAGCAGAGAATGATAGGAGATGATGGAGAAGGCCGCGGAGATTCAATAATCGAGAGGCTGGTTCCTTTTGGGGGCTGGCTTCACGACGCATTGGGATCTCAATCCTATTTTCTCCTCGAACGGACCGGGGAAGTGCTTGTTGATGAAATTAAGTCTGAAAAGCTCCATCAACTTGCCAGAACCCTTGCGCAGGCAGCGTTTACAGCTAAACGGCAGGCAGGATCCGCGGCTGTGGGGAATCTTCATATCAAGGTTCAACAAGGGTCGGTGCTTGAGGTGATACCTGTGAATACCCGGGAGGGACTATTAATCATGGGTATTCTTCTGGCCGAACCATTGCTTTCCCGACAGGTCGAGATTGCGGCAAGAGGGCTTCAACAGGTCGTTGACTGCCCTAGTCATTGATTGCTATCCAGAGGGTAAAATTTCAATTTTATTTTTATACGGCTGGGCTAGCCTCCCCTGGGAGGGTTGCCCTTCTTCTCGACGACGAAACTACCAAAATGGCAGACGAACATCCTCCAAAACCTGATTCCAAGGACCCTCGCAAACCTACAGAGTCCCGAGGTTTTAACTGGCGGTTTCTGCTCCTTTTCGCGATGGCGTTCGGTCTTCTTGCAATCGCATTCGGCAATAAGGGAAACGGGAAAGGTCGACCAATCTCATTCACCCAGTTCAAAAGAAGTCTAGAGGAGGGGAAAGTCATTCTGGACGATACCCGTTTTAAGCTCGAGGTGGTGACAACCGAGGCCGCGTTTAATGCGCAGATCGTAGGCTGGCACCAAGATGACGGGACGTATGAACTTGGGGCCACGGAAGCGTTTACAATTCGGATCAACCTTGATCTCGATGGACCCAAGCTGACGCGCTTAGTGGGGTCGAAGGTGGAGACCGTGGGAGCGGATGATCCAGGTTTGGGAGGAGATATTACGAGTGCACAGGGCACTTATAGTTTTGCTGACTTTGAGAAGTGGGCGGCGCCGATGTCAGGGGAGGCATCAAAAGACGACGGGGAGGGAACACTTGGATACAAGGTTCTTGATTTGAAGTTGGTGGCGATACCCGACTCAAGGGATGCGTATCTTATCGGTCAGCGACAGGCAAAAGTCGCCAAGTCGCTCGGAAAAGAGCAAGAAGTCAAGAAGCCCTGGAAGTTTGTCGTTCCGGTCAACATGATGGCGATGCAGGACGAGCTGAATATGCTCTTTAACGCCGGGGTGCTCTATCGCAGGGAGAGCAATTATATGAAGACCGTTCTTCTTAGTTTTCTCCCGATATTGATCCTGATAGTGCTGCTCTTTCTCTTGTTCCGGCATCAGATGAAGCAGGCGGGTCGGGGTGCAATGAGTTTTGGGAAATCCAAGGCGAAGATGATGAATACGGATGGGGCCAAGGTTACCTTTAAGGATGTTGCTGGTATCCAGGAGGCAAAGGAAGAGCTGTGGGAGATTGTCGATTTCCTGAAGGATCCCAGGAAGTTTCAGAAGCTTGGCGGAAACATCCCCAAGGGCGTTCTCATGGTTGGCCCCCCGGGCACGGGGAAGACCCTTCTTGCAAGAGCGATCGCGGGTGAGGCTAACGTGCCGTTTTTCAGTATCAGCGGATCGGATTTTGTGGAAATGTTTGTAGGGGTTGGTGCAAGCAGGGTTCGCGACATGTTCGAGCAAGGCAAGAAACACGCTCCGTGTCTTGTTTTTATCGATGAGATCGATGCTGTAGGTCGTCATCGGGGCCACGGAATGGGGGGCGGCCATGACGAGAGGGAGCAGACTCTAAATGCCCTTTTGGTTGAAATGGACGGCTTTGATACACAGGAGGGCGTGATAATCATCGCGGCAACTAACCGTCCTGATGTGTTGGATCCCGCACTTCTCCGCCCGGGCCGGTTTGACAGGCAGGTGACCGTGTCTCTTCCCGACGTCAAGGGCCGGGAGCAGATTCTGAAGGTGCACGCCAAAAAGATCAAGTTGGCCGCCGGGACGGACCTGGGCACGGTTGCTCGAGGAACACCTGGCTTCTCGGGTGCAGAACTTGCCAATATAATCAATGAGTCGGCCCTGCTGGCGGCGAGTAAAGATCTGAAGGCAGTCACGGTTGCCGAGCTGGAGGAGGCGCGCGACAAGGTGCGATGGGGAAGAGAGCGGCGGAGTCTGGCCCTGAGCGAGAAGGAGAAGAAGCTGACAGCGTATCACGAGGCTGGGCATGCCCTTCTCTTGGCAACACTTGAGAATACCGACCAGCTCCACAAGGTAACAATCATTCCGAGGGGGCCATACCTCGGTGCGGCTTTCCATCTACCCGAGGAAGATAAGTTCCAAGTTCACAAGATCGAAGGGCTGGAGCAGCTGATTGTGACGATGGGTGGAAGAGTGGCTGAAGAGATCGTCTTTGGCGATGTGACGAACGGAGCGTCAGGAGATATCAGGCAGGCAACTAGTCTGGCGAGAAGGATGGTGTGCGAATGGGGTATGAGCGAGGAGCTGGGAATGGTGGAATACGGAGAGGCGCGAGAGGAGGTTTTTCTTGCCCGGGATATTTCGAAGCCAAAAAACTACTCGGAAGAAACGGCTAAAAAAATCGATGCCGAGATCCGCCGGATTATTGACCGGGCTTACGCCGATGCGAAGAAGATCCTTACAAAGAACCGCGATAAGCTTGAGCTGATCGCTGAGGCGTTGTTGGAGTTTGAAACGTTGGATGGTGCTCACATTATGGACCTCATAGAGCACGGCGAAATGAAGAGCCCTCCACGTTCTCCCAAGCCTCCCGAGTTGCCATCTGACCCTGAGCCAACGGCATCACTGAAGGGCGACAATGAGCAGCAGGAAGAGGACGACGGGCCGTTGCCCGACCCGGTTCCAGCCTGAGTATTGTCCCGGGCGTTTGCTCTGGAAGCCCCCTTCAGGGGGTGGAAAGCTGGATGAAGCCTCGCTGGCCCCTCGGGATCCTTATAGTCACGTCTCCACTCGTTCCCGCCGGGATCGGGTTTCTTCCCGTGCTGATTAGAGCAGGACCAACGGGAGAGAATGGCCGGAGGGGGTCCGAACCCGTTGTGACAAGAAGGGCACTGGCTGTGCCTCCTTTCGGTAGGGAGAGGCTGAACGCTACCGTGGCTGCGTTTACTTCACCCGGTTGCAGGAGGTGAGGAAAAGGGTTTTCGGAGGCGTTTAGGCCAAGAGCCCATTGGATTCCATTGGATACTCCATCCTCATTCGAGTCTTCGAGTGGAGTGGCGCCAGAAATCCCATTCGCGGTGGCCCACAGAGTGAAAGGGTCCTCAGGTGTGATTTGAACAGTCGCTGGACCAGACAGCTTGGCAGCTCCCTCGGCCCGGATGGGGACCTCAACGCCTGCGGCTTCGAATACCTGGTCGACTGCAATGGGAAGCTGCACGTCCACGTTATAGGCCTTGCTTGTTGGAGTAATGGTCGTTGGGGTGAGCGTGACAGAGCCGGTTCCAAGGCCTGTTCCTCCGACCGGTTCATTAGTGAAATCAAAATCAAGATTTTCATTAATGCCGAGAAGCCCGATACGGATATTGCCACCAAGTGTCCCGCTGCTCACCGTGAAGGTATGCTGGGAGGAGTCGAACTCCCCGGTGGCCGGATCAACAACCCCTGGAGGTAACGGGGTGTCGAGAGTGGCGCCAAGGGTGGAGCTTTCAAGATCGTAGCTTCCAATCAGAAAAGTGCTTCCCGAAAGCTCGACTGCACTGCCCTGAACGTCACCGTCAAGAATGGTCATTTCGGAGACCCGATCGGTGACCGGGTCAATCTCAAGGAGAACCTCGATGGATCCGGATAGTCTGGTGGTGTCCCGGCCCGTGGGTAGAACTGGTGGTTCGAACTCGAGGGTGATCCTATTAAAGTTCTGCTCGTTCACAGCCGTTAAGGTGGCCGTTGTGGGAATTGCCACGAGTGAAGAGGAAGAGCTCAGGAGGAGAAGGCTGAGCAATGCTCGGCTGGTGACTGGGTTCATAGAGTTGTCCTACCACAATATGAGGAAGGCTGCCAATATGGAACATCGTGATCACAGGTGTTCAGTCTGGGATGCGCTCTACTTTTCCTCCGAGTTGGAGGAGTTTTTCGTCGATATGCTCGTAGCCCCGATCGATATGATAGAGGCGATTGATTTCGGTCGTTCCCCGGGCCCGGAGAGCTGCCAGTACCAGCGCGGCTGAGGCTCGGAGGTCCGAGGCCATTACTGGCGCAGCACTGAGATTCTCCACTCCGCGAATTAGCGCGCTACCACCATCGACTTTGATCTCAGCGCCCATACGCTTCATCTCTGAGCAGTGCATGAACCGCTGAGGAAAAATAGTGTCTTCCACTACTGATATTCCCGGGGTAGTTGCAAACATCGCGGTAAATTGAGCCTGCATGTCTGTGGGAAATCCTGGAAATGGAGCGGTAGAAATATCGCAGCCCCGCGGGTTTGCGCCGGGGGTAATATGAACCTCTGTGCCATCGGGGCTGAAGTCCACTAAATGACCAGCCTCTTCGAGAATGCCGGTTGCTGCACCGAGGTGGTCGGCTCTAACTCGTTTCAAGGTGACTCCCTGGCCTGCCATCGCGCCTGCAACCATGAAGGTCCCTGCCTCGATTCGGTCGGGGATTATGTTGTGCTCGACTCCTTTCAGGTGTCCGACTCCTTCAACGACGATCCGGCGAGTGCCTGCGCCGGAGATCTTGGCGCCCATCTTCACGAGGAAGTCAGCAAGGTCCACGACTTCCGGTTCACTCGCCGCGGAGTCAATAACTGTAGTTCCCCGGGCTAGGGCGGCAGCCATCATGAGGTTATCAGTTCCGAGAACGGTGGGGCCGTGCTTTCCTCTCATGTCGATCTCTGCTCCAACAAGTCCGTTAGGGGCGCTCAGAACGATATCTCCTCCTTGCATCTCAACGGCAGCGCCGAGGCCCTGCATGGCTTTAATATGAAGGTCCACAGGTCGGTCCCCTATGATGCAGCCACCGGGTAGAGATATCTTGGCTCTGCCGACCCGGGCGAGAAGGGGGCCCATCACGCAGATGGAGGCCCGCATTTTCCTGACCAGATCGTAGGGTGCTTCTGGAGAGATCGTTGACGGTTCGACCCTTACGGTTCCGCTTGAGCGTTCCACTTCCGCACCAAGGGCACGGAGAATCTGCAGCATGTAGTTGGTATCCGAAACATCCGGAACCCGGCGTATGATTGAGGCCTGATCAGAGAGTAGAGTGGCCGCGAGGATAGGGAGGGATGCATTTTTAGATCCCGAGATGTTGATGGAGCCTTGTAAAGTGCTGTTGCCGTGGACGAGAAGTTTATCCATTGAAAGAGGGAGCAATATTCGACTTGTCAGGGTGCTTGAGCAAAGACAAACCGTGGTTTTCCGGAGAGATCATGTTGGAGGCGGACGGGGTCGAGGCCTGCCGATTGAGCAAGGGCAACGACCTCGGGCCCCTGAGTTAAGCCGATTTCAAGCACCAGCCAGCCGCAGGACTTGAGGTGGCCTCTGATTGTGGGAATGAAACGCCTGAGAAGATCGAGCCCATCCTGTCCCCCGAAAAGGGCAGTGTCTGGGTCATGGGCGACTTCCTGCGATAGGGTCTCTTTGTCGCCCTCCGGTATGTAAGGGAGGTTAGCAAGAATGAGATGATAAGTTCCCACGACTCCCTCCAAAAGATCGGTTTCAATGCAGTTGACCGGGAGGGCATGTCGATCAGCGTTTTCCTTTGCCAGAGCTAAGGCGGCCGATGAAATATCGGTTAATACTGTAGTGGCACAGCGTTCTCCGAGCGAAAGCCCGACCGTGATGCCAATCACACCACTCCCTGTGCCGACATCGAGAACCTGTAATTGATCATTTAAATCCAGTTGAAGAGTCAGTTCGACCATTTCCTCCGTTTCTGGTCTGGGAATAAGAGCGCGTTTGTCACAAAGGAACTCCCTTCCTGCGAATTCTATAGTTCCTAGAATGTGCTGGAGAGGTTCACCCTCGCCTCGCCTTTTCAGGAGGCCCCGTAATGGAGCGAGTTCCTGCTCTGTCATCGGACGATCAAAGCTCGCGTAAAGCTCGATTCGGCTACAGGACAACTGCTGGGCGAGAAGCCATTCCATGTTCCGTCTGGCGCCTTCTACGCCTCTCTCTCGCAAATAAGAGGCGCCGCGTTCGAGGCATTCCAGGACGGTCTTCATCGGGCTGAACCTCGGGCAACAATTAGTCCGCACTGATTCCGGATTCCGCGAGCCTCTGAGCCATTTCCGTCTTCTGCAATTCCTCCGTGAATTCGTGGACTTCCCCGGTAAGAATTCCCTCCAAGTTGTGGGAGGTGTGATTGATTCGATGGTCAGTGACTCGCGACTGAGGGAAGTTGTATGTACGAATCTTCTCCGAGCGGTCGCCGGATCCGATCAGCGCTCGGCGTTGGGCAGAATATTTTTCCTGCTCTTCGCGTTGTTTGGCTTCAAAAAGCTTGGAGCGGAGAATCTCAAGGGCCTTTTCCTTATTCTGACCCTGACTCCTGCCGTCCTGGCACTTGACCTGAATGCCAGAGGGTAAGTGAGTGACTTGTACAGCCGAATCAGTCGTATTGACATGTTGCCCCCCAGGGCCCCCGGACCGGGTCGCCTGAATATGTAGCTCGTCTGGCTTAAGTTCGATGTCGACCTCCTGAGCCTCCGGCATGACAGCGACGGTAACGGTAGAGGTGTGGATTCGTCCCTGAGTTTCGGTTGATGGGACGCGTTGCACCCGGTGGACACCGCTTTCATATTTCATACGGCGGAAGACTTCTTCACCGCTCACTTTGAGTACGACCTCCTTGAAGCCGCCGACCTCTGAAGGGCTACTTTCGAGGTGTTCGCATTTCCAATTACAGCTGTCGGCATAGCGCTCGTACATCCGCATTACTTCCCCGGCAAAAAGCGAGGCCTCATCACCTCCGGCGCCCGCACGAATTTCTACCAGAGCATTGCGTTCCTCTGTTGGATCCTGAGGGAGCAGGGAATACTGGAGCTTTTCTCGAAGGAGAGGGAGAGAGGACTCAAGATCTGGAATTTCCTCGCCTGCCATCGCGGCGATCTCCTCATCGTCATCTTTGGAAAGCTCCCGGTTTTCCTCGAGGTTTCTACATGTAGATTCGTAGCTGTCCCAGAGGATCATCAGTTTCTGAAGGCTCCTATGCTCCCGCATGACGTCGGCAGCAGAAGCTTGATCGTTAAAGAAGTCTGGTTGAGAAATACGCTCCTCCAATTCCGCCAGTCTCTCCCGGCGTTGTTCTATGAGACCGGCAAATTCCATGATTCTTGCGGGGGCAATTTCTCGACCGCTGGGGGGAGAGTCAAGTGGCTTGCTTAGCTTTCATGTTTATTAGTTGAAAAGCCGGCCGGTTACACCTATTTAACGGCCGCCGAGAGGTAAAAGCCCCGTAGTGTAATTGGTAACACACCTGATTTTGGTTCAGTATTTCTTGGTTCGAGTCCAGGCGGGGCTGCCACTCTTGGTCAATTCGCTGAGAGTGGTGGGTTATTTGACTGTTTTGTGGAGGAGCGGGATTTCGTTGGTGAGATTCGGGCTATAGAAGGGCAGGGCGGCCTTTGTTGGGAAGATCCTGGTGTTGACCAGGGGGACAATCAAAATTCGTCTGAACAAAGTCATCCCAAATTCCGAGGGTTTGTTGTGATAGGAGGGATTGGATTTCCTCTTCGCAATCGCCGCAAAGGCATAGCGGGTATGGATCATAAATTATGGTATCGCCGAGTAGGATTCCGCCCAAAGAGTAGCTTTTGGCTTTGGAGCGAGGAGTGTCGCAGGCGGCACATTGCTGAATCCAAGGCTCTATGAGCTTCGCGGGCGATAAAAGCTGAGAGCGCTCCTCGAGTCGTACTCGCTGGGTGAAGAAGGTCGCAAGGGCTTGTTGTGACTCGTCCGAAAATTCTTGAGCCATGTTAGCCCGGCAATGTTCACATATGGCGTATTCGAAGATGCACTCATCACCTTGAAAGGTTTTGGCGACGAGGAAAGGAAGGTCCGGGTCCTCTTTGAGGGAGAGTCCGCAGCTAATACAGTCCTCAAAAGGTTTACCGGTTTCAGACGAATGAAAATAGGATTGGGATTTGGAGTCCAAGGGGTGATGCTGACTATGGATTGCTCTATTCCAATTCGGTGCCTTCGAAGAAATTGGCTGGCTTCGGAGGTAGTTGGTTGAGGGCGTAGATTTCTTGGGGTCCCTCTTTCAGAGGCCATCGATATGAGGTTTTAAGGACGTGGATCATCAGTGCCTGAGCCATCGAGATGGCTTGCTCCAACTCAAAACCGAGTCCAAGCAACCCCGCTATTGCAGCTGAATGAGTGCATCCTGTGCCATGCGAGCTGGGGAGATCGATCCAAGGGTGAGTAAATTCGTGGGTTGCGCCACGGCTGTAAAGGGTATCAGTGAGCAGACCTCCAGTTACGCTGTGTCCTCCGGTGAGTAGGACGGAAATGCCAAGGGCGTTGGATAGTTCTTTGGTAATCTCGGTTGGGCAAGGCCCTTCCGAATTGAGATGATGATTCTGCCTGAGTAGGCGGAGGGCCTCAGGCAGGTTTGGGGTGGTAACTAGAGCTAGCGGCAAGAGTTCTGTCATGTAAGCGTCAACGGCTTCTGGAGAAGCAAACTCCGTCCCTGAGGAAGCTGAGAGCACAGGATCTACCACCAAGGGGATGTCCGTTCCAGTGAGGGCATTAGCCACCGCGGAAATATGAGAGGGGCTGCCAAGCAGTCCGGTTTTAATTGCGGCGATTCGATAGGTTTCGAGAAGAACCTGAATCTGTGCTGTCAAAATCTCTGGTGAAATCTCCTGAGAACTATGAACCTTAAAGGGAGTCTGCACTACAATGGAGCTAATCGCAGTAAGACCGTGTAAGCCAAGCAGCGAAAAGGTTTTCAGGTCGGCTTGAATCCCTGCGCCTGCACAACAGTCAGAGCCGGCGATTGTGAGAGTTACCACTGGTGGTGACATCGTAGGCCAATTAATCCCTCATTTGTAGAACAGGCAAGCTTGTCCTTGGCAAGAGGGCTTGTAGCCCTACGGTTCTGCTCGGTGCAGCCACATTTCGAAGAACTCGATAGATTGAGCGTAGAGGTTGACGACGTCATTTACATGCCCAGTCTGGATCATCCTGAGGATCGGCCTCACCCGTTTGTCTATTTTATCAAAATTTGCAATCAGTCCCCTGAGCGCGTCAGTATTCGGGGACGTAAGTGGGTTGTAAGAGAGAATGATTCTGAGGAAGTCATCGTGGTGGAGGGCGATGGGGTAGTAGGGCAGACCCCGGACCTCGGGCCTGGGGAAGAGTTTTCCTACAATAGCTATCATGTGACACGCTCGAGTGGCTACGCTGAGGGAGCCTTTTTCGGAACGACGGAGAGCGGGCGATCTATCTTCGTTCGGATTCCGCGCTTCAACCTCAGTATTCCGGAGTGGGCCTAATGCCGCTTGGTGTCGCGATGTGGGTCATGGGGATATCGTGATCTTCAACCGGCAGTTCGTCACGGAGCTGTAGGTCAAAACCGACTCCCATCCGGAAGGCTTTTCCGTTGAGAAGTGGCAGAGTGGTGTCGTAGTAGGCCTTCCCACGGCCCAGCCGGGCGCCGCCAAGGGTGAATCCTACTCCTGGGCAGAGGCAGAGGTCGATTTCTTGTGTGCTGACAGGGGGGTGAATTTCAGGCACAGGCTCGGGTATGTTGAATGTCCCATACCTCAATTCGCATGGGTGTTGGACCATATGGAAGCTAAGATTGGAGCCTGAAACCAATGGGTATGCAAAGCGATGTTGGCCCAGGAGTGAGAGATGAAGGGCTGAGAGGTCTGCTTCGGTTTCTACGGCTGCATAGGTTGCAATGGTTCCGATTCCTTCATTCAGGGATAGCCAGTTGGTTAACTTATCGCATAATAGAGAGCTCCAATCACGACGGACATTCCTATCGGTAGAGGCAAGCGATCGCCATATTTTGGTCCGGAGTTCCTGCTTCTCCAGAGTACTGGGTTTATTTGCCACTTGCGAAAAAGATCGTGTGGGCGAAGTATGACCCTATCCAAACGGTGAAGCAAGCAAGCTGGATACTACTTCTTTCCTTGGTTATAGGCTACGGCCAGAGTGAGGATGCTGCATTTGCGGCTCGTTATGAGGCGCCGGTTGTTGACCGGGCTCTCTTTGGTGATGATGTTATGCTTGCTGCAGAGCGGAAGAGTTACGCCACCAATCTAGCGACTTACGTAGCAAATATGGTTTCATCGAAGGGAGCCGCCAAGGACGCTCTTTTAAGTGCCCGCCAAATCCTTGCCCTCGCTCTGCACCTCGAGAGGCGCAACAAGCAGGCCATGGTAGTCAATTTTCAATTGAGGCAGGGTGTGATGCCCAAGGTGAAGGTTGGTGATTACAACCCACGGACGTTTTCCCGGCTCCTTATGGCCAGAGCAAAACTGCTTTTAAAAGGGGGAGAGGGGAGCAAGAAAGAGAGGCTGCTTGGTCGCTATTTTATCGATGTTGCAGCGCACATCGATCCGAGGAATGAGGATGCTGTCTTTGAGTGCGAAAACCAGCGTATTGATTTTGGCAACTTGGATTGGGGGATTCTCACCGCATCGTCTTCAGAACCGGGAGGAACACTGGAAAATCAGAACGCCGAAAATTAGTCGCTTTTCGACGGGTTGGAAGGAGGCTCAAGGAATTGACTCAGCATCTGGCGGAGGGTGGCTCGCGCCCTGAAAAGTTGGCTTTTTACGGCAGAAATCGAAATTCCAAGGATGCCAGCAATATCCTCGTAGGACATGTTCTCATGTCTTCTGAGAACTACGGCCATTCGTTGCTTTTGAGGTAGGGAGGTAATTGCTCTGTTAACGGCTTCACGTAGTTCCAACTCAAGTAATCGAGCGTCAGGCTGAGAGTGCTCTTTTTCTTGAAATTGTTGATGCCATTCATCTGCCTGCTCTTCGAGCGACTGTTCACCCCGTCGTGCTCTTCGGCGTGTTTCATTAAAGACGAGGTTGCGGGTAATGGTGAAGAGGAATGTCGTGAACTTAGCAGTTGGTTTGTAGCGTCCTGCGCTTTTCCACAAACGAAGAAATACCTGCTGGGCGATGTCTTCTGCCTCGCTGTGATTGCCGAGCATCTTGGCGACGGTCCCGACGACCGCATATTGGTGGCGTTGAACGAGTTCTTTAAATGCCGAGTGATCACCTCGCGCCACCTTTTTCATAAGAGAGATATCAAAAGCATCTTCAGGATCCTGACTGGAGGGCGATTTCGGCATCAGGGAAGAAATAGGAGAGGCAGTTTCTCGTGGAAGGTCTGTAAGCTTGGAGAGGAGCCCCTCACTCGTAATCAACTGAGCCGCCAAGGCGACTATGCCAACTGTTGGTTGTAATTGAAAAGGGCGCGGGATTCGACGGGAACTCCCGGTACCGATTATTGCGGGAAAATGCGTTTGGTTCCGCAATGATTGTTCGAGAGGCCTTTGCAACGTGGACAGTGGAGAGATCGACTAAAACCCTTTTTACACCAACTTAACAAATTGCAGCCCCCGAGCCCTTTTTCGGTTCCTGCGTCTTCGTTGGTTGGCCGGGCTTATCGAGATGACGCGGCACCCTTGATTTCTGGGGGCTGGCTAAATCGTGAAATAACCTAGCAGGGTGCTACCCCTTGATTTCCAACAGCATCTGCGCGTTGTTAGGAAACTTCTTGAGGAAGAAAAGTAGGCGCTCCATCGCTTCGAGCGGACGGTGCCCGGATAAACCTCGACGAATGAGATAGATCTTATGGAGAAGATGCTCTGGAAGCAGAAGTTCTTCTCGTCGGGTGCCCGACTTGAAAATGTCAACCGCTGGGTAAATGAAGCTCTCAGCGATTCGACGATCGAGAACCAACTCCATGTTGCCGGTGCCTTTGAATTCCTGGAATATAGCTTCGTCGGCCTTGGCGTTGGTCTGAACTAATGCAGTTCCTATGATCGTGAGGGATCCCCCTTCCTTTAAGTTGCGGGCAGCCGCAAACAGACGTCGGGGCATTTCGAGAGCGCCTGCGACAATTCCTCCGCTTTGGTATCCTCGCCCTTTACCGCCCCGCATGCTGTTGTTGTAAGCCCTTGCAAGGCGGGTGATTGAGTCGAGAAGAAGAAAGACATCCTGACCTGCTTCGACCAAGCGCTTTGCTCTTTCAATGCAAAGTTCAGCAACTCGACAGTGATTTTTGGCGGGCATGTCGTTAGAACTTGCGTAGATCTCGGCCTCCGGTAGCTGCCGTTTAAATTCAGTGACCTCTTCTGGGCGCTCATCGACCAGTAGAATAATAAGATGCAGATTTTCGGAATGTCGCTCCCGAACTGCTTCGGCTAAATGCAGTAACAGTGTGGTCTTTCCCGATCTAGGAGGTGAGACGATGAGACCTCTTTGGCCCCGGCCTATTGGCGAGATCATATCGATCACCCGGGTGGTAAACCGTTCGGGCTCGGTTTCGAAAGGAATCCGCTTTACCGGGTTAGTGGCTTTAAGCTCCTCGAAAAAGGAGAGTTTGCGCGCCTCCTCAGGTTTCTTGCCGTTCACGGAGGTAACCTCGACGAGCTGGGGCCCCCGACTGCCTTCGCGGGCCTTTCCGTGGACCCACATTCCGACTCTGAGGCCCTCACGGCGGACAAGTTCAGGAGGAAGAAAAACATCCTCTCTGGATTGCTCGAAATCCTTGTCGGGTTGCCGAAGAAAACCGAATCCTTTTGGGGCTAGCTCCAGAACGCCGTTTACTTCAACAGGGTCCCCAGTAAGGACAGTATCCTTACGCTGTTCGCCTTCATCTACCTCCTGGCCGCCACCGCCACCGCCATCCCTTCGACGGTCATTTCCCCGACGTCGACCTCTGCCCCTTACCCTGCCTCGAACAGCACCACCGCGTCTACGGCGGTGCCTGTCACCGCCGCCCCTCCTGTGTCCTTCCGAGGAGTCTCCGGAAGGAGCGTCTGAAGAAGGGTCAGAGCTCATGATGAATTTGTGCCATGCTCGGTTCCACACCGTTGATGGGGGCTAGTGGAGCGTCACAATGAGTAATGTTGATTGAGAAAGGGTAATCCTCGCCATGGCGAGGAGTTTTCCCCTTAGGAAAGTGGCTCTGAAAGAGCCCGCGGAGACAAAGTGAACCCCAGAGCTTTTCAGGTTGCTTGAGAGACGAGAAAGATTCGCCATGTCGACCAAGCGCGGGGATCATGGGCCTGCAGAGGCGTTTAGCAACCACAAAATGCATACGTAATTCTATCTTGTGTTTCCTCGTGCTAAACTTTTTTTGGCGAAGAAAACGGACCACCATTGACCCCAGTTGATCTCGCCGCTAAAGGCTGATGTATCGTCATGAAGGATAGTATCACTGTTACAATCACCGGTGCGGCTGGGCAGATCGGCTATGCGCTGCTTTTCCGAATAGCCTCTGGTGGATTATTCGGCCCCGACCAGCCGGTTCATCTGAATCTGGTTGAGATTGAGCCCGCGATGAAAGCATTGGAGGGAACGGCAATGGAGCTCGATGATTGCGCCTTTCCTCTTCTTTCAGGAATCACCACGACAAGTGATCTTGATATGGGATTCAAGGATTCGAACTGGGCTCTTTTAGTGGGATCGGTACCGCGAAAGGCGGGAATGGAAAGAAAGGATCTGCTTGGGATTAACGGTAAGATTTTCACCCGTCAGGGTGAAGCCATCGCAGCCAATGCGGCAGACGATATTCGAGTTCTAGTAGTGGGCAATCCCTGCAATACGAACTGTCTGATAACGATGAACAATGCGCCGGGTATTCCGTCAGAGCGGTTTTTCGCCATGACGCGGTTGGATGAGAATCGCGCTAAAAGCCAGTTGGCCGCAAAGGCAGGAGTTCACGTGAGCTCGGTTTCGAATCTCTGTATCTGGGGGAATCATTCGGCCACTCAGTATCCTGATTTCACTAATGCCTTGATTAACAAGTCCCGGGTCGTGGATGTGATTGATGATCACGAATGGCTCAGAGGAGAATTCATTTCAATGGTTCAGCAGCGGGGTGCAGCAATTATCAATGCGCGAGGGGCATCTTCAGCGGCTTCAGCGGCTAACGCTGCTATTGATACGGTTCGCAGTCTTTGTCATCCGACTGCTGAAGGGGATTGGACCAGTGTCGCGATTTGTTCCGAAGGTCAGTATGGGATCGATAAGGGGCTTATTGCATCTATGCCGGTGAGATGCGAGAGCGATGGAGTGTGGTCCGTAGTTGAAGGAGTCGAGATTGACGATTTTTCAAAGTCTAAGATTGAGGAAAGTGTTTCAGAACTACGTGAGGAGCGCGACGCGGTATCCGATCTTATTCCGTCCTGAAGGTGAGTGAAGATCTCCTAGAGATTGGAGGACGGGAATTTCGTTCCCGTTTACTCTTGGGCACCGGCAAGTTCGGCTCTCCGGAATTGATGAAGGAAGCGCTTGTCGCATCTGGAACTGAAATCGTGACGGTTGCCCTTCGAAGGGCGGATGTGACCGGCGGTAATGATCCGTTTGCCAACATCCTCGACTTTATCGACCCCGAGACCTACCTGCTGCTGGCCAATACGAGCGGAGCCATGAATGCAGATGAAGCTGTGAGGCTAGCTAGGCTTGCCGAGGCCGCGGGCCTTCCGAAATGGATCAAGCTTGAGATTCATCCTGACCCCACCTACCTTCTTCCGGATCCAATCGAAACTCTTAAAGCTGCTGAATTGTTGGTGAATGAGGGGTTTACAGTACTTCCGTATATCAATGCGGATCCCGTATTGGCGAAACGCCTCCAAGATGTGGGGGTCGCGACAGTGATGCCTCTTGGTGCTCCCATTGGATCTAATATGGGTCTTGTAACAAGGGATCAGATACGGATCATTATTGAGCAGGCGACGGTGCCGGTTATCGTCGATGCTGGTATCGGTGCGCCGAGCCATGCTGCAGAAGCTTCCGAGATGGGAGCCTCCGCTGTTCTGGTAAATACCGCAATAGCAGTGGCCGGCGATCCGCCTGCGATGGCATTAGCGTTTAAAGATGCCGTTGATGCAGGACGCCGTGCCTTTAAGGCTGGATTACCGATGCAGAGTGAGAAAGCGGAGGCCACAAGCCCGTTAACCGGGTTTCTCGGCAATTGAGGACCCTGTTCTGCGGGGGTCGTCTCTTGTCTCATCTGCTTTTCTCTGTATGCTCTTGAGGTGATCCGCAAATGACACCACTTTTCCGGAAATTCCTCGGGATGAACTGGGTCCTGGTTTTTACCATGTACGGCCTCTTGGTCTTCGGAGTATTCAGTATCGAAAGCGCTGCCCGGCATATCCCGGTTTC
This sequence comes from Akkermansiaceae bacterium UBA5689, assembly GCA_002420305.1. Classification (GTDB taxonomy): domain Bacteria; phylum Verrucomicrobiota; class Verrucomicrobiia; order Verrucomicrobiales; family Akkermansiaceae; genus Roseibacillus_B. The sequence goes on along the minus strand of DIHT01000064.1, from coordinate 51,894 downwards.
ATCTTTGGGCGACAATCCTGAGCTTTGGGGCGCATGGTTTGCGGACCGGCAAAAGATCTGGATTCTCGTCGGGAGCTTGGTTTATTTCGTGGTGGCGCTTACCGACTACAGATGGCTCATGTGGCTTGGGGTCCCAATGTATCTTGTCGGGATAGGAATGCTTCTCGTTTTGATGGCTCAGGACTCTGAGGTGCACCAGCTTACAGTGATGGGTCTGAGCTTCCAGCCAACTCAGCTGGTGATTGCGGCAGGGATTATAGTGGTAGGGCTCAGCTTCCAGGTACTTCCCAGAATTCAGAGGTGGCTTGGGCATCCGGCCTGTCGGTTGGCCATTATCGGTGTCTTATGCGGTATTCCTTTTCTTCTCGTGGTCAAAAATGGAGATATGGGTTCCGCGATCGTCTGGTTACCTGTGGCTTTCGTGACAATGCTGGTTGGTGGAATACCATACCGCTACCTACTTTTCATGGGACTGGTTGGAGCAGGCATACTACCCATTATTTACTTCATTATACTGCCAGGAGTTTCCGAGAGAGGGTATGCACGAGTTAATAATTACCTGGAAAATGTTCAGAGGGGCCAAATCACAAATACTGATAAGAACTATGCGGAATATCGTGTCACCATGGCGGTGGGGAAGGCCGGATGGAGAGGTGCGGGTTACGCCAGTCATTCAAAGGACTCTCTTCACAACAGGAAGGATATTCCATGGAAGACTGCGCATAATGACTATATTTTTGCTGTGATTGCCGAAGAGCAGGGTTTTAGAGGAAGTCTTCTTCTCCTTACCGGATTTGCACTTCTTCTCATTCAGTGTCTCTTTGTTGCCTATTATAGCAGAGATTTCGCGGGGCAGATTATTGCGGCCGGAGTCGTTGGGCTCTTGTTCGCCCATATTTTTGAGAATATCGGGATGTGCGTTTCGATTATGCCAATCACGGGTATTCCACTTCCTTTGATCAGTTATTCCGGAACCTTTGTGCTTATTTGCATGTTCCTCTTGGGGTTAGTGCAAAGTATCTGGGTCCATCGTAATAGCGGAAGAGTGGAAACGGAGTCGTAGGGGAAAGGGGAGTTGGCTACGGTTGAACCACTGGGCCACCAAGTCGCATCCAATCCATGATACCGCCTCCCAGGTTGGTCACGTCGTTAAATCCTGCATCAAGCATCAGCGTTCCAGCACGGGCACTTCGCTGTCCCACCTTGCAGTATACAAGGTATGGAACGTTACGCGGAAGATCCTCGAGATGTTTTGTTAATTGACTGAGTGGGGCGAGCCTACAGCCGTCAAGGTGGGCCCAGGCGTGCTCAGGGGGTTCCCGAACGTCAAGTAGGATGCCGTCAAAGCCATCTCGTATGAGAGCCAATGCTTCAGTCGCGCTAAGTTCCTTTAAGCTTTTGGTTTCGGCGGCGCTGTTCGGTGCAGTTCCGGGACTGGTAATGGTGGGAGCGTTGCCACAGAGTTCACACGATGGATCTGGTTTAAGTGATATTTCCCGCATGCGTGCATTAGTTGCGTCGTAATGAAGCATCCGCCCGGCAAGAGTTTCTCCATGCCCTGTGAGGATCTTAATAGCTTCCATAGCCTGAAGGGTCCCGATCACGCCGGGAAGAGCGCCAAGGACGCCTGCCTCCTCTCATGTAGGCACAGTGCCGGGCGCGGGAGGTTCGGGAAGCAGACAGCGGTAGCAAGGTGAGTGCAGAGCTGGATCAAAGACGGTAAGCTGGCCTTCAAACTGATGAATCGCGCCGGCGACGAGGGGTTTGCCGAGGAGCCATGCGGCATCCGCGACCAGAAACCGGGTAGTAAAGTTGTCAGAGCCGTCAAGGATCAGGTCGTATCGCCTGAAGAGAGCCATGATGTTGTCCTTCTCGAGCCGTTCGCGGTAGATTTCAAGACTGACATCGGAGTTCAGGTTCGTGAGGCGTTGTGAGGCACTCTGGACCTTTGGGGTGCCGATAGATCGTTCGTCGTGAAGGATCTGGCGCTGGAGATTCGATAAATCGACTGTATCGTCATCCACGATGCCCAGGCGCCCGATACCTGCTGCAGCGAGGTAAAGGGCCGCCGGGGAGCCGAGGCCGCCAGCCCCGACGCACAGAGCGGAGCCGTTGCGAAGCGCGGTCTGCCCCTCCATCCCAAAGCCCGATAGGCTAAAATGGCGTTCATAGCGCTCTTTCTCGCGATCGGTGAACATCAATTAAACTGGGTGTGATAGTTACTCCGTTTTCACTTCACGGCAAGCGTCAGGTATTTTATGCCGACAGGGTAATGTCAGAGGTTCATTCCACATTTCGTCTTCGGCCGGGTGATATCGCACCTGAATTCCAGCTTCCAGATCCTGACGGGGAAATTCATACTCTTGCCCAGCTAAGGGGCGAGCAGGGAGTATTGGTGATTTTCGCCTGTAACCACTGCCCCTATGTAATCCACCTCGCAGATGCGGTCGGGAAAATGGCGAAGGAGGTGGCCCAAAAGGGAGTCAACACTGTCGCCATCATGTCGAATGACGTTAAGAATTACCCTGATGATCACCCCGATTTGATGGGGGGCTTTGCCGATAAGTTTGGTTGGTCGTTCCCCTATCTTTATGATGAGAATCAAGAAGTAGCGAAGGCATGGTCAGCAGCCTGTACACCAGACTTTTTCCTGCTCGATGCCGCTGGGAAACTCTTTTACGCCGGACAGTTTGATGATTCACGCCCTAAAAGCGGGAATGAGGCTACAGGAAGTGATATGCGTAAGGCGATTGAACGCCTGACAGTAGGAGATGAACCGCCGAAGGATCCATTCCCGAGTAGCGGATGTAACATTAAATGGAAGGACGGTAATGAGCCGTCCTATTTTGGGTAGAACCCTTGGATCTTACTACTGCGCGAGGCGGAAACCCCAGGAAATATGAAGAAGTATATTGATCACGTTGAGGGTGGGAGGGAATTGGACTCATCCCAGGTCAGTGAGGTGGTGCAGCTTCTAGTGGACGAAGATGCCGATCCTGTTGAAAAAGCTCAATTTCTGGAGGTGTTTGCGAAGAAAGGAGAGACTGCGCCGGAGATCGCTCTTTTCGTCTCTGAGTTGCTCGAGCGAGCTGTTGATCCCGAAGTCGGGCCCGATTCGCTCGAACAGCCAACTATCGATGTTTGTGGAACCGGTGGGGACAAACTCAATCTTTTCAACGTCTCCACGACGTCAATGTTCGTGATAGCTGCCGGTGGAGCGGCGGTGTTTAAGCATGGCAACAGAGGTATTACCTCGAAGAGCGGTGGAGCAGACGTGCTCGAGGAACTTGGGGTGCGTATTGATCTTCCCGCCGAAGGTTTCAGGGATTGCCTTGCAGGAGCCGGATTGGGGTTTCTTTTTGCTCCAATGTATCACCCCGCATTCAAGGCTATTATGCCTGTTCGTAAATTACTGGCGGAGAAAGGGATTCGAACAATTTTCAACCTGATAGGTCCTCTTCTTAATCCAGCTAGACCAGCATGCCAGCTGGTTGGCGTGTTTAGTCCGGAACTACCACCCGTCTATGCCGATATTCTTCAGCGGCTTGGACGGAGGTCTGCATGGGCGGTACATGGAGAAACTCAGGATGGTCGCCCAGTAGACGAGCTAAGTACGATGGGGCAGACTACTATTTGCAGAGTTTTCGACGGGAAAAATGTGGAGGAGGTGATTCATCCCCAAGATTATGGGATGAGGGTAGTTGGACCTGAGGATTTGCAGGGGGGGGATGCGCGGGAGAATGCCCATCTCCTCATTGAGATTCTTGCTGGTCGAGACACAGGTCCTCGCCTCGATATTGTTCTACTTAACGCAGGTGCAGGCTTGGCGTGTGCGGGTCTGGCGAAAGGTCTCGGTGCAGGAATTCAACGGGCGCGTGAACTCGTCGAATCGGGTGCGGCGTTTGAGAGGTTACAATCGCTACAGAAGATAGCGGGCTAACTGGATCAGAGAGGCCTAGAGTCACTACCTGCCCTTTACGGTGTAAGAGGGCCTCTTATTTGTCCACAAGACGCTTCTCGGTTTCCGCGTCGAGAACTGAATAACGTTCCCGATGGAGGTTTGGGTCACTGCGGAATATGAGTCGACCAGTGTGACCGCGTTCCAGTTCCATGAGGATGTTTGCATCCTCGGATTTAAAGCGATTAAGTACATCTGGGCTCACGACCACGATCACATCACCAATCTCATCCCGCCTTGTAGCCAGGACGGTATTAAGCTCGCGCTGGATTTCCACACTCATTGTCATTGTGGTCTTTACCTTGCCGGACCCGGCGCAATAAGGGCACGGCTCAAGGAGTGCGTCTCGCAGACTTTCGTTGAGGCGCTGCCGAGTCATTTCCATCAGGCCCACAGCGGAGATCTGAAGCACCTGAGTCTTCGCACGGTCCCTCCGCAGGCGCTCCTTCATTGCACGGTAAACTGCCTGCTGATCTCTTCGGTGGCGCATATCGATAAAGTCAACAACTACGAGTCCACCAACGTTGCGGAGGCGTAGCTGCCGTGCGGTTTCATGGGCGGCTTCGATATTGGTTTCGAGGATCATCTTATCGACATTTTTTGATCCCCGGTTCCGGCCGGTGTTCACGTCGATCGAAATTAGAGCCTCGGTCTCATCAATAACGATGTAGCCACCACATGGGAGCCAGACTTGACGAAGAAAAGCTTCATCAATCTGTTTTTGAACTCCGATCTCATCAAATAGAGGTTGCTGAGTCTGCAGATAATGGACGCGTCTCTTTGCTCTGCCCGAGATTTTCTCGGCGATGAGCTTTATTTGTTCGGTAGTCTCTGCATCGTCGCACACTACCTGGTCGATTTCCTCGGTCAGAAAATCGCGGGCCGTCCGTTCTATTAGCTTTGGTTCCTCAAATACACAGACTGGAGCCGGGTTCTCATCCCTCAGCTGCTCTACGCCTTCTAGCTGCTCCAGCAACATGGCCAAATCGCGCACGAAATGCCGATGTCGCTTTCCGGTTGCTACCGTTCGCATAATAATCCCCATGCCTTCCGGGACGGCAAGGCGCTGCATAATCCGGCGAAGCCTCGTCCGCTCCTCTGGATCTTCAATCTTGCGTGAAATACCAAACTGATCTGCAAAAGGGGTAAGGACAAGATATCGCCCCGGCAGGGAGACGTTTGTAGTGACTCGGGGTCCCTTGTTACCAATAGGCCCCTTGGACACCTGAATGACCAGCTCTGATCCTACTGGGTAGAGACTCGGGATGTCTTTAGAGGTGATCTTCTTTGGACGGGCTCTTTTTTTCGACCGACCTTGCCGATGAATTTCCTCCATACTGTTGTCGAGTGCGGCCGGAATGGCATCCCAGAAGTGGAGAAAAGCATTCTTCTCCATCCCGATATCGACAAACATGGCCTTCAGCCCGGGCTCAATGTTTTTAACGCGGCCTTTGAAGATACTTCCGACGATGTTCATATCTCCCTCCCGTTCGATCTCGTATTCCTCGAGTACCCCATCCTCGAGCAATGCGACTCGTCGCTCGAGTTTTTCGGCATTGATGACTATGGTGTTGCCTTCTCTGGCATCGATATTACCGATCCGGAGGGCCCGTCTGATTTTTTTAAACATGGGTTGGAAAGTTGGTTTGTGGATTTGTGAATCGGAAAATGCGCTCTTGGGATCTAATCCGTGCGGCGCCGGGTTTCCCGGTTTTGAGAGTTCCCCGAGTCTGCGTCGGGAGTGATTGAGGGCAGGGGTATTGCCCGGGGCCGTACTCGGACGGCTGTCCCGGGAAGCTGCGCCTCCTCAGCTTCCTCGCCTGTTTCGCCCTCTTCGTCAATAGCTAGCGCAAGAAGATCGCCCTCTGGGAGGGCAATTTCTTCGATGGGGTCGAAATTTCCGGCTACTTCACCCATTCGCCGGAGGGGAAGTTTAAGGCCTTTTTCCGCAGCAAATAGACCTCTGAAGATAAGATTCACAAGTGGTCCGCACACTTTCCCTCCGGATTTGCCGTTTTGGACCATAACGGCGACTGCATATCTGGGTTCTTCGAACGGCCCAAATGCGACTGTCCATGCATTGTGAGACTTCTCTCCGAAATCCGTTGTCTGTGCCGTGCCGGTTTTTGCGCCGATTTCGACATCCTCGGGAGAAGCTCTTCTCGCCGTCCCTCCAAGTTCGTTCGCAGCCTTCCACATTCCCTGTCTTAGGTCTGCGAATTGCGCGCTATCCATCCCCTCGGTAACGAGGTCTACTCTTAGTTCCGGGATATCACTTATCAAGATTCCTTCCTTAGGGTCCACTGCCATCTTGATGATTCGGGGGCGGTAATACTTACCACCATTGGCTATGCACGCGGTGAGGGCAGCTAGCTGCAGTGGAGTGGCTTCGCTTTCATCTTGTCCGATCGCAAGCATCGCCATTCGAGCCGGGGTCATCGACTCTCCCGGGTGGAGTTCACGGCGCCACCATTCGCTACCCGGGATGATTCCTCGGTCTTCGGCAGGAAGTTTGACGCCCGTTGCTCTGCCAAGGTTCAGCATGTCAAAGGCGTTTGCCATGCGCTCGTTACCCAGCTCACTGGATAGTTGCATAAAGTAGGGGTTGCACGAACGCTGGATGGCGCTCGTGAGGGAAAGGGAGCCATGTCCGACTGTTTTCCAGCAACGGATTTTCAATTTTCCGGATCTACCAAACTGAAGGTGCCCCACACAGTTGTGACCAAAATCTCCCTTGCTGTGCATGCATGCTGCGATCGCTGTCGGCAGTTTGAAAGTAGATCCGGGAGTGAAGCTCGATAGGGCCCTGTTGATTAAAGGATAGGCCTTGTTGGTCTTGTAGTCCTCCCATTTCGAGCCCGAGATACTTGGAATGAATTCGTTGGGGTTATAGTTGGGGACGGAAGCCATCGCGAGGATCTCCCCCGTGCGGACATCCATTACGACTGCGGCAGACCTTCCTGTTTTCCTCAAAACATTTTCGACCAGAAACTGAATTCGGGCATCAATAGTCAACATCACTTGGCTTCCTTGATCCGGAGCGATTCGCTCATTTAGGACCTCGCCAAGAATTCGGCCCTTCTCGTTCTTTCGAAGGACGCGCCGGCCCGGTGATCCGCGGAGAAAGGTGTTCATTGTTGCCTCCACTCCGGTGGAACCCACCGCGTCGCCAAGATAGTGGTCGTATTCCTCCTTTGCTTTCTCAGGTATATCGCCCTTTTCCCATTGCTTAAGATACCCTAAGATATGGCAGCCAAGCGTTCCGAAAGGATACTGCCGACGGGGTCTGACGGTTACGTAGACGCCTGCCATCTCGAGATTGTGCTCAGCTAGGCGAGCGAACTGCTCATATGTGAGGTCTACAGGAAAGGTGAAGGGGATCAAACCTCCGTGAGTGACGTAGTGCTTTTGGAGCGCGGAGGAGCTATATTCGACCGCGATTCCGTGATGCTCGAGGCGCGGCACTATCCCATCCTTAATAATGCGGACAATTTCCCGACTCCGCTCGGATGTCGGGACCGCCATTCCGATTCGCCGACGACCGGGCTTCTGCTTTTCAGAATGTTGCCTTTCCCACTCCTGGTGAATCTCATCGAGATTAAGGACAAGCTCGTAATTACGCAGGTTTTTTGCAAGCAACTGGCCGTTGCGGTCGACAATGGTTCCTCGCACCCCGGGGTCACGAATGGCGATCGTGGTTTCACCAGGAATGAGCTTTCGGTAGTATTCGGTATTGACGATCTGATAGTCGTAAAGACGACTCAGCAGGGTCCCGCCTCCAAAGAGCACGATTGCAGTTAAGAGGTAGAGTCGGAAGCGATAACGTGATTCCATGGGCGGGTTCGGCTCTAGTGGGCAGTGTTCCTTTCACGGGCGAGACCCTCGTAGCTGATGGTGTGGTGAAACAATCCAGCTAGCCGGTAGAGAACCCAGAATACCACTGGGCACAGGAGCATTGTCAGGAGCGCTGTAAAGCTGATTTTAAGAAAGAGGGAGTGGGTGAGAATGAGATCACCGCGAACAAAAGTGACGCAGAGATATTCAGCGGATAGGTAAAGAAATACGGCGATCCCGGCCAGAAGGGCGGACACATGCCATTTGCCCTCACGGAACAGTGGTTGCAGTCCCTGCATGAAGAATCCCATCAGGGCGTAAAGGACGATCGAATAGCCAAATTTCACATCACCCCCGGGATTATCATAGACTTCAGGATTTCCCAAAAGTGCGGCGGGGAGGGGAGTAATGACATGTTGAGCGTCCCATAGGAATCCGGCTGTAAAGGCTAGCAGGAGCATAGGGCCAGCTCCAACTGTTACTGCAGAGCAAAGAAAGACTAAAGGAACAAGGAGGATTCCGGCATCGCAGAGTGATTGGAACGTGGGAGTGAACTGCTGAAAGATACAGGCAGTTATCACCAGAAAGAGGAGACTCAAATGATACCAGCCCATGCTTATCCCTCGGGTTCATTCTTCTGAGCGATAATGAACACGACACCAAGTTCATCAAAGTTTACGGAAGGCTGAACTAACGCGATTCCCTCAACGGGGCCGGGTGTGTATTCCTTGACGGTCCCTATCAATAAATTCGAAGGAAACAGCCCTCCCTTGCCGGTAGTAATTACTTTCATCCCGGGTAGAATTGCTGCCTCGCGTGACAGGTGCCGGAGAATGAGTCGCGGCTCTTCTCCGTAACGACCTCGCGTTCCATGGAGTATGCCGACCTCCGGGGTGCCAGCGACTTGGACAGAAACCTGGCAGCGCTCGTCAGTAAGTAGTATCATACTACAGGTATCTTCAGAGGCGATGTCGACCTTTCCAGCAAGTCCTCCCGGGGCAATGATGGGAACGCCAGCTCCGATAGAATCTCTCTGCCCTTTGTCGATGATCGCGGTTTCCCACCAAGTGGCGGGCTGCCTTTTTATCACCCGGGCAGCAATTACGTTTAGCCGGGACTTTTCTTTGAAGTCGAGGGCGCGTCGCAATTCCGCATTTTCGGTTTCAAGTTCACGCAGCCTGCCTTCAATAGAACGGAGTTTGATATACTCCTCCTCAATAGCGCGAAGCTGGTTCTCCAGATCCTTGGAGTGCTCGATTTCCTCAAGAAAATTGCGGGCTTGGCTTTCGATCGATGATCCACCCTTCAAAAAGGGGGTAATGGTTGCGTAGTAGGTCTGTTGAATGCGCCTCACCGACCTCTCACTGAGGGTGAGAACCCACGTGACGCCACAGATAAAAAGCACAAGCGCTATGAAATTGAGTGGTTTCATGTCGGTTATGCGGTCAGGATGGAAATACTCTCACATCCATTATTCAAAGCTCGGAGCTCGTCAATTTGCGCAGGAAAGCAAGTTCATTCAGGACCTTGCCGGTACCCTCTGCCACTGCACTGAGAGGGTCCTCAGCGATGTGCACAGGCAATCCGGTTTCTTCGTGTAAAAGTTTATCTAATCCGCGGAGAAGGGCGCCTCCTCCTGCAAGAACGAGGCCGCGATCGACAAGGTCCGCTGCCAACTCGGGGGGGCATCTTTCAAGAGTCGTCCGAACCGCATCAACGATATTATCCAGTGGATCCCGCATGGCTTCACGGATTTCCTGGGACGTTACTGTGATTGTTTTAGGCAGGCCAGAAACGAGGTCGCGCCCCTTCACTTCCATGCTTCCCTCTTTGGCAAGTGCAGCTGCTGACCCGATCCGGATCTTAATATCTTCCGCAGTTCTTTCACCTACCATTAAACTGTAGGAGCGCTTCATGTAATTTATAATCGCCCCATCCAGCTTGTTTCCGGCTGTTCTTACACTTCGGGAATACACGATGCCGGACAGCGAAATGATGGCGACCTCGGTGGTGCCCCCACCAATGTCGACGATCATATTTCCGGCAGCCTCTTGAACCGGAAGGTCAACTCCTATTGCCGCTGCCATGGGCTCCTCAATTAAGAAGACCTCCCGTGCGCCCGCCTGTTCAACGGACTCCTTGACCGCGCGACGCTCAACGGCGGTAATCCCTGAGGGAATTGCGACCACGACCCGAGGGTGTGAGCGACGTTTATGGCTTACCTTGCGGATAAAGTGCCTGAGCATTGCCTCTGTCACCTCAAAATCCGCAATCACACCGTCTTTGAGCGGACGAATCGCGATAATGTTACCTGGAGTTCGGCCCAACATGCGCTTTGCGTCATCACCAACAGCGACAACTTCATTGCTGCCGGCCTTGACGGCCACCACGGATGGTTCCCGAAGTACGATCCCGTGATCTTTAATGTTAACCAGCGTGTTGGCTGTCCCTAGGTCGATACCCATGTCCTGGGAGAGCATTCCGAAGAGTTTGGCAAACATGTAGTCAGGCTAAATAGTTTGGAAAGATGAACTGTTTTTAACTGCAGCGGGCAGGGGTGCAAGCCTTCCGTAGGCCATTACGCAGAAACCGGAACAAAAAGCTAAGCACTCAGAACACAGGAGGGCTCCAGCATCCAGGCGTTAGAAGCACGTCTTTGATAAATGCGCTAAGACTGATTGAATGCGCAAAAGGGGTTTAGTTTCCGATTGAGGAGGCGTGCCCCAGGTCCATCAGCCTGTCATTCGACACGCACACAGCATAACAATGGGTGCTATGGGTTAATTAGCAGTTAGTTAGCGCGCCTTCTTTACGGGAAGAGCTTTTAGTTTGTGTCTGCGTAGAAACTCCTTAGCGGCGGCGTCGTAGGACTCACTGCCAGTGCCGTTTGGATCCCATTCAAAGATGGTTTTGCCGTGACTTGGAGCCTCACCTAGCCGGATGGTTCTCGGAATCACGCTGCGATAAAGCCACTCCGGAAAGTAATTTTTCACCTCCTGGACCACTTTTCGGGAAAGGTTGGTTCTCCCGTCATACATCGTCATTAAGATTCCCTCGATTTTCAGGCGGGGATTCACGCCTGAATCCCGGATTTGCTCAATAACCTGCAGGATTTTTGACAGCCCTTCGAGGCCGAACCACTCGCATTGGAGGGGCACCAGGACCTCATCTGCAGCCGAAAGCGCAGAGGTCATGAGCACTCCCAGTGAGGGCGGGGTGTCGATGATGCAGAAGTCGTATTTAGCCCTTTTTTTTGCCTTACGAAGAATATCCTGCAGGATTAGGAGGTGATCTTCCATTCGGGCGAGTTCAATCTCGACTCCAGCGAGGTTCATTTCCGCAGGAATAATGGAGAGATTTGGATGCGGGGTGGTTTGAATCTTCGATTCCAGAGTCGCGCCGCCCAACAAAACATCATAAATGCTAGCGTCGGTAGCATCGTCTGGATCAACGCCCAGTCCGCTGGTGGCATTGGCTTGTGGGTCCAGATCAATGAGGAGCGTGCGCTGGCCGCGGCGTGCGAGTGCCGAAGATAGGTTCACCGCGGTTGTCGTCTTGCCGACTCCTCCTTTTTGGTTAGCGATTGCGACAACCTTCATCCCATTCCGTTGAACTGTAATAGACCTGGAGTCACGGTGAGCACCTCCGGGAATAGAGATGACAAAACGAACGGGGAAAGGGAACCGGAAAATACGGGTGGCCCGGAGGCGGAAACCGGGAAAAGAACCGCAAATAGGCCTTTTGTTGGCAATTGCGAGATTCACCGACCCTGGAGCAAACTCCTTATAACTTCACACAATATATGTAATGCGGAGTTTGACAAGCGAGATGCCGAGGTATCCTTTGATATGAATGCTCTCTCGCGGTGCTGCCCAACCCTCATTCGTATAGACCACTGGGCGATCCACCTCCCTGTGTGGAGGTGGACTGACTGAATTGGCTTTAATTCTCGAAACCCTTCTGAGGCGATCGCCAGGATTCCTGCCCCGCGATTGCGGCTCCCGGAATGCGGTGAGCTCACCAGGTCCCGGCCGGGATTCAGGGTGCGGGTTTCTCGGGGGCTTCAGGCGCGTCCAACTCAGGTTTTCTCAAAGGGTCGTCGTTCGCCTCCTCGGGTATTGCTATCTCCTGCAAGCGGGCTTTCCAGACCACCTCACCGGCGAGATTGATCACCGCGCGTTCATAGAGTTGTTCTAGAGAGACTCGGGCGAAGCCGCCCTTAAATGGCGCTGCCCTCGAAAATTCGGGTGAGATGATGATTTCGCCTGTCCGTGAAAGGTATCCAAAATTCTGGGTCGACATGTCCCGTACGACCGCCAGTCCATCGAAGAAGCCCCGATCAACATAATATTCGTCTGGAATGTCTGCGATGAATTCTCCGGTGGAACGCCGCAAAATTCCAAAGCGAGGCTTGCCGGCGATGCGTCTGGTTCTTCTCGCTACGATGGCGTCGCTTTCAGAATTTTCATATTTGCGTTCGATCTGCCATTCACCTTTTTCCTCCATCAGCCATTTGCCATCACGGTCCATCAGGAGCCCATCAACTACTGCGGCGCCATTGATGAATTTCCCTACCCTTCGGAATGGCCCTTCTGCGATTACTTCCGCGTCTGTATCAATGATCGCCCACTCTGACGACCTTATGTCGAGCGCCACTCCTGCCCGCCCCTCCGAGAAATCGTTGACGACGAGATCTTCAAAAGCATGTAGGAGGTTGCCCTGATAATCGATGAGGGTCCAAGTGCCATTGCCTTGCCGCTGCGCCCCTGATCCAGGTAGGTCTCCGGGCTCAAGGTTGACCCACGCTCGTTCGCTATTGAATGGTCTCCCAGCCGCAAATCTCGTTTGGATAAAGGGTTTGCCATCTTTCCTTAGGTATTGAACGTAGGCACCCTCCCCGGTTCCGTAGCGTGCCAGCACAATCGGGGCGTCAGAACCCGCTGTTAATTTGGGAGGTCCCGACCTGGAAACTCCGAACAAAGCCATTCCTTCAGAATCAAGGAGCCCTGGATACGGGCCTTCCACAACGGCGAAATCCCAGAGCCCGCTGGCAAAGCCATCCTCATTGATCTTACGGATTGGTCTTCGGAACGCTCGTTGGCCATTCTTGTTGATGAAGTAGGATTCATCCCTTTGGAGTTTTGCGTTCCAGTCTGTGACTGCGATGAGTGGTTTTGCTGGAAGGCTTACCGGCGATAGTTTCGCCGCGGGATGCGCGGTGATGTATTTTTGGTCATCAACGCTGAGGCGGGCCAGAGCGACGGTGACCATCTTTCCGCCGTCCATCCGTAGATTCACCATGGATTCACCATTAAGTCCCAGGAATTCTGCTGTGATCTTGCGGCCCTTGACGTCGGTGAATTCTCTCAACTCCGCCAAGACTGATGACGTTCCTGTAAAGAGGATTGCGAGCCCTGAATAGTAGAGGGTTAATAGCGAACGGTTCACAAGCCAATAGGATGCAATCGAGGCCCCGGAGGCAAGCCATTCCCCCATTGAGGACGGTAAAGGTTTGTCAGAGTTAGGCGAGTGCGTTGACCGCGCTCTGTCAAAAAGGGGTTCTGCGGCCTAAAGCTTTTACAGCTTTCGGGTAACAACGCCGTCTCCTTCCCTACAGCGGTGTCCCCGTTGCGCGCTAGAGGCTGTCTGGTTCCTGGAGGAGCTCGTTGAGTCGATTCAGGAGCATCCCTGCTCCTCCTCCGTCGACTACCCGGTGATCAAAGGTGAGCACGAGGTCCGCCTCGGTGACCGGAATAAATGCGCCTTGGTCCTCCGACCAGAAGGGCCTCTTCTTTCCAGCTCCCATGCCGAGGATCAGGGTCTCACTTGGCAGCGGGATCGGCGTTCCCCACATCAAGCCGAAGGTGCCAAAATTGGTTACCGTGGCGATTCCTCCACCAGTATTCTCTTCTGGGACCCGTCTCTCCCTGGCTCTTCGGATCAGCGCCTGATATTCATCCATTAGCTCTTCAACGGTTCGGCCATCGACATTGCGAAGAACGGGAACTAGAACGCCATCTTCTACCTGAACAGCAACTCCGATATCTAATGCCCGAGGGTGAACGATTTGTTCGCCGATAAGATAACCGGCAGTAGCAGGCTCCTCAGCGAGGGCCTTCCCGAATGCCCTGAGGAGAAAAATTGTCAGGGGAGGTTTTGGGTCGAGGCTTCGACGATAGCTGAGAAGGTTGTCAAGAGCAACGGGGCGCCCGACGGATGCGAGAGGGCGAGTCCAGCTTCTCCTCATGGAGTCGGCAACCGACAACCGCATTGGAGAGGCTTGGCTGTGAGGCCAGCTATCGATGTATTCCAAGAACTGCTCAAGATCTTCGACAGTTACCCTTCCCCCAGCTCCGCTTCCGACAATTGCAGAGATATCGGCGGCACGGAGACCAAGTTCATCCATCCTCGCCTTCATTCGTGGAGAAAGGTAATGAGCGCCCTTCATTCCGGCTGGCACGGCGAGTCCCCGGATGCTGGGCTCCACGGCCCTTGGTTCGTGAGCACCTCCTTCAGGAGTGGCGAAATGCGCTCGAGGCTCATCTGTGGGCTCTGCAACAGGAGGCGATTCCGAAGTGGGTTGGGAGCTGCCTCCCTGAACGCCTGTTCTCTCAGCTTCCTCCTCGGTCACATCGAGAAGTCCGAGCACGGTGCCCACTGGATAGCTTACTCCTTCCTCAACGAGAAGGTTCTGGACAGTTCCCTCGCAGAGGGTGGTGACGCCCATGGTCGCCTTATTAGTTTCTACCTCGATGACTTCCTGATCGGCAATCACTTGATCGCCGACCTTAACATTTAACCGAATAATAGTGGCCTCGGCGATGGATTCACCGAGTTGAGGCATAAGAATGGGAACTTCCGGCATGAGAAAGAGCTGGTGGAGCTAGAGTTGGAGAAGATTGCGAATGGCGGCCGCAATCGACTCAAGGGTTGGGCGGTGCGCTTCCCAGAGGTTGGGATGATAAGGCACAGGGGTATCACGGGAGTTTAGTCTCTGAGGAGGTGCATCGAGAAGATGAAATCCATCGCTAGTAACCCTCGACACGACTTCAGAAGTCACACCTCCCCACGGAAAGGCTTCACCGACTGCGAGAAGGCGACCGGTGCGAGCGACGGAGGCGATAACTGTGTCGGTGTCCAAGGGCTTAACGCTTCGAAGATCGACAACTTCGATTTCCCAGCCTTCGGAGGCAAGCAATTCCGCTGCCCTGAGGGCTTCATGAACCATGGCGCTGTAGGCCACCACTGTAGCATGCTTCCCTGCACGGACTACCCTCGCCTTGCCAATTGGCAGCGGGTCCTGACCGTCATTTAATTGATCTGCTTTCAGCCACCGGTAGAGGAACTTGTGTTCAAAGTAGAGTACTGGATCGTCTAGAGCGACGGCGTCGATAAGCATCGAGTAGGCATCTGCCACGGTCGCCGGGGTAAGGATGACCAAACCGGGGTAATAGGCATAAACGCTTTCCATCATCTGGCTGTGGAAAGGCCCGGATCCAGGTGTGCCTCCCGAGGGAAGACGAACAGTAATTGGTGCTGGCGCTCCAGTTCGATAGAACTGGGTTGCAGCTTGATTAACGATCTGGTTGAAGCCCACTGAAGAAAAGTCGGCAAATTGCATTTCAATAATTGGGCGCATTCCCTCCAAGGCCGCCCCGACAGCGAGTCCGATCATGGCGTCCTCGCTGATTGGAGAATCGAGCACCCGGTCCGGAAAGAGCTTCTTGAGTCCCTGGGTAGCCTTGAAAGCTCCTCCGAAATGCCCAACGTCCTGTCCGTAGATAAAGACGCGGTCATCAGACGCCAGAAGGTCGTGTTGAGCGTCTCGAATGGCGTCAATGTAGGTGATCTCTCCCATTATGAGATGGTGGCAATTTCCTTGGAGGCATAAACGGTCCAGTCGTCGGCGAATGGATCAGGAGCAGGTTCCTGCTGGGCCTGAGCAACTGCTGCCTGAACTTCTTCTGCAGCCTCTTCTTTCCAAGCAAGCAACTCGGCCTCTGTGATAAGTCCCGTAGATAGAAGTTGGCTCTCTGCTACCTCCATGCAGTCCCTGCCAACAGGCGACTTCCTGAGTTGCTCTGGAACATACGACGCGTCGTCGTGTTCTCCATGTCCGCTGAGGCGGAGAGCGTTCGCGACGACAAGCTGGGGTCCCCCGCCCTCTCGGGCATTGCGCACCGCTTCTGAAATGACTCGTAGGGTGGCGGTAAGGTCCGTTCCGTCGACTTCATACCCAGGGACGCCATACCCCACTGCTCGATCAACAAGAGACTTACATGCGAATTGCCGATCGGTTGGAGTAGAGTAAGCAAATTGATTATTTGTTAGAACAACAACCAGCGGAAGCTTTTCTACCGCCGCGGTGTTCATAGCCTCATGAAAAGAGCCAGTGGAACTTGCTCCGTCTCCCACGCTGGCAGCCCCTACTACACCATCAAGACAGCCTTTAATTCTTCTGGCCAGGAGCATCCCGGTCACGACGGAGACCATCGCGCCCAGATGGCTGATCATGGCAGGCAACCCATTGTTCGGGCGGCCACGATGGATGTTGCCGTCGCGACCCCGAGAGGGTCCTTTTACCGATCCCAGATAAGAGCGTGTCGCATCAAGCATGGGCTCCCCAAAGGCGGTTCTACCCGCCTGGTCACGGATTAGCGCGCTAAAGATGTCGTGATCCCACGAGAGGCAGGACCCAATGGAGGCGCTGATTGCCTCCTGTCCCGGTCCGATATAAACTCCACCAACAATTTTTCCTGCCTTGTAAAGGCTTGCGAGCTTGGACTCGAGAGTCCTGGCTACCACCATTGCTCGGAATGTCCGGCGGAGTTGGCTTTCCCAAGTCTCGGCCTCATTGGCAGCTGTGGAATCCCGTTCGAGCTCAGGCACGGGATTTATTTAAGGGAGCTTCAGGACGTTTCGCAACGTGTTTTACCAGTCGAAGCCGACCTCGTGGACTTTCTCGTTGCATGCACCCTTGGCTCAGCCCTAAAACCCGACCGATTTGTGATGGAAACACCTACTCTGCTCGTCCTCGCTGCTGGTATGGGAAGTCGTTATGGAGGCTTGAAGCAGATCGATCCCATGGGGCCATCGGGTGAGACGATTCTTGATTATTCGATCTGGGACGCCATTCAGGCGGGATTTCGTAAAGTTGTCTTCGTCATCCGGGAAGAATTCGAGAAAGATTTCCGTGAAGCAGTCGGAAATCGAATCGCCAGCCATATCGAGGTGGATTATGCGTTTCAGAGTATCGAGGATCTGCCCTCCGGATTTGAGGCTCCTCCGGCGCGTGAGAAGCCCTGGGGAACCGCCCATGCCTTATATTCCGCAAGAAAAGTAATCTCGTCTCCATTCGCGGTGATCAATGCAGACGATTTCTATGGTCGTGACGCCTACATACGGTCTTACCATTTCCTGTTTCCGTCTTCGGCAGAAAAAAGGAGCTCTTCACCTTGCTGCCTAGTGGCCTACAGTCTGATTAACACCCTGTCAGACCATGGTGGAGTAAACCGCGGTATTACATCGCAGACCGCGGGTCACCAGCTCGAGCTCGTGGAAGAAGTTACCGGTATTATGAGGAACGCAGGGGGCGAAATTAAAGGGCTCGCTCTCGATGGATCTGAACGCGTGCTTGGGGAGAAGACCTCTGTTTCGATGAATTTCTGGGGATTCTCTCCTCTGATTTTTGATCAGCTGCAGGATCAATTTTCTCACTTTATGGCTTCGTGTGAGGACCCCGATACGGCCGAGTGGCACATTCCCACGTTGGTCGATCTGCTTCTGAAGACGGGAGAGGCTGCGTGCCAAGTCATTTCGACGGACGGAAACTGGTTCGGAGTCACTCACCGAGAAGATAAGCCCATGGTCATGGATGCAATCGGTAGTCTCGTGACCCAGGGAGAGTATGGAAGTCCTCTGTGGCAGTAATCCGCCCTTGGTAACCCCGACAGCGGGTGCAGCACGACACAAAAAACCCCGGGGACATTAGCTCTCCCGGGGTTTCTATTCGCAAATATCGGCAGCAAACTTACATGTCGAGAACAGTAGGAACTGTTGCCGGGCTCGTGGCTGCCCGGTGAGTTGGTTGGGGTTGGACGCCGTTATAGACGCCCCGTTCTGCAGGAGATCCTAGAGACGAGATCTCATAGACGATGACCTCGCGGCCCTTTCCTGCATCGGCGGTTTTACGGGCCAGTCGAGAGCCGAGAAGCTGCTCCATCATCTGGAGTTCCATCCGGATGGCATTTGGATAGGCCTCGAAAATCGCTGTCATTGGATGGTGGTATTCCTCGATCCGCAGTCCGTCCTGCGCTTCGTAAGTGCACTTGCTGAAGCAGCCCTCGGAATCGCGAAGCTCGGCGAGCTTGGTCGCCTTTTCCGCAAGAGAGTTTCTCCCCTTCATTCTTTCGGACCAACGCTGGCGCTGATCTTCAAAGTGATGGAACAGCATTTTCTCCGGGGCGGCTTCCCCGTATAGCTGCCTTACTCCCTGTAGAAGATTGAGAGTTAGGGAAACTCCTGCCTCAGGAAACAATTCCTCACACGCCTCTGTGAGCCGGTATAGTTTTTCAGGGCGCCCAACCTGAGTACGCGGCACCCGCCAAGTCTTCAGATACCCCTTCTTCTCTAAATTGACACAGTGCTGTTTAACACCCATGTAGCTCATTTGGAGCTGTTTCGCTAATTCGGAGACTGCCATACCGTCAGATCTCTTCAGTGCTTCTAATATTTCGGCGTATGTGGGGCGTGCAATATCACGCAGTGCTTGTGAAAACATGTGTAAGGCTCTTTCCTGCTATAGTTAAGATGTATTAACCGTAAAGATTACCGTTTTTTTGTCAACCGGCTTTTGACAACCGCAGCGGGACCCGTAGTTTGGGGGCTCCAGATGTCAGACTTTGATTACGACTCCGAGGTTTCCTTTGCCTCTGCAGCTCCGGGCTATTGGTCCTCAGAGGATGTCTCGTCCGAGGACTGGTCCAACTACCGTTGGCAAATGAAAAACCGGGTTGAGAGCTTGGAGGAGGTAGAGAGGCACCTTCGATTATCAGAAGATGAGCGTGCTGGAATATTGCTGACTGGAACGAAACTGGCTTCGGCGGTGACCCCACACTTTTTCAACTTGGTGGAGGCGGAAAATCCTGACTGCCCGATTCGCAGGCAAATTATTCCCCAAGTCGCAGAAACCTTTGAGGATCCGACCGAGATGGCCGACCCATGTGGTGAGGATAATCACATGCCGGTACCAGGCCTAGTTCACCGCTACCCGGACAGGGTTCTTCTTCTTGTGATTGATCGCTGTGCCTCTTACTGCCGCTACTGCACCCGTTCCAGAGTTGTGTCAGGGGTCGGCGAGCAGCATCTCGAGACCAAGCTGGAGGCTGCATTTGAGTATCTTGAGAATACACCTCAGGTCCGAGACGTTCTTCTGTCGGGCGGAGACCCCCTTCTGCTTTCTGATAACCGGTTGAAGAGAATTCTTTCCCGGCTTCGAAGTATTAAGCACATCCAATTCGTGCGAATCGGCAGCCGTATTCCGATCTTCCTCCCTCAGAGAATCACGCCTGCATTGTGTGATATCCTCAGGGAGTTCCATCCACTATTTGTGTCAGTCCATACCAATCACCCCCGCGAGTTAACCTGTGAGGTGAGGGATGCGCTTGGCCGCCTCGCTGACGCCGGTATCCCTCTCGGTAACCAGTCCGTTCTCCTCAAGGGAGTCAACGATAGCGTGGACGTCCAACGCGCTCTTGTTCACAAGCTTCTTCTCTGCAGGGTAAAACCGTACTACCTGTATCAGTGCGATCTCATCAAGGGCTCTGCTCACCTTCGCACTCCGATAAGGAAAGGTTTAGAGATAATTGAGGGCCTTCGGGGTCATACGACCGGGTATGCGATACCACAGTTTGTGGTGGACGCTCCAGGGGGCGGCGGGAAGATTCCTCTGAATCCGGACTACGTTCTTAACAGCGACGAGGATAGCACGCTCTTGAGGAATTATGAGGGCAAGGAGTTTATGTATTCCGAGGCACAGGAACTCAGCAAGTTGCTGACCTGACCCCAAAATCTCTTTGGTATTCGGCCTCAGAGAGAGCATTGACGGGTAGGATTCGACAGGTGAGGAGGGGTTTCGGCTTCCCAGATTATCATGCCTGCCGTATTATTACCTTAGACCTTATCGTTCAGTGTTTCTTCGCCTGTGAATGACTTTGCTAAAGCCAAAATCCTCTTTGCGCTTGCGCTTGTCGCAGTTCTTTTTGCCATTCACGCGGTAGTTCGAGATTTTAGTCATGCGGGGATTTCCTTTTTCGGAGTCGTCGTACAGTTCCGGTATATTTATTTCATGATGCTCGGTCTTCTGGGCTGCGTGATCTATTTTTATGCGGTTGATTTTATAACCGATAATCCGCTGGGGGTAGCCCATCGGATTGGTAACCTGTTTTATGCGATCACCCTTCTCTTTCCTCCGGTGTTTGCGATTGTGGTCCTGTCCATCAAGGTGGCTGAGGGAGTGGTCTGGATTTCAAGCTCCCCTCTTGCTGGAGAGATTTCCAAGTTGGCGATGGCCCTCATTGCCTGTGGTGCCGGCCTTTTGATCGCCAAGATTGCGTCCGCTGCCCTGAACTTGAGGGATCGGCAGCATACTGTGGACCGACTCGCCTTTGAATCTAAGGCTCATCTTCAACGAGCGGAGGAGTTAATGGAGGCGGGGCATTATGACCTTGTCGCCCTTGAAGGATATCGCTGCGTAGAGAGTGTTTTGCAGCGGGCGCTGATTAACGACAACGTTCACGTGCCGACCACCCGTCCGAACCAGCTGATTCCCGCTGCCTCAAAAGCTGGCATTATCCCCGAGGAGCTCGTGGGGATTTTCCACGAGCTGAGAATTGCCCGGAATCGGGCGGTCCACACAAGTGACCAATTTTCCGGCAAAGATGCCTCGTGGTTCCTCGCCACGACTCGCAAGATGGTCTCCTCGGTTCGAGCGCCAAGGAGAGCTGAAGAGAACGGGCAATTTGTCGAGGTGGGAGCCCGGACTGCGGGGTCATCGGCTGGAAGTGCTACTGTCAGTGAATCAGCGAAGGCCCAGGTAGCAGACGTAGCTAGCATAACCGAAAAGTAGAATCACTCCCTGCCTTCTTCCCAGAAGGCGGTCTCGCCAGACGAAAGGAAAAACGATCAAGGTGAAAGCCAGCATCACTCCGAGGTCCCAGTTTCGAAGTTCGGAGGTTCGGCTCAGGGGTGAGATGCTTGAGGTCAGGCCGACCACGCACAGGACGTTGAAGATGCAGGACCCAACCGCGTTACCAAGAATAATATCCCCCTGCCTTCTTATTGCCGCGACGATTGAGGTAGCTAGCTCTGGTAGCGAAGTGCCAAAGGCTACGATCGTCAAAGCGATGGTTGCCTCTGGAACGTTAAAATGACGAGCAATGTTGCTCCCTCCCAAGACCAACCGGTCCGCTCCGATGACCAAGGCCCCAATGCCTGCGAGCAGAAGCCCAATGTTAGCGAAGGTTCTTGTGTTTGAAGACTTGGCAACCTCTTCCTCGCTCTCAGGTGTGACGGCCTGTTCACCAAGGCCTGCCCTCCGGGCCTCACGCAAGCTGAGTGCGGTGTAGGCTATTACAGCGGCAAACAGGCAAAAACCCTCTACCTGTTGAATTTGCCCGTCACGGAGAAGGAGAATAAACACGACGGAGATGACGAGGAGAAAGGGCATTTCCCTCTTGATGACCTGTCGGTGCACCGACATCGGCCGGATCGCGGCTCCGATACCGAGAATAAGCGCTATATTGCAAATGTTCGACCCTACGACGTTCCCGAGCGCGATATCACCCTTGGGCGGATCGAGGAGGTTTGCCTGCAGGCTGACCAGGAGCTCCGGAGCGCTTGTTCCGAATGCGACGACCGTGAGGCCTACTGCCAGTGGAGAAATCCCCATCATGAGCGAGATTTCCCGAGCTCCCTTAACCAGCCATTCTCCACCGAAATAAAGAAGGGTCAGACCAATGATGAGCCAAAGACAGTCTACGAAAAGGTCCACTGCGAGATACCCTGTAGGAACGTTCCCGAAACTCTACTCAAAAATCCTGCGCGAATTCCATTTCCCTTGAATGCTGGAAACGCTAATTCCCCGGCATGACAGAGCATCGAATCGCAGTCCTTCCCGGCGACGGGATTGGTCCTGAAGTCATGGATGAGGCACTCAAGGTGCTTGGGAGAATTTCCGAAAAATATAGTTTTGAGATTGTTCATCAGGAATTCGCGGTAGGTGGCGCGGCTCTTGATGCTACCGGAAATACTACCCCACTGCCGAAGGAAACCCTCGAAGGCTGTGAGAATGCGTCCGCCATCCTTTTTGGGTCGGTAGGCGGTCCGAAGTGGGAGAGCCTGCCGCCTGACATCCAACCGGAACGTGGCGCGCTTCTGCCGCTCCGGAAACATTTTGGACTCTTCGCCAATTTGAGGCCTGGGGTTTGTCACCCGGCGTTGATCGATGCCTCGCCAGTAAAGAACAGCCTGATCCCTAACGGGTTTGATGTCCTTTGTGTGCGTGAGCTCACTGGAGGGATTTATTTTGGCAGCCCAAAGGAACGGCGTGAAGAAGACGGAGAGGAGATCGCGGTGGATACGATGGTTTATCGCACTAGTGAAGTGGAGCGTATTGCGCGTGTGGCTTTCGAGGCTGCGATGGTGAGAGACAGGCGGGTCTGTTCAGTGGATAAGGCCAACGTGCTCCAGAATTCCATGTTGTGGCGGGAGACCGTGATCCGGGTAGCAAAGGATTATCCGGAGGTTCAGCTCTCTCATCTCTATGTGGACAATGCTGCCATGCAATTGATTCGGTATGCTCCCGACTACGATGTCATAGTGACAGGAAATCTCTTTGGTGATATTCTTTCTGATGAGATGGCGATGATTTCGGGTTCACTTGGCATGTTGCCAAGTGCAAGCCTTGGTTCTCCAGATGCCGATGGATTAAATTTTGGACTCTATGAGCCGAGCGGTGGCTCGGCGCCTGACATTGCAGGTCAGGGGATAGCCAATCCGATCGCTCAGATACTCTCTTTGGCAATGCTGCTTCGCTATTCGTTGGGAGAGCGCGCGGCAGCCGATACAATAGATAAGGCGGTGGAAGAGGCTATCGCTGCGGGCTATCGAACTGGAGACATCTACCGTGAGTCCGAGAACGAAAAGCTGGTTAATACCAGCGACATGGGCAACGCCATCGTAGAACGGCTTTAGATTCCTGGTCCGTTTCCCGGCTCGATCGAATCGAGCGCAAGGCACCAGAGGTTTTAAACCCTCGGGGGCCAACGGATGGCTTGTCGCTGTCCCTGAGGGATTGTGCCGCGTGCCGGACAGGCTTCCTGGGCGGCGGGCTTATGAATTGGGCTATGGGACTTTAGTTAAGAAATATAAACTATCTGCTAGCCAATAATAATCTATTTGGGTATATTACGCCTAGGTCCCCTGCCCTTTTTTACCTTCACCCGAGAATACGCCATGGCCGCTGGAACTGAACATACCCAACACCTCCGTCTGAGGGAAACTCAGATGAGCCTGAGAGATGAGCTCCAATCGTCGCCCCCGGGCGAGGATTTTGAGGGGCAACTACGAGAGGCCCAGCAGCAGCTGGAAGTCTTGCAACAGCAGAGAGAGCAGCTCGAGCAGCAGAAGTGCGAGATGGATGAGCTGCACCGTCGAAAGGAAGAGTTCCTCAGTGGTCAGATTGAAATCACAGAGCGACTTTCAACTTCGCTCACCTCCATCGACAGAGAGCTTTTTGAGCTGCGTCAGGAGCTTGAGGACCTTGAGCAGACCCGGCAATCATTTGCTGCACATCTCACTAGGATTGAAAAAGTGGAGCCAGAGGGCTGGCAGCGTGAGGCCTTTAATGGGGAGCTAACCCGTGCGCTGTCCATGCTCGATCAGGCGGAGGAAGAATTTGATAGTGCCGTTGCTCACTTTTCTGGAGGGAGGGCCGGAGGTGTTTTCGGCTCTTTTTCTTCAGGGCCGAAGCCACGTGTGGGTGACTGCTTTGGGGCGAGTTTGAAGGCAGGATTTGCCTACAATCTACCTCTTCTACTTCTGGGTGCTCTTGCCCTTATCATCATGCTCTACAAATAGATGGGCTTCTTTCGCAACAAACCAAAGGTCGAGGGCTCGTTTAGCGCCAGAGAGGAAAAGCTTTTGGCTCGGATTAGTGAACTGGAGGAGTTTATTGAGCAGGCTCCGGAGCGCATACGGATCAAGATGGAGAAGGAAATATCAATAATGCCTCCTCCCGATGATCTCGACGACCGAAGGCGAGAGCATAAATTCTACTCCCGGTTGAGTCGTGGTGAGATTCGCAACGAGCACCGCTACCAGACCCGGAGCGCTTTTGTATTTCTTCTCCTCGTTATGGGTATCCTAGCGCTTACAGTTTGGATCTATACCGTCCTTCAGGCGGTATAGCTGCCCCATCATGCGGGCCTGAGTTAGCGCTTGGAGATCCTTCTGAATATTTACCTTTAATCTCGGGCCTATCTCCCGGAGATTCGAACCGTGAGCGAAAGAGAGTCAGGGCCTCCCGAGATCGATGTCAGGTATACGGCAGATCTGGCCAGGTTAAGTCTTACTGATGAAGAGGTGGCTTGTTTCCAGCAACAGTTCGGAGACATCCTAACATTGGTGGATACTCTGGCGACTCTCGATGTTAGAGGTGTGGAGCCGACAGCCCACCCGGCTTCGGTACTCGATATTATGAGGGAAGACGAGGTTGAACCCGGACTTATAGGAGCCCAAGTCCTCGAAAATGCGCCCGACAATGCCTTGAGCCAGATCAGAGTGCCCAAGGTCGTTGATGCCTGAAACCGCCTTGTGAACCTTGCCAGCTACAGTATCGCAACCTTGCGAAGAATGCTTCTCGATGGAGAGACGACCTCACGCGAAATTGTCGAATCGGTAGCTACCGCAATTTCTGCTCGCGACGATACCATTGGTGGATACCTCAGCTCAGATTTCGAACGGGCTGTCATGGAGGCTGAAGCCGCAGATCTCTCCCTGCCCCTAGGAGGAATACCTATCGCATTAAAGGACAACATCAACGCCTTGGAGCACCCCTGTAGTTGTGGGTCTCGTTTTCTCGAAAGCGGTTATCTTGCGCCTTACGATGCCACCGTGTCCGCCATGCTGAAGGAGGCTGGAGCAGTTCTGTATGGTCGGACCAACCTTGATGAGTTCGCAATGGGCTCTTCGACTGAGAATTCTGCACTCAAGCAAACCCGGAACCCTCACGACACAAGCCGCATTCCCGGCGGATCGTCGGGTGGTTCAGCAGCAGTGGTGGCCGCGGATATGGCTGTGGCAGCACTCGGATCTGATACCGGTGGATCGATTCGCCAGCCCGCGAGTCATTGCGGGGTTGTTGGACTCAAGCCTTCATACGGTCGCGTCTCTCGTTACGGCCTCGTCGCCTTTGCTTCCTCATTAGATCAGATTGGCCCCGTCACAAAGACGGTAGAAGACGCAGCGCTGTTGCTTCAGGCCATTGCCGGTAACGACCCCAAGGATTCGACCTGTCTCCCTGCTGAAGTTCCTGACTACGCTAGTGCTCTTGATGAGGGAATTGCAGGGATGCGCATTGGCCTCCCCCGCGAATTCTTTGCGGATGAAGCTCTTGATTCTGGCGTGCGCGCCAGAGTGGAGGAGGCACTCGGTGTGCTCGAAGGACAAGGCGCTGAATTGGTAGAGATCTCACTCCCGTCTACCGCGTATGCGGTGGCGGTTTATTATATCCTTGCTCCTGCGGAGGCGTCCTCGAATCTTAGTCGTTATGACGGTGTCAGATACGGCAAGCGTATCGATAACGGGGACGGGATTATCCCTATGTATCGGGATAGCCGCGCGGAGGGTTTTGGGCCGGAAGTGAAGCGCCGTATTATTCTTGGCACCTATGTGCTTAGTTCTGGTTATAGCGGCAAATACTATCTCAAGGCGCAGAAGGCACGGACCTTGATCCAGGGAGAATACAAGGAGGCCTTCAAGAATGTTGATGTGATTATGGGCCCTGTGAGCCCCACCCCCGCCAGAAAGATTGGTGAGCACTCCGAAGCTCCTCTGGAGGACTATCTCGCAGATGTGTACACCATCAGTGCCAACCTTGCAGGAATTTGCGGAATCAGTGTCCCGTGCGGCACGGTCGAGCGTGAGGGGAGTCAACTTCCGGTCGGACTACAAATTCTTGGGCCACATCTCGCCGAATCAATAATTTTGCGAGCTGGTCGGGCTTGGGAACAGCTACGGGATGCAGGGTAAGCTCCCCTCCGCCACGCGAATCCAGCGTCATGCAGGATCGTCTTCTCCGAGCGCTGCAATGGCCGACATCAGTTGATCTGCGATTCGTTGGTAGGCTTCCCGGGACTTTTCCTTGAGATCGGCGGGATCAAATACCACTGGATCACCAATTCGAACCTGAATCCTTTGAGGTCGAAACTTGCCACCCTTTGGAAAGGCCTCATAGGCCCCGAGAATATGAACCGGCTGCACGGGCACGCCGCTCTTTGCAACCAACATGCCAATGCCAGGCTTGGCCTCAGTAAGTTTGCCATCTTCACTCCGAGTGCCCTCCGGAAACATCATCACGCGCTGGCCCATCCGGAGTTTTTTAAGGATCGATTTAATCGTTTGGAGATCCGCATGATCCCGGTCAATTGGGAATGCATTCAGCCTCGGGTAGAGCCACGCTCCAAAGTTACGGAACAGAGTCTTCCGGGCGAGAAAAGCAACCGGCGTCTCATAGGTCGCAGCGACGATTGGAGGGTCAAGGTAGCTTGTGTGGTTTGCCGCAATGATGGCACCACCCTGGTGGAGTCTCTTATCGGCCCCAACCACCTCAAGTCCGCCCCCAGTTGCTGAAAAAGTTGATCGCGCGAGCGCTCTTGCTATCCAGTAGAGAGTTTTCATTCCTCCTTGAGTTGGGAGTTCCGGGCAAACCAACCGAGCTCTCGCAGATTGCCTAGCGACTGCTCCACGACCTCGTTAATGGTCATCTGGGAACTGTCAATGACCACGGCCCCATCTGGCACAACCAGTGGGGCTGTTTTTCTAGTTCGGTCGAGCCGGTCGCGTTCACTGACCGAATCGCTGAGCCCTTCATCGGCTCGCCGTTTGTTACGGACTGACTCTGAAGCTTCAATATAGATTTTGTAGGGAGTCTCAGGAAAAACGACCGACCCAATGTCCCGCCCTTCCATGACGAGGTCACTTTGGTTCAGCAGACTGCGTTGAAGGTCAACCAATTTTCGTCTGACCTCGGGGATCGCGGACACCGCGGACACCGAGGCGTTTACTGTCTCCGACCGGAGAGCCTCCCCAGGATGGGCTCCGCTAATCAGAATACGAGAGGCTCTGTCTTCTACAATGCAGGATATCTCCAACTCTTTGAGAATCGATGAAACCTCATCGGCGCTAGATGGGTTCGCTCCATGCTGCAGAACAGAGAGCGTCACCGCCCGATACATCTCTCCGGAATTAACCATTGTGAGCTCAAGAGTCTGGGCAAGGAGCTTGGCAACGGTGCTTTTGCCCGATGCGGCAGGTCCATCGATTGCGATTGCGTCAAACCGTGTGTGTTGTTTCTGCATAGCCTATTATCTTCTGCTGCCGCAGACCCTGCTGAAGTCGTCCTCGAACCCCGGGTAAGAAGTGGCGATGCATTCAGTATTCCGGATGATGGTTTCCCCGTCAGCAAATAACCCCGCTACACTGAAGGCCATTGCGATCCGGTGATCTCCGAAGCAATCCAAATTCGCGCCGCGAAGCTTTGCTCCTCCCTCGATTGTCATTCCATCATCATGCTCTGTGACATTGGCACCCATAGCTTGAAGGCTTTCTACGACGGTGCGAATTCGGTCACTTTCCTTGACCCGCAATTCCGCAGCATCCCTGATGCACATTGTGCCCAGTGCAAGGGCGCCTGCTACAGCAAGGATAGGAATTTCGTCGATAAGATTGGGTATTTCTCTTCCGGATATTTCAGTCCCTTGAAGCTCACTTGCATGAACCTCAAGATCGCCAGCCGGCTCTCCATTCCCTTCGGTCGTAACGGACTGATGGATTTGCGCACCCATCCTGAGAAGAACCTTCAGTATGGCCGTCCTCGTCGGGTTCAGTCCCACTCCCCTGAGTGTCAGTTCCGAGTTTTTGTTGGCGGCGGCCGCGACCAGCCAGAAGGCCGCACTGGAGATATCGCCTGGGATATCCAAGTTACAGGCTTGAGGAATCTGACCACCTTCGATACTAATCTCGTTCTCCTCGTAACCAAGTTGGATGCCGAAGTCAGAGAGCATCCGCTCCGTATGATCCCTCGTGGTGGCGGGTTGTTCCACCGAGGTCGTTCCATGCGCAAACAGCCCGGCAAGGAGAACGGCGCTTTTAACCTGTGCGCTTGCTACTGGCATAACATAGCGGATAGGAGAAAGCGTCCGACCGTGAAACATTAGTGGTGCGCACCCTTCCTTGTCTCCTGTTGCCCGGAGATGGGCGCCCATACCTTCAAGGGGTCTAATTATTCTGCCCATCGGACGAGAGCAAAGGGAGGCGTCGCCTGTGAGAGTGCTTTCAAAATTTTGACCCGCCAGAATGCCGGCGAGCAGTCGCATACCTGTTCCAGAATTCCCGCAGTCGATGACCGTGGACGGACTGGAAAGGCTCATCGAGGTGCCATGTATTATGAACTCAGTTGGGCCGTATTGATTAGCCTCGATAGACTCACATATTACGCCAAGGCTCTCCATTGCCCTCAGAGTGTTGAGGCAATCTTCACTAGGGAGGTAATTGCGAACTCGGCAGGGGCCATTCGCGAGACCTGCAATGATCGCGGCCCGGTGCGAGATGCTCTTGTCGCCGGGCACCGTAAGTTCTGTGGAAAAACCTTCAGCAGGATGAATTGTTAGGGAATGAGACGAATTCATTACTCTTTGCGATCAAGTGCTCTGCGTCTGATTTGACCCTCCGCAAGGGCCTTCAAGATCGCGGCTCGATCCTGTTTTCTCAGGTCTTCGGCCATCTGGGAGAGAGTTGAGGCGGCTTCCCGTATGGGGTCGAGTATCTGAGAACGGTTCTGAAGGAGAATTTCGGCCCACATCGCGGGGTCCCCGGCCGCCACCCTGCTGGTATCACGGAGTCCTTGTCCGGAAAAGCGGCCATCCTCGACCCTTTCCAGAGCTGTGAGCGCACATACAGTAGAGAGAACGTGCGGAAGGTGGCTAATACGTCCGACAAGTCGGTCGTGCTCCTCGGCATTCATCACTGTGGTCGTGGCGCCTAGGTCCTCCCAGAATTTGGCGAGTTGTGTCACCGATTCCTCTGGCTGCTGATGTTCGTTGGTAAGAATACAAGAGGCCCCAAGAAACAGGTCTGCGTCGGCTGCGCCGAATCCAGTCCTCTCCGAGCCAGCCATTGGGTGACTCCCAATAAAGCAGATACCTTCCGAGTCCATGAGCTGACCGAGCGATTGGTGCGGCCAGGCCTTCACGCTGCCTACATCGGTCACACAGACGCCCTTCCTGAGGCCAACGGTCAGGATCCTTCGGCCCAGATCTTCGAGGCACTCAACCGGAACAGCCAGAATGACAAGGTCGGCATCTGTGACGGCCTCTTCAAGAATGTCGGTGACGTGGGGCCAACCAGAGCTCCTAATTTCGTCGACCCGGGCTGAATTTCTTCCCCAGAGTACCACAGACCGGTTTGGATGCCTTTCGCGCAATGCCAAGGCAACAGATCCCCCAAGGACGCCGGGACCCAAGACTGCGATGCGGCAAAATTCAGTCACGCGGATATGAAGAAAACAGGGCCCGGTCACTCTGACAAGGCCTTCTGTAGCTCATCTGGCGGTCAGAGCGATGTTTCAGGGCACCCGGAACTTGTGGTCCGGATCGGGATCGTTTGGATCACGCACGAGGGTACCTGATGGAATGGCCCTTACGTCGACCGGGTCATTGGTAAATGGATTGAAGACGAAGCCCTCCTTACCGGGGATGGGTACTGCGACCCTGTAGTCCTGACGAGGAGGGGGTTCGGTGGCCGGTGTTTGAGGATCCGGGGCAGGGTCTCCCGCGTTTAGCTCACTCGGAATGCGTTCGCGAGCGTCCCGGACGTCGGCCTGCTGTCCGGACGTGATGTCCTGTCCTGGGGCTGGATCAGGGTATCCTCCGCGGGCTCCGTTGGGGTTGGGGTAAGGATAGTAGCAGGAACTCATCAATGCCGCGATGAGACTCAGCAGAAAAGGGATATGCTTGTTCTTCATGATTAACGGACAATGCTGAAGGCGGGAAAAACCGCACTTCGCTGTGCCGACATAATGCTTCCGCAATCGGAGGAGTCAAGTCGGGCGTAGTTCAAAGCACAGGGAGTGCCCACGACGGACCTTAGGAGGTCCTCTTTCCCGCTATAAGAGCGGAGAGACTATATCAAATCGACGGACTTGTTTCAGAACCGGCTACCTTTGCCGAGAACCCACTCTTGTTCTGCACTCTGCTCGCCCGGTTGCTTTCGGGACGCTGCATTAATTATCCTGATCTCGACCCTTCCTGAGCCTCTGGCCCTAAAGCGATTGCAGTCTCGATCTCAATCTTCCATCATCTTCGGGTCTCATGCCCGACCCCCCCATCGAAACCAGTGGTATTATACGGAAAGCGCGTTCCAAACGGGTTTACCTTGTGGAGCTGATGAACGGTAAATCTATCGTTGGACATCTACCGGGTCGTCTAGCGGATCTTGCCTGCTCCCTTGCTCCCGGGGTTCAGGTCTGCCTGGAGATGACACCGTTTGACTTTGAAAAAGGCAGGATTGCCGGAATCGCAGAACATCCTGATGAGTAGTAAGCAGCACTTTATTCTAGGGACTGCAGGTCATATTGATCATGGGAAATCCTCTCTGGTGAGGGCCCTTACAGGCACTGATCCCGATCGCCTGCCGGAAGAGCAGCGCAGGGGTGTGACAATTGAATTGGGCTTTGCGCACCTAACGCTGCCAAATCCCGCAGGGCAAGGGAACGTCATGGAACTTGGGATCGTTGATGTTCCCGGCCATGCAGATTTCGTCAATAACATGGTTGCCGGTGTGGGCGGAATGGATGTAGCCCTTTTTGTGGTTGCAGCCGATGACGGCTGGATGCCTCAATCCGAAGAGCACCTTCATATCCTGACCTATCTGGGAGTTGAAAGGGCTGTTGTTGCTCTCACTAAATCTGATCTTGCTGAGGACCTCGAGTTCTCGTTGGAGTTCGTGAAGGATGGCCTCAGCGGCACTATTCTGGAACAGGCTCCTGTAATCCCCGTTTCGTCAACGACTGGAGATGGCATTGATGTTCTTCGTGAGGCTTTGAGCACTCAGCTCGCCACCGCTCCTTCCGCCCCGAACTTCGGCAAGCCACTTCTCCCAGTAGACCGGGCCTTTTCAGTGAAAGGAATAGGAACGGTCGTTACCGGAACACTTTCGGGAGGCGCCTTGGATGTTGGAGATCAACTCACCCTTCAACCATCTGGACTCAGCACCCATGTCCGCGCTATTCAGAATCATAGTGCCGCGGTCGAGCGAGCTGAGCCCGGTATGCGGACTGCACTCAGTGTTCCCGATCTCCACGTTGGGACAAGGGAACGATCGGGGGTTCGAAGAGGAACCCTTCTAACCGCTGTAGGGGCCCCGCCACCCCATGACACCATTAACATCCAGGTCACAAGAATGGAGCGGACTATTCCGGGGCAACTAGGGACAAAGCGCGACCTTCCCTCAGGAAGAAGGGTGAGGGTGCACCATGGCTCAGGAGTTATAGGTGCCCGTATGTTCCTCATAGAGCAAAAGTCGTTATCTCCGGGGGAGGTAGCACTCGCACAGCTCCGACTGGATGAGCCACACGCGATGATGGTTGGGGATCGCCTTGTTCTTCGGGACTGGTCGGGTGAGGCAACCCTTGGAGGAGGAGTAATTCTCGATGCCGCTGCCAGTCGAAAAAGAATAGGAACCGAGGAACAAATTCGCTTTCTCAGAACCCGTGCTGATGGTCTTGAGGATCTTTCGCTTCTGCTAGCATCCGTGATCGAGCGAGACCGCCTGGTTGATTTTGCTGAGGAGGCCTCACGGTTCAAGTATTCAGAACAGGAGGTAGATACTACGGTGGAGGAAATGCTGGCCGCTGAGAGGATCGGTAAGATTTCTTCTTATCTCTGTGATCTCTCCTGGTGGGAATCTGTTCTTGATCGTGCCTGTAATCTAGTGGGTGCCTACCATAAGAAGCATCCCGATCTTCCCGGGTTATCCCTCGAGGACCTTCGACTGGGTATTATTCAGCTTCTTCCCGATCCGGCAATATTTGACGCCCTCCTTGAGAGTCTGAAGGATCGACAGGTGTCCCAGCATGGCACGTATATTGCCAATGATTCCTTTACGCCGACCCTCGAAGCTGAGGTGCGGCAAGCTGCTGACCATATCCAAGAGGCCTTGAAGAGTCACCCGATGAACCCGCCGGGCCGTGCCGAGTTGTGTGTATGTGGAAATTCAAGGCGCGCCCTCTCCTTTCTTGTTAGGAGCGGATTGGCCGTCGAGTTGAGTGAGAAGGTTGTTATTCTTGCCGACGTCCACAAAAAAGCCTCTGAGCAGGTTCTCGCCTTTCTGGATCAGCATGGCCGAGCAACCGCCAGCGATCTTCGGCAGCACCTGGAAACCAGTCGCCGTGTGATCATGCCTCTGCTCGAAAGGATGGACGCCGAAGGAAAAACAAGGCGCGACGGGGACTATCGTACGCTAGCCTGAGAGTGAAACTTTCGATAGGTTAACGCGCTGGTGCCTGTTCTGTCTGCGAGGCCGAAGCAGCTAAAGAAGGGATTGTTGCCGTGCTCTGATCCTTGGGCTCATGATCCGGCATCTTTAATCAAACGCTAACCCAATAAGGGCAAGCGTGATACCGCCAAACAGAAGGCCGGATGCCAGAATCAAGACGGAAGAGCCGACCTTGCTCCCCCTACCCGCTTGTTTGTGGAGGATGTGACGCACGAGAAAGTGCAGGCCACATAGGCAGAGGAGGGCGGGACCTGCATAGAGAGTCGTGAAGGCACGAGCCAATGCATCCAATCCGTTGCTCGTGACCGAGTTGGGGCCCAGTCCATCGCGGAGAATCCATGCAAACGGCACCACTCCTAAAAGAGTGAGAAGAAGAAGGGAATTAATGAGAACAAGGATTCCTGTGTAAGCGGAACGTTTCATTGGTCACCAATCAAGTGTTTACAGTTGTTCAGATCTTAGAAGGGAAATGCTAATTTTCACAATTTTGAAAATCGCACCACCTTGGGTGGTTATTTCAGGAACAGGCAATGAATCGAAGGAGTGAGATTCAGTTTCTGCTCAAAAAAACACTACAACCTAGGCTTCAGATATTTCACTCTAACGAGGTAGCTCCTTGGTTTTGTCCGGACGTCGAGGTTGCTTTTTTTCGAGCCTCATCCTCGGGAACTACTGGGTCACATGGTGTCACAACATACCCGGAAAATAAATTTCACTAATTTGAAAATTGGCTGAGGGGGTCGCGGTTGTATGAGTAACAGGCAGTCAATCGTAGGAGTGAGATCCAAGGTTCTGCATAACACAATACTCTAGACTCAAGGCTTTAGCGATCTCACTCCTGCGATGAAGCTGCCTCGTTTCTTTTGCGGGTTAGCCTTGCGGTGCAGGGACTCAAGAGACAGAAAGGAGTCGCTTCATGATGTTCTTTGCACCCCGTTTCAGAATAGAAACCTTATGGTCAGCTGGATGGGCCTTGATCCTCTTTACGGTCGCTGTAGCTCAAGAGCCCGAGACTGAGACAATTGCCAAAGATACGGATTATCATTTCAATGGCCAGATCAGTCGGGAAGTGCTTGAGAACTATCTCTCCCGAAGCGCAACAGTCGCATCACTGCTTCATTTGACCTCCGAGGATGACTTGCGAATGATGCAAAACACCGGCGTCAAGTTTGCCGGTAGAGTCATCTGGATGTGGGGTAAAGAGTCCACGATCGATGAACTGATTGAAAGGGCCCGACCCTTTGTAAAGAAACTGCATGAGATGGATCCTGATCTTGTCCTGCAGGGAGCAATTTTCGAGGTGGTGACTACGGATGTCGATAAGATCGCAATCCCGGTGGAAGTGTTCCGAGAGTTTGGTTTGCCGGTAGAGGTGAGAAACTTCCAATACAAAAAGATGCTCTATGGGTTCCGGCACCGCCATAACCACTGGTATAAAGACGCATCGGTGCCGGATATGAGCCGTCTGGAGACCAGGATGTGGTTCTTTTATGTTGCGAAGCGCTGGATCGATCTCGGGTTGGAGGGGATTCATATCGGACAGGTTGCACTTATGGATGATTGGGACCGTGACCACCGCCATTGGCGTGATCTACTATCGCGCATCCGGACCTACGCCAGGGTGAAAGCCCGCCGTCACTTGGTCCTCATCGATGCTCATGTTCCCAGTGGCGGGATCGTGCACGAGGGGAAACTAATGTTTGATTTTCACTCGTTTCCCTGTCGGCCCAAGGCTCTCGCGGGGAAGCCGTATGAGGCCGTATTAGAAAAGGGCTATAGCGACTCGATTTATGGTCGTAGCAAGGGTGGCTTGACGCTAAGCGGATGGCAATGCGCCTCCCTCCCCTATATTGTCGAAATTGATAATTTTGGCCCTTCTGACCACGCGGGAGAATACCGATCCGGTGCTCCAATCCATGTCTGGGGCTGGGATGAGATCAATTGGTTCATGAAACAGCCCGAAGGCTACCGGAATGATTGGCTACGTTACGCATACCGCTGGGTCCGTAAAAACGACCCCAACGGATTCTTTCAGCTGCCGTTGCGCCGCTTTGAGCACTACAGCGCGAGTATGAATCCTCCGCGAGGCAAGCGGCAGGAAGAGACCATCAAGGCCATCTGGGCTGGAATAAGGGAAGCGCCTTAAGGACATCCCTACCTTTTCATCGAGATGGAATATTTCGTTACCTCCCCTCTGCTCGACCTGGTTATTTTAACCGTCCTGATGTTCATCTTTGCGAGGCATGAGGCAGACTGGGAGCCGGGGGGCTCGCGGTCTGCGATGTTCTTCACCTTACTTAATCCCAAGGTAGCGATCATCTTTTGGCCGCAATGTGTTCTGTGCAGGCTTCTTGTCGGCGGGGACTTTATCCCGCCCATCGTGGCCTTGCTGGTTTTCGTTTTGCCTCTCGCCCCCCTGCTCTATCGCTTTTGTTACGTCCCGTGGCGCAAAGCTTTCACCATTGCCGGTTCCATGGGTGCCTACATGACCCTGATTACGATTGCTCTGCGCAATCTGGATTAAGTTCGGGCGGCCTCGGTAAGCAGACCAGGTTTTGTCTTTGTTGCCGATTAGGTGCCTGCTTCTCGAGGGAGCAAACGGTGTGCTCCACTCATAAGGACTGGTTTTGAAGAATTGTGACATCCCCCGGCCGGCCCGAGCGGACCAAAACCTGCCGCGAGAACTTAGCCCTGGAACGCTCGGGCCCTCTACATCGGATTAACCGAAATGCGATGCGATCTGCACCGCAATGAGTGCTGGGTCAAGCTCGCCTCCCTCTGCCTGCTGTGCAGTGGAGACCGCAGTTGCGGCAGCCTCAATCTGCTCCGAGCTGTAGTCCAGCGAACGACCAATCTCGGAGAGAAGTTGTTTTTCGGCGTCATCGGCTTTGCCATCTGCCCAGACAGCAGAGGCCATGAAAACGAGGAAGAGCGCGCGTTTGAAAGGATCTGTGGGCAGGGAGTTCTCCGCGCCCTCAGGATCATTGAGGATCGTGTCGATGTCCCCTTCCCCGATTCCGAGTCGGGAGGCGATATCCCGCAGGACGGATAGCTCACTCTCATCGACATTGCCGTCGGCCTTCATGATAGCGACGGCTTTGGCGAGCATTGTTTCCGCTTCCACGGTTTCCGGTGATTTGAATTCTCCCATAAAGAAATAGTCCTCTCGGAAATTATCTAATGCCGTCAGGAGGCGGTGCCAAGGCTAGAATCGGCGCCGGAGGGAGAAGTGCTGCCTTGATTCCATCTCTTGGTGACTCATTAAACGCAATTTGGTCCTTGGATTGGGGAGTTGGGTTCCGGTAGACCTTTTCTATGAGAAAAGGTCTAATGGTTATTCTCCTGGTCGCTTTGAGTGGCTGTGGGGAGAAAAAGAAGGCTGTAGGAAGTGGCAACGAAGTCCCTGTCAGCCCCGAAGTCGCTCCGGGGACTCCCCAGGTGATCGTCGAGGAAATAAGTCTTGCTGAGTTCATTAAGAACAAGCGGGTGTATATTGGCGTCGGGGCGGAGACTGGTTTCGGACAGTTCTATGGGAATGGAACCTGGCAGAGTGGGTCGGTTGTGGATGGCGTGGCCACCACCTCAGGGGGCTCAGATGAAAAGGGCAGGTATGAGGTCGATGAGTTAACCATTACCCTTATTTCGGAGGATGGAGGGGAGGATCTGTTGGATTTCTCCTCCCCTGCGCCAGTGGCGGACGACAAACTCACCATCACTAAGGAAACTGGAGATCAGGAAATTGTTACCATCATCAAAATTGAGGAGGCTGGCATTGTGCAGGTGGTGTCATCTGACTCAAGGGATGAGAAGGACGCCAATCTGGAGCAACAAGGAGGGAGCGCTGCGGATGTGGCCATTAGTTTCATCGTGGGGGGAGACGCTGCCTCCCTGCGCGCCTATCTTGACAAAGGAGGAGATGTAAACGGTGAGGATAAAGATGGAAACACCCTCCTTCAAGTGACGGCGACCTTTGGTCGGTCCGAGATTGCCAAGATCCTGATTGCGGCCGAAGCTGACCTTGATTGCAAGAACAAGGACGGTTCCACCCCTCTAATGACGGCCGCCTTCTTGGGTGAGGTAGAAGTCGTCAAGCTTCTCGTGGAGGCAGGGGCGGATGCTTCGCTCCGCAGTAACGACAATACTACTGCCCTCGAAGCGGCCGAGCTTTCATGGGTAGAGGCGAAGGGTATTATGGATTTTCTTAATGCGCTTATTTTTGTCCCGACTGGACAGCCCCTCGACATGGAGAAAGTCAAGGCTGGGAGAATCGCGGCCGCGGATATCCTCAAAGGCGTCGGGGATTAACGGATCCCTCGACGGCACAAAAAAGCGGATTACCTACTCCATATCCGGAGCGGGCAATCCGCTTGGTAAAAAGTGCGGGCGTGCACTCCGGGGCTTGAGCCGGCGGAGGTTCCCTTTAATTATCCTTACTTGGCGCTCTCAGCGGCACAGCAAGATCCATCGGAGCCGCAGCAGGAGGCAGCAGTGCTCGCACAGGAGCTGAAGGAAAATGCGGCCATGGAGACAGCGCCGACAAGGACAAGTACTTTTGCAATACGCTTCATAATCAAACAACTCCTAGCCCTTCTGCCCTCCCGAGGCAATCGCAAACCTAACCCATGCGGATCCCCCGCAGTCCGCCCTATTGGTCTTCCCCGAAAGGAGTCGCACGCAAAACTCGCGTGGAGACCATAAGCCACTCGTGGTCAGTCGTTAGCGGTGACGGCCTTGATTCTGCTGAAAGAAGATAGAGGACCGGGTGCTCGACAGGAGCCCAAGGTAATGGAAATACGCCACAAGATACTGAAGGCAAAAGGCAAGCCCCCCCAGCAAAGCGAGAAGGGAATTGATTCCGAGGCCAATAATCGTTTCCAAAAGGAGATTGGCAACTGTGAATCCTAGGGTGCCGAATTTCCACCAGATCCTTTTCATAAGTGAAGTGGCGTCGGCTGCAGGCAACCCCAAAGAGAGGGACACTCTCTTTAGGTAGCCCCCCATGAGAACCAAATTAATCATGCCAGCAATCGGTTGCAGGATGGTCAGGGAAATAAAGAACGCCAACGCCCACAAAACACCACCAAGCAAGAGGAAATCCCCAAGAAATCCGAGGTCGTTATCCGTGGCAAGCGTGAGGAATGCGGAGGCTCCAATCACTGCCGTGATCAAGGGGAGTACTTGAATAGCAAGAGCCGCTCCAAGGTATGCCCGCGCGGCCCCATCGCGGGGCGCTCCAAACCCCATACAGTAACCGATCAGCTTAATCAGGAAGAAGAGGACGCCCCCCCAACAAGAGAGGCAGAGAGGTGACCGATGAAAGGGAGAGCGTCAGGTGACAGTTTCGGGCCGATCAGCGAGATGAAGATCTGTAAAACTACGGCGAGGAATCCAACAAGGGAGCCGAGGTGAATAAGCCACAGGGCTCGGGCCGTGGTATGGTATGCCGGATGCAGAACTGTAGATGGCGTTGCGCTGGGAGAGGTGATGCTCCGGGTAGGGGTGTCGCGCTGAGCTATTGGAAATAACCCCTCTACCGAGGATGCAGGGATCCATGAGTCAACCCTTTCGGTCCAAACAAGATCTTCTAGAGCGAGGCTTCCGACGAGTGCGTAGCGTTGCATCTGCTCGGCAGTGTATGGGCCAATCTTCTCGTCCCCTTCTCCTTTAATATACCATTGTTCGCTCATGATGTCCGGGGGTGATGTTCTCGTAGTGCAAGAGGAGGCTGATTCGTCTCCCAATAAGATATGCGGAAATCCTCGCGCGGATGTATCAGCCACACCGAAAGAAGACCTTTTGCCTGCTGACACGACAGAACTTACGGACGCCTAAGGCGGGCGGCATTTCCACGAATCAAAACTCCGCAATAATCTTAACCCCCGGAACCGGTTCGGAGGGTTACAAACCTAAGCCTTGTTTATAACGCTGACCAAGGGGCGCGGAGTGGTTGCGGAATGGCTGGAGGAGAAACTCTCGCGTTAGTCTGTCGACTTCTCCTTTATCTCAGGATGGCCACGGCCCGACAGGCGGAAGAGGTGCTGGTTGGTGCGAATGATAAAGGCGCTGCTGTCAACGACGGCGGGGGTCGCCATCAATTGCTCTTCGTTAAGAGAGTTTGTACTGACGATATTGAAGTCACTGCTCGCTGAGATCACTGTGCAGACAGAATCTTCGCTGAAGAAATAAATGAGACCGTTCGCATAGATGGGCGATGCGGAATAGGCGCCCTTCAGTCGATTTTGCCAGCACACTTTGCCGGTGGGGCCTTCAAGGCAGCTCGCGATTCCATTTCGGGTGACCACGAAAAGGAGCCCGTTGACAAAGAGAGGTGAGGATCTTTCGGGCATGCGCTTGGTTTCCCGCCACACAATATGGGAATCAGTTACATCGCCGCTTCCATCGGGTCGGATCGCCCAGAGTTCCGGATCGTCCCGATCAATCAGAGCAAACAGGAGGCCGTCGCCATAAACTGGCCGGGGTGCAATTGACCAACCGCGGTGTCTCATTTTCCATAATTCCTTTCCCGTGACCGGGTCATAGGAAAAAAGCCCCCTGCCCCCGACTCCGACGAGTTGGGTCTTCTTGCCACGGGGAATCAGGACAGGCATGCCATAGGCTTTTCGGTGATGAACCGGGATCGCGCTGTAGTCGAGAGAGCGGTCGGTTTTCCACGCGGTCTCGCCAGTTAATTTTCGGAGGGCAATTACGTATTGCACATCCCTGCCATCGACATGGAAAACGAGGTAATCCCCGACCAGAGTCGGAGAGCTTGCCGGCCCAGCGCCTTTCTCGTGATCACACTTCAGGTCTCGTCTCTTCCAGAGAATGGCTCCGGTGCGCGTATCAATGCATGCCGTTCCATAGGTGCCGTAGTGGACGTAAACCCGGCCTTCCTCAATGGCGCAGGTCGGGGTCGCATAAGTGTTCGCGGAGGTGATTAACATCGCAGAAGTCACATCAAAGACATGGATGTCATGGATGATCTTGCCGGTATCCGTATCGACACAGACGGCGAAGAGATTTGCTCCGTCCTTGGTGGCGGTTGTAATCCAGACTTGGTTGCCCCAGACCACCGGAGAGGACCAGCCCCGGTCATGAATCTGAGTTTTCCACGTGATATCGCTTTCGGTCCATTCCACTGGTAGGTTTTTTGAGTCGCTATGGCCGTTTCCAGCGGGGCCCCGGAATTGCCACCAGGAGTCCTCTTTCGCGGGCAGTTCTGCGGTCCCAGCAAGAACCGCCAGCA
Organism: Akkermansiaceae bacterium UBA5689; assembly: GCA_002420305.1. Classification (GTDB taxonomy): domain Bacteria; phylum Verrucomicrobiota; class Verrucomicrobiia; order Verrucomicrobiales; family Akkermansiaceae; genus Roseibacillus_B. The sequence continues at coordinate 12,025 of DIHT01000064.1, read as the reverse complement.
GCACGTACAACCCTCCCCCTGTTCGCTTCATAGCCTTCACGAGAGAGATATACAGGAATCAGAGAGGGGTCTCCAAGCTCGAAAGACTGTAGCGGTGTCGCCTTGCTTCCGGAAGGACTCGTGGTAACCAGAGAGATCATGAAGTTAGCCTCGATAGTTATCAGCCTGATCGTTCTGTCACCCTGTTGGGGTCTTTCAGCCGCTCCAGAAAGCTCGGCATCCGAGCCGATCACTGTGCCCCTTTGGGTGGAGGATAAGGCTCCGAATGGTGACGGCACCTTCGATACTAAAAACGCAGTAATGACGGTCCATAGGCCGACAAAGCCCAATGGAGCTGTGATCGTCATCTGTCCGGGGGGAGGATATGGAGGGGTCGTGATCGGACCCGAGGGGCATGGGATAGCTAAGTGGCTCAATGAACACGGTATCACCGGGGTAGTCTTGCGGTATCGCCTTCCGCGTGGGCGTTCGTCGGTTCCTTTACTCGATATCCAGCGGGCTCTCAGAATTGTGCGGACGCGAGGGCTCAAGGAGTGGGGCTGTGATCCCAACCGGCTTGGAGTCATGGGGTTCTCTGCTGGAGGTCATCTTGCCTCTACCGCGGTGACACATTTCGATCAGGGGGACCCAAAGGCCTCCTCGCCGGAGGGACGAACCAGTTGTCGACCAGATTTCGGCATCCTTATCTATCCCGTAATTACCATGGGGGCCGGAACCCATGGCGGGTCTCGCCGAAACCTGCTAGGGGCGGACCCTCCAAAGGATCAAGTTGAGCTCTACTCCAACGAGAAGCAGGTGACTCAAACCACCCCACCCTGCTATCTTGCCCATGCAAAGGATGACGGGCCGGTTCCACCGCTCAACAGTCGCCTTTTTCATGAGGCACTCAGGTCTGCGGGCGTGGAGTCTGAGTATCTCGAGCTGCCGAGTGGAGGGCACGGCTTAAATGGATACAAGGGGCCGATGTGGGAGGCCTGGCAGAATGGGGTCGTCACTTGGATGCGAAGGATCAAGGTTCTTGGCGGGGTTTGAGAGTCTAGGTTCCAGGGCTGGAAAGGGGCTGCCCCGGCCCCCTGTGCTTCCATTCCGTAAGACATTCTGGTAATGGAATCTAGCAGACCCCTTGCTTCTCGGGCCGGATGGCAACTTTTCCCAAGGACACCGAGGATTATGACTAAAAGACTCTCGGCAGAACTCGTGACCAGAAACAGCAATATGCGTATACCCCGAATCATCCTCTCCGTCATTGCCCTGTCAGCGTTCCTCGGTCTCCCGTCAGCTGGGAATGACACAGCCTTTGGGGGAACTGCAGCCAGCCCCTATCCGGTGCACACCAAGGAGATTCGCATGGCCTCAGAGCACATTACGATCCGGAGTGAGGCCTCAAGCGCCTCATGGCTCTACACCTGCGATTTTGTCTTCGAGAACATGTCCAGTGATCCGGTCACAATCATGATGGGGATGCCCTTCTTTACGATGGGTGACGAGGAGAATGGTGACTTCAACGCGGTTTTGCCGACGGACGAGCAACCAGTAGCTGTAGGCAAGCCACTCGTATGGAAATTTACCGCGGCAGTTGACGGAAAGGCGGTTCGAGTGACCGAGGGAAAGCCAACCGTCAATCCTGATCTGCTCGGGTCGGATTACAAGGTCGCCTATACATGGCCCATGCATTTCCCAGGCGGAGCAACCCGAAAAGTCCGCAATACCTATAAACTGGCTTACACGAGTAGTGCCGGGGACAACTTTCTCGACTATATTTTGAAAACCGGCGGCCTGTGGCATAACGGCAAAATCGGGAGGTCGTGGCTTACCGTCATTCTTGATGATGGACGCTACATCCTTCCAGTCGATGACAAGCCCCGTGACGCAACAATGGCAGGGACCATCACCCCGGGCGGATACAAGGTAAGCAGCAAGGGAGAGCAGATCGTTATTGAATGGGACCTCAAGAACTTCGCGCCTACCCAGGACCTGCAGGTCGTGCTGCGTGACCGCGAACTGTTCATCATGGATCAGGTAGAGAAAAAGTCTCCGGCTGGGATGACGCGCTCGGAACTGAGAAAACTCCGGAATTTCCCCTACGCAGCGCACGGCTACGTCTTCAAGGATCAATCCCTCCGGGACTACTACGCCACCCTCTGGTATCCCATGGCCAATCCTGACTTCAAGGAGACCGATCTTTCCAAGCGATCCAAGGAGTTGATTTCTAATGTGAAACGCTTGGAGGCGGCTAAGTAGGCAGACTCTCTATGGGTCTTGAGCTCCGATCCTATTGTCATGTATTTTTGACCATGGGTCCGAGGTCGGCGCCTGAACCAAGAGGGCCTGACCGGAGGCCCGCTCCATTACGTGCGGTTCTCGCGCTGGTCCCACCACTTCCCCTAATCTGTAAGTGTTACCCAAGCCCATTTTGGTATAGCGGAATGTTGCTGATTTCATTAGTATACTGAAATTAGGAACATTGTCCGATGGTTGCCGAGATCACCCTGAGGTGAGCTCGATTTCCGGGGTCAGGTTCGCGTCAGTAATTCTGCGGGATTTGGGTGCGGACACCGCTACTTCAGTTGGATAGTGCGCCTGCGGACCCTCCCCACCCCCACCCCCA